>NZ_VYXP01000001.1 GCF_008725655.1 Marinihelvus fidelis | reverse complement strand
GGTCAGAGTCGACTCAGAGTCGACTCTGACCCCACTCTGACCCCACCACTCCCATGAACGATCTGTTCGCGACGACTGAACGTACCGATCGGCCCCTGGCGGATCGAATGCGCCCGGCTACCCTGGAGGAATTCACCGGCCAGCGCCACCTGCTTGACGTGGGCAAGCCACTGCGGCGCGCCATCGACCAGGGCCGCGTTCACTCGATGATCTTCTGGGGGCCGCCGGGCACCGGCAAGACCACGCTGTCCAGGATGATTGCCAGCACCACGGACTCGCATTTCATCGCGCTGTCGGCGGTCATGGCCGGCGTCAAGGACATCCGCGCCGCCGTCAGCGAGGCCGAGCAGCAGCACCAGGTCAGCGGCCGCGGCACGGTGCTGTTCCTGGACGAGGTGCACCGCTTCAACAAGGCCCAGCAGGATGCCTTCCTGCCCTGGGTCGAGAACGGCACCGTCACCTTCATCGGTGCGACCACCGAGAATCCGTCGTTCGAACTGAACAACGCCCTGCTCTCCAGGGCGCGCGTCTATGTGCTGAAATCGCTGACACTGGACGACCTTGAAGGCGTTTTGCGCCGCGCGCTCTACGACACCGACCGTGGCCTGGCTGGCGCGTTCCGCATCGACGACGAGTCACTGCAGCAGCTGGCCACTGCCGCCGATGGCGATGCGCGCCGGGCCCTTAACCTGCTCGAACTCTCGGCCGATCTTTCAGAAGACGGCGTGATCACACCTGGCATTGTCGGCGAAGTCGCCAGCGGCCATCGTCGTCGCTTCGACAAGCAGGGCGAGGTGTTCTACGACCAGATTTCCGCACTGCACAAGTCGATCCGTGGCACCGACCCCGATGCCGCGCTTTACTGGCTCGCACGCATGCTGGATGGCGGCTGCGACCCGCTGTACATCGCCCGACGCCTGGTGCGCATCGCCTCGGAGGACATCGGCAACGCCGACCCGCGTGCGCTGCAGATCAGCATGGACGCCTGGCAAACCTACGAGCGCCTGGGCAGCCCCGAGGGTGAACTCGCCATCGCCCACGCGGCGGTGTTCCTGGCCTGCGCGGCCAAGAGCAACGCCGTCTACATGGCCTTCAACCAGGCCATGGCGGACGCGCGAGACAAGGGATCACTGGACGTTCCGATGCACCTGCGCAACGCGCCGACACGGCTGATGAAGGAACTGGGCCACGGCGAGGGCTATCGCTACGCGCACGACGAGCCGGATGCCGTCGCGCTGGGCGAGCGCTACTTTCCGGACGAGATGGAGCCGGCGAACTATTACCAACCGGTGGAGCGGGGTCTCGAGATCCGCATCAAGGAAAAACTCGACGACCTGCGCCGGCGCTCAGACTCGGGGACCAGTCAAGGCGGGAAAGACCGCTGACAGCGCCTATACTGGTTCTGAAACCCTGCCCAGGACCCGTACCCATGAATTCAAATATCCTGCTGATGACCGCAGCGCTGGCGTTTCTGTCCGCCATAGCTGCCGCTGACGGCACATCCACCCGCCCCGGCGCCCACGGCACCGAACTGGCACAACGTGCCGGCGCGCCGCTGTTCGAGGGCATGGGCGACCACCACCACGCCATCACTACCGCCAGCGCCGATGCCCAGCGCTATTTCGACCAGGGCCTGGTCATCGATTTCGCCTTCAACCACGCCGAGTCCGTGCGCTCCTTCCGTGCGGCGCAGACGCTCGACCCGCAATGCGCGATGTGCTTCTGGGGCGAGGCGCTGGCGCTGGGGCCGAACATCAACGTCACCAGTGATGGCAAGGCGATCATGGGGGACGAGGACCGCGTGCAGGCCTTCTCCGCCATCGGCAAGGCCCAGGCGCTGAAAGATCACGCCAGCGAAGCCGAGCGCGACTACATCGACGCGCTGGCAACGCGCTACAACGGCGAGCCCGGTACCGACCGAGAGCCGCTGGACCAGGCCTACGTCAAGGCCATGCGGGCCCTGTACGAGAAATACCCCGAGGACGACGACGCCGCCAGCCTGTTCGCCGAGTCGATCATGAACACCATGCCGTGGGACTACTGGCTGGACGGCGACACGCCGAAACCGGAGGCAGCGGAAGCCATCGGCGTGCTGGAAACCGTGCTGGCACGTTCACCCGAACACCCTCTGGCGCTGCACCTGTACATCCACGCCGTGGAAGCATCGAACCGCCCCGAGCGCGCCGAGGCCGCGGCCGACCGCCTGGCCAACCTGGTGCCCGGCGCCGGCCACCTGGTACACATGCCGGCCCACATCTACTGGCGCGTTGGGCGCTACGACGACGCCTCGGAGGCCAATATCCGCGCCGCCGCGGTGGACGAGGAATACATCGCCCAGTGCAACGCCCAGGGGTTCTACCCGGCGCTGTACTACCCGCACAACATCCATTTCCTGTGGGCGGCATCGTCCATGCAGGGGCGCAGTGAGCTGGCCATCGATTCGGCCCGGCGGGTCTCCGCCAACGTGCCCGAGGCGATGATCGAGCAGTTCCCGATGGTGGAGTTTTTCCACACCATCCCGCTGCTGTCGCTGACACAGTTTGGCCGCTGGGACGACATCCTGGCCGAGCCACAACCCCGCGATGACTTCGAATACTCCAACGCCATCTGGCACTACGCCCGGGCCACGGCCTTCGCGCGCAAGGGCGACCTGGCCGCTGCCCGGACAGAAGAGGCCGCGCTGGCCGCGCTGAAGGACATGCCCGATGTCACCTTCCTGGATACCCTGGCCTACCCGGCGACCCAGTTGCTCGACATCGCCGATGCCCTGGTGCTGGGAGAAATCGCCATGGCCGACGGTGACCTGGACGACGCCATCGGCCGGTTCGAACATGCCGTCGCGGTGCAGGACCAGCTGCCCTACACGGAACCACCGTTCTGGTACTACCCCACCCGGCACACACTCGGCCGCGCGCTGCTCGCCGACGACCAGCCCAGCCGCGCCGAGGCCGTCTACCGGCGTGACCTGGAGCTTTACCCGCACAACGGCTGGGCCATGTACGGCCTGATCCAGAGCCTGCAGGCGCAGGGCAAGGACACCGCCGAAGTGCAGCATCATTTCGATATCGCCTGGCAGAAGGCGGACATTGAGCTGACGGCGTCGCAGTTCTAGAAACGAAAAAGCCCCGCCAGGGCGGGGCTTTTCGCAACATTTGAGCAGCCATCAGCGATGGCTGCGAACCTGTCAGATGGACTTAACCTGACAGTTCGGCGCCCAGGTCTTCGGCCCAGCGATCCATCATCCGCGCGGCGACCTTGCGGGTCGTGGCGGTGTTGCGGATGGTATTGCCCGGCTCACGGTCGACCTGCTGGTCACGAACGGTCGCCAGTAACTGGCCGGTCACACTATCGGTGATCGTGGCTTCCAGCGTCATGTCACCGGAACTGCCGGACCGGACCGTGGTGTACTTGGTCCAGCCCGCGTCGGGGACGATAAAGTTCAGGTCGACAATTTTCGGCGTGACCCGCAGGACACCTTCGTCGACATGGTCGACGACCTCAAAACCCATCGAGCGGAAGCGCTCTTCGAACACCTCGGTGGCCAACTGGGCCATCTCGGTGGTGAATTCGTCCATCTCTGAACGCTTGACGAAATTGCCGGCGCGCTGCTGCTGTCGCCGCCACCATGACGCGAACTCGACGTCGAAATCTTCGATCATCACCGCGCGGTAGTCGCCCAGCCGGGCATCGGCCAGGCGGTACATCTGCGAGAAGCGTTCACTGTCGATGCGCTCCATGCCTTCCTCACACGGCTCACCGGCCTTGCCGGCCAGGGCGGCACCACTGGTCGCCAGCGCGACCACACCAACAGTCAATAGGGTCTTGATTCGATTCATGGAGCCCGCTCCTGCGTGTGAGTGTTAAGTGAGAATAGCACAACCAACGTCGGGGTCAGGGTAAGGGGTCAGAGTCGTGATTCTGACCCCTTACCCTGACCCCTGACCGCGTCCCTCGCATGGCTAGCCCGCGCCGAAGGCCAGGTTCTCGCGAACATAGGCCGGCAGGGTGTGCTCCGCCGGAACCGGCGTAGAATTTCCCTCATCATCCAGCGCCACGAACTTGAACTTGCCCTCGGTGACCTTTTCACGGTTACCGATGCGCTGGCGCCGCACCCAGGCTTCGACATTGATCACCATCGAGGTCGTACCCACCGATTCGACGTAGGTATAAACACCCAGGATGTCGCCCACCTTGACCGGGCGGATGAAACTCATGCCGTCGATGGACACGGTCACCACGCGGCTTTGCGCGCGCTGGCCGGCGCAGATGCCGGCGGCGTTATCCATCTGTGACAACACCCAGCCGCCGAAAATGTCACCGGAGGGGTTGGTATCGGCGGGCATGGCTACCACCCGCATGGTCAGTCGACCCTTGGTTTTCTCTTCCATCCCCGGATTCTAGCCCAGCGCAACGGGACAGGGCGTGGGTTTTCGCCATGAAGCGACCGCTGGCCACGCGTCTGCTTCGCTAGACTGGGTGCAGGGCATCCACAGACCGGGAGGGGAACGCCATGAAGCGGCTCCACAACACCATCTTTCCATGTTTGATCCTTGCGACTGCCATGGCCTTACCTGTTGCACAGGCCCAGCAAACGCCGAATACACCGCACCCCTGCCAGGCGAACCCGGCTTACCGGGCCTTCGACTTCTGGGTTGGCGAGTGGGATGTCATCGCTGGTGAACAACAGGTGGGGACCAATGTCATCAGTCGCGAGGAAGGCGGCTGCCTGCTACTGGAACAATGGACCAGCGCCCAGGGCGGCACCGGCCAGAGCTACAACTTTTACGACCCGGAGTCCGGCTTGTGGCGGCAAGTATGGGTGAGCCAGGCCTTCATCATTGACTACAGCGGCGGCCTGGACGACAACGGCGTGATGGTGCTCGAGGGCGACGCCGTCTACCACGCAAGCGGCGAACGTCATCCGTTCCGCGGCCGCTGGACCCCGCAGGCCGATGGCACGGTGCTGCAGGAATTACTGCAAAAAAACGCCGAAACCGGCGAATGGGCGCCCGTGTTTGTAGCCACCTACCATCGGAAAGGCAAGGGCTGAGCGCGGAAAGCCAATGCCCAGGCGCCCATAGAAAACAGCTACCAATTCATTCAATATTTTCAATTGGCGCTCGCAAGCCACCGAAAAATATACTGATTCCACGACCGGCGCCCCTGCCGGCCTTCACACAGTGAGGATCAGGATGAAAACAATGAAGCAACTGCGTACCGCGATCTCCGTCGCGCTCGTGTGCGCAATGGGCTCAACGACCACGGCCATGGCCGACACGGTCGTGCGCGACAACGATTACTGGTGGCCCAACCGCCTGCAGCTCGAGCCGCTCCGTGACTCGTCCGGCTCGGCCGACCCGATGGGCGCCGGCTTCAGTTACCCCGAGGCTTTCGCCACGCTGGACCTGGACGAACTCAAGGCCGATATGAAAGCCCTGATGACCGACTCCCAGGACTGGTGGCCGGCCGACTACGGTCACTACGGCCCGTTCTTTATCCGCATGTCCTGGCACGCCGCGGGCACCTATCGCCTGATCGACGGCCGTGGCGGCTCCGATGGCGGCATGCAGCGCTTCGCGCCGCTGAACGCCTGGCCCGACAACGCCAGCCTGGACAAGGCCCGCCGCCTGCTTCAGCCGATCAAGCTGAAGTACGGCAACGCCGTGTCCTGGGCCGACCTGATGGTCCTGGCCGGCACCATCGGCATGGAAGACATGGGTTTTCCGATCGTCGGTTTCGCCTTTGGCCGCGCCGATGAATGGGAGCCGGAAGAAGTGAACTGGGGTGCCGAAGGTGAGTGGCTGACGTCCCAGCGCCGTAACGACGACGGTACCCTGGAGCGCCCCTTCGGCGCCACCGAGATGGGCCTGATCTACGTTAATCCGGAAGGCCCCCACAAGAACCCCGACCCGCTGCTGGCCGCCGAGGCCATTCGCGAGGCCTTCGGCCGCATGGCCATGAATGACGAGGAAACCGCCGCGCTGATCGCCGGTGGACATACCTTCGGCAAGGCGCATGGCGCCCACAAGCCGTCCGAGTGTGTCGGCCCCGACCCCGAGGCCGCCCCGCTGGAAGACCAGGGCATGGGCTGGACCAACAAATGCGGCACCGGCAAGGGTGCCGATACCGTCACCTCCGGCCTGGAAGGCGCCTGGACCGTGAGCCCGGCGCAATGGACGCACAATTACCTGCAGAACCTGTACGGCTTTGAGTGGGAGCTGACCGCCAGCCCCGCGGGTGCGCAGCAGTGGGTGCCGGTGGACGGCGGCGGTGCCGGCCTGGTACCGGACGCGCATGACCCGGACAAGCGTCACCAGCCAATCATGTTCACCACCGACCTGGCCTTGCGCGAGGATCCCGCCTACCGCGAGATCACCCAGCGCTGGCTGAAGAACCCGGAAGAGTTCGAAGACGCCTTCGCCCGCGCGTGGTTCAAGCTGACCCACCGCGACATGGGCCCGACCTCGCGCTACCTGGGTGACTGGCTGCCGGAAGAGACCTACATCTGGCAGGACCCGGTACCGGCAGCGGACTACGACACCATCGATGCCGATGACGTGGCCGACCTGAAAGCGGCCATCCTCGACAGCGGCCTGACCGTCCCGCAGTTGGTCCGCACCGCGTGGGCCTCGGCGGCATCCTTCCGCCAGACCGACATGCGTGGCGGCGCCAACGGCGCTCGTGTGCGACTGGCCCCGCAGAAAGACTGGGCCGTCAACCAGCCGGAAGAACTGGCCATGGTGCTGGGCAAGCTGGAAGCCATCCAGGCCGACTTCAACGATGACGCCGGTGACACCCAGGTGTCCCTGGCCGACCTGATCGTCCTGGGCGGCGCCGCCGCCATCGAGAAGGCCGCGGCCGATGCCGGTCATGACATTGACGTGCCCTTCGTGGCCGGTCGTACCGATGCCACCGCGGAAATGACCGACGCCGATTCGTTCACCTGGCTGGAGCCGAAGGCAGACGGTTTTCGTAACTACCTGTCACCGGACTTCCCGCGTACACCGGCCGAAGGCCTGGTCGAGCGCGCCGCACTGCTTGGGCTGACCGTGCCGGAAATGACTGCGCTGGTCGGCGGCCTGCGTGTACTCGGCGCGAACCACGGCAACACCGCCCATGGCGTATTCACGGACGCACCGGGCACCCTGTCCAACGACTTCTTCGTCAACCTGGTCGACATGTCCACGGTGTGGAGCAAGTCAGCGACCGACGGCCTGTACGAGGGCAAGGACCGTGAATCCGGCACCGTGAAATGGACCGCCACACCGGTCGACCTGGTGTTCGGCTCCAACTCCGAGCTGCGTGCCGTGTCCGAGTTTTACGCCCAGGACGACTCGAGTGACCGTTTTGTCGACGACTTCGTGGCCGCCTGGACCAAGGTCATGACGGCGGACCGTTTCGACGTGAAGTAATCCAAGGCCTGATCAGTGGCGCTGCCTGCATGGGCGGCGCCACTGCTATCCCGGCTGTGGATCGTCAACAGCCAATACGGGATATGATGCCCCACCCGTTCCCGGCGAATATCGCGTGTGGCCCATGCTCCGAAAGTTGTCTCAAACCCTGATCCTGGCCCTGATCCTGGCCGTCCTGTCACCGCTGGCACTGGCCAGCTCACCCGGTGAACCAACCCTTTACCCGGAAACGTCCAGCTACTCCGAAATCCATAATTCCATTGAAGCGGCCCGCACAGTCGCACGCGACCGGGGCAAGTTGCTGATGGTGGTCATGGGGGCCGACTGGTGTCACGACAGCCGCGGATTCATCGACCTGCTGGCCGACCCGGGTTTCCGGGCCCTGGTGGACGAGCGTTATGTTGTGCAGCGCGTCAACGTGGGCTACTACGATTTTGTACGCGACGTGATCCAGGCCTGGGACGTACCCGTCATTTACGGCACACCCACGGTGCTGGTCATTGAACCGGCAAGCGACACCGTGCTGAATCGCAACACGCTGCCCTATTGGCGAAATGCCGCATCAATGTCTGCCAGTGACGCCATCGACTATTTCGACGCGTATACGCCGGGGCCGCCACCACCCGCCCCCGCGACATCACCCGAACTGGCCGCCGCACTGGCGGACATCGATGCCTTCGAGCGCGAGCAGGCCGAGCGGATCTACGCCGCGTATGCCGATATCGGCGCCATGATGCGCGACCTGGATGGTGAACGACCCGGCCCCGGGTTTCGTGAAAAATGGGACAGCCTTGCGGCTATGCGCGCGCAGATCACCGTGGACCTGGCGGAACTGCGCCGCCAGGCCCACCAGCAGGCGAGTTCAGGAGCCGATCCGATCGAACTGGATTTCCCCGAGTACTCGCTGTACCTGGACTAGATCCGAAGCTCACCATCCTCCACCGGAATGCGGCGGCCGGGGTCTTCATCCATACGTATCCGGTGACGCTCACCGTCCAGTTCGTAAGTCACCATGAAACCCGCCTGCTCCTGGTAGGTGTCATACCGGGTTTCGCAGACGGTCTTCGGCACCTGCTCCGTATTGTTTTCCTGGATTTTCTCCTGGGCCTTGTTACCGGCGTAGCCGCCCGCTACCGCGCCTGCGGCGGTGGCGATATCCTGGCCACTGCCATCCCCCACCTGGTTACCCAACAATCCGCCGATCACCGCACCGGCCACGGTACCCGTGACCTGGTGTTTGTCCTTGACTGGCTTCTGTCGGGTTTCCAGTTCCTCGCGGCAGGCCTCGCGTGGCACGGATTCCGTGGTGTAGATCGGTTCGACGTCGATCACTTCCGCGAACGCCGGGTCCTGGTTCAGCTGGACGCCTGCAAACGTACCGATGGCGGTCACCGCCACGGCGCCAATCATCACTCCGGTCAGGGTTTGCCTGTTCATGGTCTTTCTCCTGTCTGTCTGTCGAATCGCGAAAGGGCACGCCCATCGCTGCAGAACACCCAGCAAACTCCATGCCAGATATCATATCCCATATTTTTCATGCACTTACATTATCAATGACTTTCCAGAACGCGCGTAACAATTACCCGTGCAAGGTAACCGTTACACTGAAAAAGTGATCGGGGACGAAAAAATTCCGGATTGTTGCTAACCCACGCTGCACCCCAGGCATCCAATACGCATGAGAGCCCAGACTGACGACTCCGGGGCGCCGAGTGAGTCGGCGTTTCACCAGGCCATCGCCCGGCGCGGTGACTACTGGTATTCCGCGTGCCTGCGTATTACACGCAACCCGGAACTCGCCGGTGACGCGGTCCAGGACGCCCTGCTCAATGCCTGGCGAAAGCGCAGCCAGTTTGCCGGTGAGGCGCAACTCGACACCTGGATCCATCGCATTGCGGTCAACTCGGCGCTGTCGCTGGTGCGCGCGCGCCACCCCGAGCGCTGGCAGGCGATGGAGACGGATTCGTGCGACGACCAGCCCACGCCCGATGTCGCGCACCACTACGACGAACTGGACACCTCGCTGCAAAGCGCACTGCGCGGGCTGTCGGAGATGGAGCGCGTGTGCTTCATCCTCAAACACCTGGAGCAGTGGACGCTGCAGGAAATCGCCACCGAACTCACCACCAGCCTGGGCACGGTCAAGCAAGCCCTGTTCCGGGCGGTCAAGAAGCTGCGGGTCACGATGAGTGGCCTGAGGAGCGCATCATGATCGACGACCAGACACTCACCCTCTACTACTGGCGCGACGGCCTGACCGACGACGAACGCCGGTCTGTCGAGGCCGCATTGGCATCCGATGCCGTTCTGGCGGCCCGCTATCGGCAGCTGGTCGCGGAGCTGGAGTCCCTGACCGGCGATGCCTTGACCCCCGCACCCGGGCACCGCAAGCACCAGTGGCATGACCTGCTCGAACGAGAAGCACGCCTTGAACGCCAGAAGGCGGCCGCTTCAACCACCCGCCGCCCGCTGCTTGGCCTGGGCGCGGCCTTTGCCGCGGTGCTGGCGCTGGGTGTTGGCATCGGTATCTGGGTGCCTGGACAGGCGCCGGGGCCGGGGCCCGGTATCGGGCCGAAGCCCGTTGCCATTGAACCGGTGACGGACCCGGTACCAACGGCCCAGCCTGCGTCTTTCGAGCGCGGTCTGCAGCTGTACCTGCGCGAAAGCCGCAGTGAGCTGGCTGACCTGGGCCAGCGCGACGCGGCCGACCGCGACGCCTTGCTGGCACAGATCATTGCCCAGAACCGCCTGTTCGAGCGCGCCGCCGAGAAGCAGCAAGCCCCGGACATCGCGCGCGTGATGCGCGCCATCGAGCCCATCCTGCTGCGACTGGCCGATGCCGAAACCTCCCCCGAGGACGCCGAGGCGCTACGCCGGCAACTGGCTTTCGAGCTGAACGCCGTGCTAACCCGGCTGCAGCAGCCGGCATCAAAGCCAACGACGATCTGATCAGGATGACCCGCCGGGGCCCTGCCCCGGCCAAACGAAGGAAACTAGACATGAAACGTACCCCACAGATGACCACCACGCGGCTGGCCGCACCCGCGCTTGCCGTCATGGTTGCCCTGTCCACGGTTCACGCCCAGGCCCAGGACGATGGCACCGAGGCGCTGCAACTGGTCGCGATCGAGGCGCTGATGGTAGCGCCTTCCGAGCGCGCCCTGCCCGTGGTTCAGCGCCTGCTGGCCGGCGACAGCAGTGACGAACTCAAGTCCCGCGCGCTGTTCGTACTGGGCCAGATCGACCTGCCCGAGGCCGAACAGACCCTGCTCGAGTACGCGCAGAACAGTGATGGCGAGCTGCAGCTGGAGGCCATCCGCTCCATCGGCATCAATGGCGACCCGGCACTCACCGCGCAACTGGCCGACGTCTACAGCGCCGGTGACATGGCGGTCCGCGAAGCCGTGCTCGAGGCCTACATGATTGCCGGCGACAAGGAATCCGTGTTCGCCATCGCCACGAATGCCGGCAGCGACGAGGAATTCGAGGCCGCGGTCCAGCAACTGGGCGTAATGGGCGCCACCGACATGCTGCAGCAACTGCGCGACAGACCGGGCGCGATGGAATCCCTGATCGATGCCTATGCCATCGCCGGCGACACCGAAACCCTGCTGGTCATGGCGAGGGACGGCAGTGACCCGCTGCGCCAGAAGGCGGCACTGCAAGGGCTGGGTATCGCCGGTGGTGACAACATCAGCGAGGCCTTCCGCGAAATCTACCTGGACACGGATGACCCGGGCATTCGCGAGGCGGTCCGCAACGGCATCCTGATCGCGGACGACGAGGAACTGGCGCTCGACCTGTTCCGTTCCGCCGGAAATGACCAGGAGAAGGCCGAGCTGCTGCGCCTGCTGGTCATCATGGACAGTGACGCCGCCATGGAGGCCATCGACGCGGCGCTGGGTGGCGGCGACAACGGAGTCCAGCCGTGATCCGCGCCTTCGTCTTCACGTTGGGACTCTCCGCGACCCTGGTCAGCGCCGACGCTCGCCCCCCGTTCGCGGCCGACGGCTGGTACCGCTGGCAGATTGACGCCGTGGAGACCCGCGGCGAATGGTGCTGTCACACCTGGAACAACAACCGTCCCACCCGCATGGCCTGTGACCTGGACCAGGATGGTTTTTCTGTCGACCACGTGGATGAAGCGGAGCCACAGGCAGTGACGACGGGTGCGGGCGGTGCAGGCGGCTCAGTGATGAACCTCTTCGCGCGGGTCGAGGGCGGCGAAATCACGAAACTGCGGCCCTTCAGCCCCGGTTGCGAGGTTCATGCGCGGGACGGCTGGACCAACCTGGGCCCGGTCGCCACCGGCGACAGCCTGGCCTGGCTGGGCGACAGCGACACCGACGACCGGATGATGGCCGTCGCGCTGCATGCCGGCACCGAGGCCCGGAATGAACTGGTCGAAACGGCCCTGCACGGCAACGACCCCCGCACCCGCGAGCACGCGATTTTCTGGATGGGCCAGCTGCGCGTTGAAGAAACCCGCGACGTGCTGCTCGAGCTGATGACCGCCGGTGACCGTGAGAAGATCCGTGAGCAGGCCATCTTCTCCTACGCCCAGTCACCCGCGCCGGACCGCATCGACGTGCTGATCGCGCTGATCGAGAACACCCGCCAGGACATGCACGACCGCAAACACGCACTGTTCTGGCTGGCGCAGGCTGACAGCCCCGAGGGCGTTGATTACATCCAGGCGCTATTGACCGGGTCACCTTAGCGGACATAGATTGGCGGCTGCTCCCAGCCGCCAGGATGTCCCATGCGCCGTTCCGTTACCTGCTTTCTGACCGCCCTCACCCTGCTTGCCAGCACGACGCTGGCCGCGCGCGACAACCTGGCGCCAACGCCCTTCCCCGAGCTCGAATACCACACCGCCCTGCTACCGGGCGAGCATGACCCGGCCATTCCGGTGCCCGAGGACCTGCTCGGCTTCACGCCCGGCAAACGCCCGGCCACCTACGATGAGCTGATCGCCGCCATCACCGCCATGGTGGACGCCAGCGATCGCGCCGTGATGCTGCCCTACGCCACCACGCACGAGGGCCGCGACCTGTACCACGTGATCATCTCGACGCCGGACAAACTCGGCCGCCGCGACGAAATCCAGGCCGATGTGGCCCGGCTGGCCGACCCCCGTGAACTGTCCGGTGGCGACGCCGACACGATCATCAGCCGGCTGCCCGGCATCGCCTGGATGGGCTACTCGATTCACGGCAACGAATCATCCGGCGCCGATGCCGCGCTGATGTCGATCTACCACCTGCTGGCCTCGACCGACCCGTCCGTGACCGCGCTGCTGGAAGAACTGGTCATCATCATCGACCCGGTGATGAACCCAGACGGCCGCGCGCGCTTCACCAAGTCGCTGCAGGAAGCCCGTGGCGCCGCACCTAACGTGGATGACCAGTCACTGCTGCACCGCCAATCCTGGCCCTGGGGGCGCGGCAACCATTACCTGTACGACCTGAACCGTGACTACATCCTGGGCGTGAACCCGGAGACGCGTGGCAAGGTCGACGCCATCAACCGCTGGTACCCGCAGATTGTCATTGACGGGCACGAGATGGGTAGCCAGGAAACCTACCATTTCTCCCCGTCGTCGCAGCCCATCAACGCCCATCGGCCCGACTACCTGGGTGAATGGGGCGAGGTCTTTGCCGCAGACCAGGGCCGCGAGTTTGACCAGCGCACCTGGCCCTATTTCAACCGCGAGTATTTCGACGACCTGTACCCCGGTTACACCACCTATAGCCAGTATCGTGGCGCGCTGAACATCCTCTACGAACAGGCGCGCTACTCCGAAGACGGCGTGCGCCGTGGCGATGGCCGCGTTGTGACCTATGCCGAGGCCGTGCACCACCACGTGACCAGCACCTTCGCCAACCTGTCGACGCTGGCGGAACACCACGAAGCGATGTACCGCGACTACCTGGCCGACCGCCGCGCCAACGTGTCGTCCGGCGGCCCGTACGGCAACCGCAGCTTCGTGGTCATGGCCAATGGCAACCACACGCGCCTGGACACGCTGGCCGACGTGCTGGCATGGCAGGGTTTCGAGATTTTCCGCGCCGATGACGCCTTCACCGTGTCTGGCGCGACCAACCAGCTGGGCGAGACCGTTGACCGCTACGATGTTCCGGCCGGCAGCCTGGTCATTCCCAACCGCCAGCCGGAAGCCCGCCTGCTGGCGACGATGCTGGAGTTCGACACGCCAATCAGTGACGAAGTGCTGCGGCGCGAGCGCGAGGGCGTGCTGCGCGACGGCGACTCGATCATGTACGACACCACCGCCTGGAACCTGGGAATGATGTTCGGATTGGAAACGCTGGAGGTACCCAGCCACCTGCGTGCCGGCCTGGCGCCGTGGGCAGTTTCCGAGGCCGACAACCCGGCACCAGAGGCTGTTGGTGAAGGCATGGGCTGGCTGGCCTCCGGCCTGGACGACGCTTCGGTGGGCTTCGCCGCCCGCCTGCTGGAACAGGGCGTGCGCGTGCGCCTGACCGACGAGGCCACCCGGCTGGACGGTACTGACTCGCCACGCGGCAGCGTGGTCGTGCTGCGCTACGACAACCCGCCCGAGGCAGGTGTCGATGCCGACGGGCACTGGCAGCAACTGGCTACGCGCGTCACGGATACGGCGAATGAACTGAACCTGCCCGTCACCGCGTTCACGAACGGCGCCGGCGAGGGTGAGTTTGCCGACGCCGGCAGTCATCATTTCGTGGCGCTTCAACGTCCGCAGATCGCCATCGTCACCCGCGGCAGCACCAGCGGCTACGACTACGGCACCATCTGGCACAGCATCGACCGGCACCTGGGCATCCGCCATTCGCACCTGGACCGCAACATGCTCGGCTTCCTGGACCTGCGGCGCTACAACGTCATCGTGCTGCCGGACCTGTACTGGGGGCAGTTGTCCGACAGCGAGCGCGACGCGCTGAAGACCTGGACCCGTGCCGGCGGCACGCTGATTGCCATCGACGGCGCCACCGGCGCGCTGACCGACGCGGACGCGGAGTTCAGCAGCGTCCGAACCCTGGGCAGCGTGCTCGACAAGCTGGACGACTATGAAACCCGCCTGCAACGCGAGTGGCTGGCCAACAACGTCAGCCTTGATGACGACGCCATCTGGTCACACACCGCCCCGGTTGAGGTCGACTACCCCTGGCGCAAGGCGCCGGCCCGGCCCAAGACCGACGAACTGAAGCAGATGGATGCCTGGCAGGCACAGTTCATGCCGTCCGGCGCCTATGTCGCCGCGCGCGTGGACCAGCACCACTGGCTCACCAGCGGCGTGGGCGAGGTGCTGCCGGTGCTGGTACAGAACAACCCGCTGCTGATGTCAGGCGATGAGAGCCGCGCCGTGGTGCGCCTGGGTGTGTATCGCGAAGTCGAGCCCAGCGGCTGGCAGGGCATACTCAATGCCGCCGGCGTCAGCAGTGACAACGGTGAAGGCACTACCCGCGTCGGCTGGGCCGCCCTGCCCGAACAGCACGAGTTACGCCTGCGCATGAGCGGCCTGCTGTGGCCGGAAGCCGCGCAACGCGTCGCCAACGCCGCCTGGGTCACCCGCGAATCCGTTGGCGACGGCCAACTGATCCTGTTCGCTGGCTCGCCGATGTTCCGCGGCGCCAGTTACGGCACCAACCGGCTGTTGCTGAACGCGCTGGTCTACGGGCCGGGACTGGGCGCCGACGCGCCGATCTCGCCCTGACGAAGCGAAGGGGTCAGAGTGGACTCAGAGTCGGGTCGGAGTCCACTCTGACCCCAACACTCAGGCCAAAAAAAACCCCGCCGATGGCGGGGTTTTTTCGAAGTCCGGAAAGCCGGCTTCAGCCAGGAACGACCTGGGTCGCCTGCGGGCCCTTCGGGCCGTCTTCCATCTTGAAGGTCACGGCCTGACCTTCGGTCAGCACCTTGAAGCCTTCAGCCTGGATGGCCGAGAAGTGGACGAACACGTCCTTGCCGCCATCTTCAGGAGCGATGAAACCGAAGCCCTTGGCTTCGTTGAACCATTTAACGGTACCGTTCTGCATGTCAATTTCCTTGAATATCAATAAAAACGACGGATCAATCGCGCGTCTCAAGAAAATCGAAATAATGGGGTTACCAATATGGGACTTCTGAGAAAAGGGTACTGCAACTAATCTTTCGTTAGCACGCGGCGCTCCAACTTAAAGCTGCCTGGTACGTGCGGAGCGAACTGTAGGCCTAAAATTCCTGAATAGCAAGAGAAACTTTTGTGACAGCCCACCCGGTGCCCCCCCTTTGAGGCCACCGGAGCAAGGTCACTCAATCAGGATCGGTGTTGGTCACGCGGGGGTCACACAAAAAGGTGCAGTCGCCGTTGGAGGTGTCCTTCACAGACAGTTGGTAATAGTCCGTCTCAACCGCGTCATCCGCATCCTTGATCGTTACCTTGTAGGTATCCTGATCGTGTTTGCTCAACTGTGTGTTTCCTGTGCCGAAGGAGACGTCAACCAGGTGATAACGCGAATCAGCGATCAGCTTGACCAGGAAAGATTGTTCCCCCTGTCCCTTCGGGACGGTTTCATTGCCCTGGGTGTCACTCCCACCGGCGTACTGGTAGCTGTAACTCAGTGACTGCGGGTTTGACGTGGATGCCACCAGGGTAGCCGCCTTGGCAAACGCGGGCGAACCACAATTGGAACTCCTGATATCCAGGGTTACATCGGAAAGTGTCGTGGTCATAAGAACGCCTCCTTTTTCTTTCGTTTGTGGGATTTTGGCCGAATGGATCGAATCTCTGGGCTAATTACGGGCCAACTCGTCAAATGTTGGTCGATAACGTGGGTCACTGAATCCTATCTCTTCAAGATAAAGCCAGTGAACCTGCGCACCCTCGCTATCTCCCATGCGTGAAAGAAGCGTGGCAAGCACCGCCCGGCTTTTCGGTGTATGCATTTGTTCGACATCAAGCTCATCAAGCGCGCGTTGCCAGGCTCGTCTTGATTCATCATCGAAGCCCCGCGCCGCCAGGACAGCGCCTAGTGAGCCCAGTGCCAGGGCAAAGTCGACATTCGCCGTGTACTGATCACTGGCGTCCATTAACGCCTGGCGATGCTGGACACACGACTCTGCCCGACCGATAGCGTCTGCGCCTGATGACAGCCGAAAGTCCATTTGGGATTGCAGGCATACCGTCTGAGTCAATAACGCATTGAGCTCCGCCCCTTGCTTCGAGGCAGGACCATCATTTGAGAGTCGCTGGTAAACGTCATCCAGAACCTGTCGGCTTGCCTCGACCTGGCCCATATAGAACTTGGCTTCGGCAACCCAGACCCGGCACCTCTGGTTGGCGTGCGCCCAGGAGTCATTCGATGGATCATGAGTAACAAGCTCGTCAAAAATCGACTGGCATTCTGAAACCATGTCATGCGCCTTATCGACATCGCCCAGGTTCCACTGCAAATCCGCGCGTATACCAAGCAGATAGGCCAGGCGCTCGCCGGAGCGCATGTCTTCCCTGGAATTCCAGCGCGACCGAAACAGTTCTTCAGACCTTGCCAACGCATGGTCTGCTTCACTCAGGTCCCCAAGGTCGCGACGCGCCGACCCCTCCCATGAATATCCCTGGGCAAGCTCTTCCCTCAACGTATCGTCACCAGGGTTTTTCGCCAGCAATTCTTCATTCAGCCGGTTGGCCGACTGAATAAATTGGAGCGCTGCCTCTCGATCGCCCCGTGCACGTGCCAGGGCGCCAAGGTTGGTCAGGGCAAAAACCATTTCGAGCTTGTAGTCTTCGTTGGACGGTTCATTCGCCAACAATCGCTGGCTGTGGTCGTGATAGCGCTGAAAGGAGAGTTCTGCACCATCAAGGTCGTCGTTCTGCCAGGCCACGTACCCCACCCAGAACTCTGCCTGGCTCTGCTCGAACAGGTACTCGGCGTTGTCCGGATGCCTGGCGAGTAGCGCCGCGGTCAGCTCACGCGAGTCCTCGAACGCCTGAAGGGCGGCAGGAAAATCACGGCGTGCAAACTCCACCTCGCCCAGCTGGCGCAGCGCCAGGGCGCGTTTGAGCAATTCCTCGTCGGTGCCGCGGTCACCCAGGGCGTTGAAGTATTCACTGGCCTCGTCGCCGACGGCATCGAGCACGTCCAGGCGGCCGATGGGCTGCAGGCGGTCGCGCAGGTCGACCAGCATGAAGTCGATCAGGCTTTCGGCCTGGCCGCGGCGGACGTCGGCCTCGTTGCGGGCCTGGACGGCCAGGATGGCCAGCGTGATGGTCACGACGCTGACGGCCATGGCGCCGGCGGTAGCGGCGCCCATGACGCGCATGCGGCGTTGCTGGTCGCGCTGGCGCAGGGCATCGACGCCGACGCCCAGCAGGCCAGCGATGAGCTTGAGTTGTGCGCCGCGCTTGCCGTCGGCGCCAGGGCGGAGGTCAGCGGCCAGGGGCTCGGGGCGCGGGTTGCCGGCGTCGTCAAAGAGCATGGCTTCGGGGAAGGCGCAGTCGGGGGCGTCGCGCTCGGGACCACCTTCGACGATTAGCGGCAGGATGGGCCGGTCGGGGGCGATCTTGCGAAAAGCGCGGATTTCCCTGTTGGTCCAGCGCGAGGCGGCGGCGTGCGGCGAGCAGATCACGATCAGTGCCGCCGACTGTTCCATCGCCTGGGTGATGGCGGCGGTCAGGTCTTCCGACGATGCCAGTTCGGTATCGTCGCGAAAGAACGGTCGCAAACGTTTGCCACCATCGCGACCGTTCTGGTCGCGCAGCGCCTTCGGCAGGCGGTAGCGCTCCAGCGCGTTCTGCAGCCAGCGCGCCCAGGCCTTGTCCCTGTGGCTATAGCTGATGAACGCCTCGTAGCGCATACGGTCCCCTTGCCCCTGAAGATAGGCCGAGTATACCGCCTCACCTTTAGCTTGCCTGCTGCCGCGACGTGTTCAGCGCCCAAAAAAAACCGCCGACACGAGGCCGGCGGAAAACCTTGGGCCAGGGGGACGGCCCTTTGGAAGGAGTGCGTGCTATGCCGTCAGAACGGGCAACTGGCCGTCGGGGTCAGGCGGTTGCCGGAGTACATCACCGGCGCGTCATCGCCCATCGTCACTTCGGCGACCAGGGTCTGGCATGACTCGACGCCGATGGTGATGGTGCCAATGTCTTCGGTCTGCGGGCCGCCCATTTCCGTGGTGCGATACAGCGTGGCCGTGGTGATCTCGCCGTCGAAGCCACCGCCGCCGCTGTCGAAGGTCAGCCAGGTGGGCTCGCCCATCTCGTCATAAAACAGCCAGTCGCCGACGGCACGGTTCTGGCCGGCCAGTGAGAAGAAGTTGAAACCGTGGCCGGGAACCACTTCACCCTGGTCGTCCAGTAGCTGGAAAATGCCTGAAGCCGACTCGTCAACCGGGGTACGCAGCGGCAGTTCCCCCACCGGCACCGCGATCAGGCCCAGCGGCTGGTTGCCGCCGTCGCCCACGGCGAAGATGGTGACGATAGCGCCGTCCGGCAGGTCGACGGGCAACGGGTCAATGTAGTTGACCAGGCCGTCATTGGACGCCACTTTCAGGTCATAAGTGCCTGCCGGGACTTCCAGGTAGTCGCTGCCGACACCGTAGGGCACGCCCTGCAGGCCGCCGACAATGTCGCCGCCCGCGGTGCGGATGGAGACCTCGGTGGCTTCCAGCGTGTCGGCAAACGGCGCCGCGTGGTAAACGCGCAGTTTGACGTTGCCGGCCGCCGGCATGGTGTTGTCATCGGCCAGTGCCATCAGCTCCAGCGGCTGGTTGCTGCCGTTACCGGTCGCGAAGACGGTGTAGTCCATGCCGTCGGTCAGCGTGAAGTCGGCGGTGATGGCCGGGTCTGCCGCGCCGGTCGGGACAATGTCGATGGTGTAGTCACCCGCGTCCAGTTCAATATAGTCCGTGAAGTCCTTGAACTTCACATCTTCCAGCGCGGTGGTGCCGTTCAGCACCACGCTCACGGACGTCGCGTCCAGCGAGTCGGCGAACGGGGCAAAGTGAGCGACGGTGACGCGGGCCTGGCCAAAAGCCATGCCGCTGACACCGAGGGCGACCAGGGCGGTCAAAGCCTGCGTGCGTAATTTCATGGTTGCTTCTCCTCGTTGATGAAGTCCGGTAGTGGCCCGGCGGCGCGGGGCCGCTGAGCACGTCGACAAGTCTCCACGCGGGCCGTGAATGGGCAGTGAACTCGTCATGAAGACGCAATGCTTCGGCCTTGACGGGCGTCAAGCCGGCGTGAAATCGTGACCCGGGCGGGGCCGGTCATGGGCTTTACATGGCCTTCACGTGGACGCGACTACAATTGTGTTGATGTAAAGAGGGGCGCAGAACCGTGACCACCATCCTGCTGATTGAAGATAACCACGACATTGCCGCCATGGTGGGCGACCACCTGGAGACGTCCGGCTACGAGGTCGACTACGCCGCCGACGGCATCACCGGGCTGCACCTGGCGGTGACCGAGCCCTTCGATGCCATCGTGCTCGACCTGATGCTGCCGGGGCTGGATGGCATGGACCTGTGCCGCAAGTTCCGCCAGGAGGCCCATCGCGACACCCCCATCCTGATGCTGACCGCGCGCGACACGTTGGAAGACAAGGTGGCCGGGCTCGAGGCCGGCGCCGACGACTACCTGGTCAAGCCCTTCGAGATGGAGGAACTGGACGCCCGCCTGCACGCCATGCTGCGGCGCGCCTCCGGTGAGATGACCAGCCAGGTGTTGAGGGTAGCGAATCTCACGGTCAACACCGGCACCTGGGAAGTCAGCCGCCAGGGCCAGCCGCTGACGCTCACGCCCATCGGCCTGAAAATGCTCACCACGCTGATGAAGGTGTCACCGCGGGTCATGAGCCGGCGTGACCTGGAGCGCGCGGTCTGGGGCGACATCGTGCCCGATAGCGATGCCCTGCGAAGCCACCTGTACAACCTGCGCAAGGTGATCGACAAACCCTTCGACAAGCCGCTGCTGCACACCCTGCAGGGCCTGGGTTACCGGCTCGCCGACCCGGATGACCAGTAATCGCGGCCTGAACCGGCGGCTCGGCCGCAGCCTGCTTCTGCAGGCGCTGTACATCACGCTCGCCGTCGTGGTCGGCATTTTTGTCGCCGCCAGGCTGGTTGAAGATGTACTGATCGAAACGGCGCTCGAGGGTGAAGCCAGCTATTTCTGGGAGCGATACGACGCCAACCCGGCCGCCGAGTTGCCGGACACGCGCAACATGACGGCCTACCTGGATGGCCCGGCCACCCTGCCCGCGCACCTGCGCACGCTGGAACCCGGCCTGCACGACATGTCCGTGCCGCGTGACCTGCTCGTGCTGGTCGAAGACCGCGACGGCCACCGGCTTTACCTGGAATTCGAAGTCGGGCAGGTCGACCAGCTGGTCATGCTGTTCGGCCTGGTGCCACTGACGCTGGCACTGCTCGTTATTTACCTGTCCACCTGGGGTGCCTACCGGGTGTCGCGGCGCGCCGTATCACCCATCGTCTCGCTGGCGCACAGGGTCGAGCAACTGGACCCCGGCGAATGGCAGCCGGGTCATTTCGAGCTGGCTTCCGACGACACCGAGGATGCCGAGATCAGCGTTCTGCGCCAGGCGCTGCAGGACCTGGTCCGGCGTGTGACCGAGTTCACGGCCCGCGAGCGCCGGTTCACGCGCGACGCCAGCCACGAGCTGCGCACCCCGTTGACGGTCATTCGCATGGCCGCCGATCGCCTGCTGAAGACCCTGCCCGAAGACAGCCGTGACCGCGAGCATGCGCAGCGTATCAAGGGCAATGCCGACGACATGCTGCGGCTCACCGATACCTTCCTGTTGCTGGCCCGCAACGCCGACCAGGGGCTGGACCGGGAATGGGTCAGCGTCAACGAGATCACCACGGCGGAACTGGAGCGGCTGCGCATCGTTCATCCCGACAAGCCGATCGCATCCCGGCTGCTCGAGCAGGGCCAGCTGTCGGTCCTGGCGCCGGCGAAAGTGGTCGAGGCGGTGATCGGCAACCTGGTGCGCAACGCCTTCGCCTATACCGACGAGGGCGAAGTCGAAATCACCATCGCCGATGGACAGGTGATCGTGCAGGACACCGGCATTGGCATGGACGCCGAAGAGCTGCAGCGCATCTTTGACGCTTTCTACAGTCGCGGCCGCCAGCGTGGCGGGTTTGGCGTGGGACTGACCATCGTCAAGCGGCTGGTGGAGCGATTCGAGTGGTCGGTCGACTACGATTCCACACCGGGCAAGGGCACCACGGTGACGCTGCGATTCCCGGACGCACGGTTCGAAGCCAGCGACTGATTCACGCGGCGTTCACCCGCGTTGCACACCGCCTTCACCGGCACAGGCGCAATCTGGGGCCATCCAAAAACCCGGCAACGTATCACCATGATCAAGAATTTCCTGCTCTACAACATCGGCTGGCTGGCCTGCGTCTGGTTCGCCGCACAGGGACAACCCTGGGTCGGCGTTCTGGCGGTGACGCTGATTGTCACCGCCCACCTGGTGGCGGCGAGCCAGCGGCAGCGCGAGCTTCGTACCCTGCTGGCGGCAGTCCTGATAGGCACGGCCTGGGAAACCGGGCTGCTTGCCACCGGGCTGGTGGCCTACCCGACCGCCCCGGGGCCGGGCAGCCTGGCACCGCTGTGGATGATCGCCCTGTGGGCCAATTTCGCCTGCACCATTCACTACAGCCTGGCGTGGATTCGCCAGCGCCCCCTGCTGGCCGCGGCCCTGGGCGCCGTCGGCGGCCCGTTGGCCTTCGTCGCCGGTGAAAAGCTGGGCGCCGTCGTGTTCACTCACCCGACCGCGGCGCTCGCCGTGATCGCCGCCGGCTGGGCCGTGCTGCTGCCGTTGCTTGTGGGTCTGTCCGCGCCACGGCAGGCGTCCCCGGCATGATGCGCCAGGCAGGCTGCCACGCCGTCATGTTGGCGCTGGTGGCGTCCACAACCGCGACTGCCAGCGACCCGGTACTGACCGAGTCCCTACACTTCCAGGTCTACCTCGACGACCGGGAGATCGGTCATCACCGGTTCGATGTTCACGCCGAAGGCGATACGACCCGGGTCCACATCGAGGCCCGATTCGAAGTCTCCTGGTGGGTCCTGACCGCCTATCGCTACCGACACGACAATGTTGAAACCTGGCAGGACGACTGCCTGATGGCGCTGCAATCCAGTACCGATGATGACGGTGACGAGCACCGTGTCGATGTACGCCACGCCGAGGGCGCGGTCGCCATCAGCCGGGCCCAGGGGTCCGATTACACGCTGCAGGGGTGCGCCAGGACCTTCGCGTACTGGGATGTCGATGCGCTCCGCTCCGGGCCGATGATCAACGCCCAGACCGGCGAAACGGTTGACGTGACCGTCAGCCAGGCGATGCCGGACAGGTTGGCGCTTAACGGCGACGAAGTCGTGGCGGAACGCCGGGAGCTAAACTGGTCGGACGGGGAAATCACGGTGTGGCACACCCCGGACGACGGCCGCTGGATCGGGCTGCAGGCCCCGGCCCCGGGCGGCCGCACGATACGCTATGTTCCAGTCAGCTCAGGTTGATTAGCCGGTCTTGTCGAAGACCAGGTGCACATCACTGATGGCGCGTTCCCGGAAGGCCCCTTCGCAGTAACACAGGTAGTAGCGCCACATGCGGATGAAGGTTTCTGAGTAGCCCAACCCACGCACAGCATCCAGCTTCGCTTCGAAACGCTCGCGCCAGTGCCGCAGCGTCTCCGCGTAGTGCAGGCCGATATCATGCAGCCCAACGACATCCAGATGCCGCTGCCGGGCTACCGATGACACCATGGCGCTGACCGATGGCAAGGCGCCACCGGGAAAGATGTAGCGCTGGATGAAATCCACCGAGTGTTTCGCCTGCTCGTAGCGCGCCTCGGCGATGGTGATGGCCTGGATCAGCGCCTTGCCGCCGGGCCTGAGCAGGTCGCGGCACTGGCGGAAATAGGTGTCGTACTGGCGCCAGCCAATGGCCTCGATCATCTCGATGCTGACCAGCTTGTCGTACTGCCCGGCCAGGTCGCGGTAGTCGCTCTGCAGAATGGTAATCCGGTCCTGCAGGCCGGCCTCGGCGACACGCAGGGTGGCCAGGGCATGCTGCTCGGCGCTGATCGTGGTCGTCGTAACCCGGCAGCCATACTCACTGGCCGCGTAGATGGCGAGCCCGCCCCAACCCGTGCCGATCTCCAGCAGGTGGTCGTCCGGCTGCAGTTGCAAACGTTCGCAAACCAGCTTTAATCGTTCGATTTGCGCCTCGCCCAGCGTCATGTCCGGACGGCTGAACACGGCGCTGGAGTACATCATGGTGTCATCCAGCCAGAGCGCGAAGAAGTCGTTGCCGACATCGTAATGGGCGGCGATGTTCCGGCGCGCGCCCTGGCGACTGTTGCGGTTGATACGGTGAAACAGCCGCTGTAGCGGCGCGGTCAGCCGGGCGCCGCCGCTCTCCATGCCCTCCAGGACGTGGCGGTTACGCAGCAACAGGCGGACCAGGCCAACCAGGTCGTCACAGTCCCAGCCGCCGGCCATGTAGGCCTCGCCGGCACCGATGGAACCGCCAAAGGCGATATCGGACCAGAACACCGGATCGTTCACGGTTAAGGTGACCGGACCCACGTCCGGCTCACCAAAGGTGTCGCGTTGATCGCCCTCCTCCAGCCGCAACTGGCCATGCTCGAGCGCCTGCAACTGCCGGCGCACGGCCCTGCGCGCCAGGCGCTCCAGCATCCTTGGCTTGGGGGTCCCGGCCAGGTGACGGCCGGAGGACAGGCTGACCGATTTCATCAGGCGCGCTCCAGGTTCCGGCGTTTGTCCGGATGATCGTAAACGCGGACGCCCTTCAACCACAATTTCAGCGCCTGCCAGTAAATGCCGGTGATGACCTGCGTCGTCATCAGGGGAAAGCGTGTGAGCGCGCCCGCGAGCGTCCTGCCATTGATGGGCTGCCGCTCAAGATCCAGGCGCGCATCGAACAGCCGCTCGTGACCGTCACGCAGGCCCATGTGAACGCCCAGGCGTTCGCCCGGGACCAGCAGGTGCCAGTCATACCGCAGCGACATCGGCATGAAGGGCGAGACATGCATGCGCTTTTGCGGGTGAAAATGCGCGACGGTGCCCGGCCGGCCACTGCCATTGCAGCGCAGGGCGTAGACGCAGCGCTCGCCCCAGGGCGTGTTGTTGACCTCGGCGACCACCGCTTCCAGGCATTCATTAGCGCCAAAACAATAGTAGAGACTCACCGGGTTAAAACCGTAGCCGAAGTAGCGCAGGTGCGTGAGCAGGCGAATGGGGCCTTCGGGACGGAAGCCGGTGTCGGCCGCCACGCGGTCGCGCACGCAGTCCGCCAGCGGGCGTTCCGGGTCGCCCAGGTGGTCGGCGCGGCGAAAACGCGCCAGCGCCGAGCGCCGGGTTGACCAGAGCCAGCGGCCGGCGAATACCCGGTCGAGTTCATCGAGGTCCAGGTAGAGCATGAACAGCCGGTAGGTGAAGGCATGCTCCACCGGTGTGTACCGGCAATGCTCAACCCGTCCGCTGTAGATCGCGCTCAACATGCGCCGGGTCCTGTTCGAAGTGCCTGACGGCGTCCAGTGCGCTGACCACGCCGTCCTCGTGAAAGCCATTGCGCCAGTACGCGCCGCAGAAACTGGTGCGCCGCCCCTGGTTGATTTCCTGGTGCCGCGCCTGCGCGGCGATCGAGGCCGGGCCCAGCACCGGGTGGGCGTAGTGCCACGCGCCCAGCACCCGTGACTCATCGATAGCCTGGGTATGGTTCAGGCTGACGCAAACCGCCTCCGGCGCGCGCAAGTGCTGGAGGATATTCATATTGTAGGTAACCGCGGCCGGCCGATCCGGGTCGCTGTCCAGGTGATAGTTCCAGGCGGCCCAGGCCAGGCGCCGCCGTGGCAGCACGGCGCTATCGGTGTGCAGCACGGCCTCGTTGCGCCGGTACGGAATGGCGCCCAGCACCTCCCGCTCGGCGCGACTGGGGTCCTGCAGCATGGCCAGTGCCTGGTCGCTGTGACAGGCCAGGAACACGTGGTCAAAAGTCTCCGCCTCGCAACCCCTGGCCTTGACCATGACCTGCCCGGGCAGGCGGCGCACTGCCTGTACCGGCGCGCCCAGGCGGATTCGGTCACGGTGCCCCGCCACCAGCGGGTCGACGTAATTTCGCGAGCCGCCCTCGATGACCCGCCAGGTGGGCCGGTTGCGGACCGACAGCAGGCCGTGGTTGTTGAAGAACCGCACGAAGAATCGCACCGGCATGCGCCCGATCTCGTCGCGTGACGACGACCAGATGGCGGAGCCCATGGGCAGGATGTAGCGGTTTCGAAAGGTCGTGCCGTAGGCGCCCCGGGCCAGCCACTCATCCAGCGCCATGTCTTCCGCGTCCGCCGCCAGCACGGCAGGCGCTTCGCGGTGAAACCGCAGGATGTCGGCGA
The DNA here is from genome assembly GCF_008725655.1 of Marinihelvus fidelis. Classification (NCBI taxonomy): domain Bacteria; kingdom Pseudomonadati; phylum Pseudomonadota; class Gammaproteobacteria; order Chromatiales; family Wenzhouxiangellaceae; genus Marinihelvus; species Marinihelvus fidelis. The sequence goes on along the minus strand of NZ_VYXP01000001.1, from coordinate 314,278 downwards.
TCATTTTCCAGAACGCCGGGCGTGCCAGGTTGCCGCGCTGTGCGAACAGCGCGTTCAGCGACGTGCCGTTGTACTCCAGGTTGGCGCGATCATCGCGAACACTGAAGCTCATCTCGGTGGGCCGCGAAGCCACACCCAGTTGATCCAGCAGCTCGACGAAATTCGGGTAGGTGCGGTCGTTGAAAACGATAAACCCGGTGTCGACGGCGAAGTGCCGGCCGTCCAGTTCAACATCGACCGTGTGACTGTGGCCGCCGATGCGCTGGTCGGCCTCGAACACCGTCACCTGGTGCTGCTGCGACAGTTTCCACGCGGCCACGTTGCCGGCGATGCCGGTACCCACCACGGCCACCTTCATCGCTGCGGCACCCGGCGCAGTTCGGAAATGTCGTAACCCATGGCCTCGATGCGATCGACCATGTCGCGATAGCGCGCCTCCGGCATCGTTTTCGAGCGCGACATCAGCCAAACGTAATCGCGCTTGTTGCGGCCTATGATCGTGATCGAGTAATCGTTGTCCAGGTAGGCGACACGGTAGTCGCCCTTGAACGGCCAGATGAACTGCATGCCCCAGACCGCGTTGTTTTGCGCCGGGTCCGGAAAGCCGCGCGGGTTCATCTCCTTTAGCTCTCCATCGAAGCCGCCCTGGTTGAACGTGAACGTGGTCGCCACGCTGCCGTCGGGCTCCAGGCGGTACGATTCGACCGCGTTGTAGGCCTCGTCCTCGACAAACGTGGGAATGTGCGCGATGACGTACCAGTCACCCATGAAACGCGGCAGGTCGACCTGGTCGACCGGCTCCAGCGTCGGTCGGCCACCACAGCCCACCAGCACCAGCACGGCGGGCAGCCATGCGAACCAGCGCCCTGCCCCGCGCGCCATCACGATGCCGGTTCCGAATGGGCCGGCCCGGGGATAAATGCATTGGTCTGGCGGACGTAGCGGGCGTACGCGGGGCGTCGCTCGCCGATGTCCTTTTCCAGCAGGCTGACGCCGGAAACCTTCAGCAACAGCAGCGTCATCAGCACCGGCGACACCACGGTCCAGGCGGCGCCTCCTCCGGCGGCAAGCAGGAAGAACCCCCACCACAGGACGCACTCGCCAAAGTAGTTCGGGTGGCGTGTGTAGCGCCACAAGCCCGTGTCCAGGACCTCACCACGATTGGCGGGGTCGCCCTGGAAGCGGGCCATCTGCGCGTCGCCGATGGCTTCGAACGCGAACCCCACCGCCCAGGTGAGCACGCCGGCCAGGTCCAGCCAGCCCAGCGGCGCCTGGCTGGCCACGCCGGCGACCAGCGGCAGGGCGATGACCCAGGCGAGCACGGCCTGCAGGCCGAAGACGATATACAGGCTGGAGTAACGGAATGATGGCCCGCGCCGTTCACGCATGGCCCGGTAGCGCCGGTCCTCGCCTTCACCGTGGTTGCGCCAGGTGATATAGGCGCTCAGCCTGAAGGCCCATGCCCCGGCCATGACCAGCAACAGGATGCCGCGCCCACTGATGTCACCAGCGAGAGCGGCGTAGCCCGCCGCACAGCCCAGGATCATCAATGACCACAAACTGTCGACGATGCTGACGTCATTTCGTACCAGGCTGAACAGCCACGCCAGGATGGCAAAGGCCAGCAGCGCGGCCAGGACCACGCCATACAGTGTCCAGTCGATCATGACGGTGCTGCCGTGCGGTCGGGGCTGTCGGCCTGGCGGCCGAAACGGTAGTGGCTGACGAACCATTCATGGCCGTCATTCATGCCGAACAGTTCCGCGCAGGCCATGAAGAAAATGCGCCAGCGGCCAATCCAGCGCTCGACCTGGTCGGCCCCGTAAACCGGTACCAGCACATCGCGAACCTGCTCGCGCCGCGCGTCCAGGTTTGCCAGCCAGGCGTTTGATGTTCGCTGGTAGTGGCGGCCGCTCCAGCTCCACCGCCGCCGCAGCTTCAGGTGCTGCTGGAAGCGCGGCAACAGGTCTGCGCTGGGCATGATACCGCCGGAGAAGAAATGCCGGCTCATCCAGTCACCCGGACCGTTGTCCTCGAAGGCATACGGCGTGCTGCGATGGCAGAACACGTGGATGAAACACTGGCCGCCGGGGCGCAACCAGCCGGCAATACGCTCCATCAGCCGCGCCTGGTTGCGCATGTGTTCAAACATCTCCACCGAAACAACGCGATCGAAGCGCCGTTCCGGCTGGAAATGGTTCATGTCGGCGGTGACAACCTGCAGGTTGCCCAGGCCGCGACGCGCGGCTTCCGCTTCGATATGCCTGCGCTGGGGCGCAGAGTTGCTGACGGCCAGGATCCGGCTGGCGGGATAGCGCTCGGCCATCCACAAGGACAACGTTCCCCAGCCGCACCCCAGGTCCAGGATGTCCATGCCATCACTGAGGGCGGCACGCTCGCAGGTGACCTCCAGCGCCCGCGCCTCGGCGGCGTCCAGGTGGGTGATGCCTTCATCCCAGCAGGCGCAGCTGTACTTGCGATGGGTCCCCAGCACCAGGTCGAAGAACGCCGACGGCACCTCGTAGTGCTGCTCATTGGCCAGGTCGGGCACCAGTGCGATCGGCGAGGCGGACATCTGCCTGGCGAAACGTTCCGTCCGCTGGTCGGCGAGGTCGTCGCGGTCGGCGCCGATGTCGGCCAGGCGACGGCGACACAGGTGGCGAATGCCGGCACGGACCAGCGCATCGGGCACACGCCCCGCTTCCGCCCAGGCCATGGCCCGCTCGGTGAAGTATGTGCCCTGTGCCTGGGTCTCGCTGATACTGCTCACGTCGTTGTCTCCGGGGCGCGGCAGGCGCCTTATCCAGGTGACGACGTTACCCGCGCCGTTGTGAACGGGGCGTCAAGGATCCGGCATGGTCTCCGTGAAGGCGGCGGACAGCTCGGCCGGCAAGGTGCCAAAGTCGAACTGCGACAGGTTGCTGATGGCCGCGAGCACGAACCCGGTTTCAGGCTGGAACCAGAACGTGGTCGTGCCGCCCACGGAACCGCCGCCGTGGCCGATCCAGAGTGTCCCGGCGTCATCTCGGGTTACCCGCCAGCCCAGGCCATAGCCCGTGGGCTCGCCGCCGGTCGTCGACTGCTCGGTCCAGAATGTGTCCAGCGTCTGCTCGCTCAATCCGGGCCGGTGGAGCATGGCCAGGCCAAAGCGAACCAGGTCTTCGCTGGTGCCGACATAACCGCCGCTGGCCCACTTGTAGCTGTTGTCGACCTCCGGCGCGTTGAAGATTTCACCGTCCCGCTGGACGTAGTAACGGCCACGGCCGGCAATAATCGGTGCCAACCAGTCCGGCTCCGTATCGTTCATGCCCATGGGCCCGGTCACGTGGTCACGCATGTAGGCGAGGTAGTCCTGCCCGGACGCGCCCTCGATGACCGCGCCCAGCAGGTTGTAGCCGTAGGACGAGTACACGTAGGCGCTGCCCGGCGCGTTGACCAAAGGATCATTCATGAAGATCGCCAGCCCGGCATCCACGGTGTCGTAGCGCTCACGAAGCATGAACTCGTCGCCGGCGTAATGGCGAATGCCCGCCAGGTGGGCCAGCAGGCCGCGCGTGGTCACGGGCGCGGATTTCAGCGGGAAGGCCGGCACATACGCCTGCACCGGCGCGTCCAGGTCGATCTTACCGGCCTCGACCAGCTGGGCGATGGCTACCGCGGTCATCGGCTTGATGACGCTGCCAATACGAAACTTCGTCGTCGCCGGGTCCACCGAAACACCCTGCTCCAGGTCGGCCATGCCATAGCCGGCGGACCAGGCCAGCTGGCCGTTCAGGCCCACGGATACCGCCAACCCCGGCGAGCCCGATTGCTCAAAAAACGCACTGGCGACGGCCTCCGCACGGGCGGTGTGGGACAGATCACGTGCCTGTGCCACGACCGGTGCCAGCAGGCACAACGTCAGGGCAACGCAGGCCAGAAAACGTCGACCCATCGGATTCATCTCGCACTCCTGTCATTTCACTGCCGTCACCATAGATGAAAAGCGCGTGGCGCGGGAGAGTGTGCTTACAATGAGTCATCACAACCATCACAAGGAACGTTCCGTGCCGCACACCCCCCGCCAACTGCCGCTGTTGTCATCACTGGTCGCCGTATCGCTGTTCGCCCTGGCCGCTTGCGGCAAGCAAGAGCCTGTCGAGCAGGCTGCAACCCCTGCGCCGCCACAGTTTGACCTGCTAATCTCCGGCGGCACCGTGTACGACGGTCACGGCGGTGAACCCTACAGCGCGGATATCGCGGTTGAAGGCGACCGCATCGTCGCCATAGGCAGCGACCTGGGCAGCGCGGAATCCACCATCGACGCCACCGGCCTGGCCGTCGCGCCCGGCTTCATCAACATGCTCAGCTGGGCCACCGAGTCGCTGATCGAGGATGGCAAGTCGCAGAGCGACATCCGCCAGGGCGTGACCCTGGAGGTGATGGGCGAGGGCTGGACCATGGGCCCCATCAACGAATCGATGCGCGAAGAGGCCCTGAAGCAGCAATGGGACATCAAGTACGACATCCCCTGGACCACGTTCGGCGGTTACTTTGAGTTCCTGGAAGAGAAAGGCATCTCGCCCAACGTGGCCTCGTTTGTGGGCGCCACCACCATCCGCATTCACGAACTGGGCTACGAGGACCGCGCACCGACGCCCGAAGAGCTCGACCGCATGCGCCAGCTGGTGCGCGACGCGATGGAAGAAGGCGCCATGGGCGTCGGCTCATCGCTGATCTACGCGCCGGCCTTCTACGCCGATACCGCCGAACTGATCGCGCTCAGCGAAGTCGCCGCCGAGTACGGCGGCCGCTACATCTCGCACATGCGCAGCGAAGGCGCCAAGTTCCTGGAAGCACTCGAAGAGCTGATCACCATCAGCCGCGAGGCCGGTTTGGGCGCCGAGGTCTACCACCTGAAGGCGGCGGGCATCGATAACCACGCCAAGATGGACCAGGCCATCAATATGATCGAGGCCGCCCGCGCAGAGGGCCTGGACATCACCGCCGACATGTACAACTACACCGCCGGCGCCACCGGGCTGGACGCCTCGATGCCGCCCTGGGTGCAGGAAGGCGGCGACGCGCAATGGATCGAGCGCCTGAAAGACCCGGAAATCCGCGCGAAGATGCACGAGGAAATCACCACACCCAGCGACGAGTGGGAAAACCTGTACCTGGCCGCCGGCGGCGCCGAGGGCCTGATCCTGATCGGCTTCAAGAACCCGGAACTGAAGCCGCTGACCGGCAAGACACTGGCAGAAGTGGCGCAAATGCGCGGCACCGACCCCATCGACACCATGATGGACCTGGTCATCGAGGACGAGAGCCGCGTCGGCACGGTGTACTTCATCATGTCGGAAGAGAACGTTAAGAAGAAGATCGCCCTGCCCTGGATGGCCTTCGGTTCAGACGCCGAGTCCAGCGCGCCTGAAGGCGTGTTCCTGCTGTCCAGCACGCACCCGCGCGCTTATGGCAACGTGGCCCGGCTGCTGGGCAAGTATGTGCGCGAAGAACAGGTCATCACGCTACCCGAGGCCATCCGCCGCCTGACGACCTTCCCCGCCGCCAACCTGAAGATCACCGACCGCGGCGCGCTGGAAGAAGGCTACTTTGCCGACATCGTGGTGTTCGACCCGGCCACCATCGCCGACCACGCCACGTTCGCCGAGCCGCAGCAGTACGCCACCGGCGTTCGCGATGTGCTCGTCAACGGTGTTCCGGTACTGCGCGACGGCGAGCACACCGGCGCAACCCCGGGGCGGTTCATTCGCGGCCCGGGCTATGACGCCGACTGATCGCCCTCGCGTTCGCCGTCTTCCCGGCTGACATAGAGGGTCTGCGTCGGGTATGCGAACTCGATGCCCTCTTCGGCAAACCGTTCGTGGATACGGAAGAAGATCGCCTGCTGGATGTCCATGTAGATGTTGTAGTCCGGCGAGCCGACATAGAACACCGACTCGTAATTAAGCGAGAAGTCGGCGTATTTCATGAAATGGGACCGGTCGAAGCGGGTGTTGTCTTCCGCTTCGACCGCTTCCCTGACGATATTCGGGATCAGTTTGAGCTTCTCGATCGGCGTCTGGTACGTCACGCCCAGGCTGAACACCACGCGACGCTCGGCCATCCGGCCATAGTTGCGAATGCGGCTGGTCAGCAGGTCATTGTTGGAAAAAACCAGCTGTTCGCCGGACAGGCTGCGCAGCCGTGTGGTCTTCAGGCCGATGTGTTCGACGCTGCCCAGGAAGTCGCCGACCACCAGGAAATCATCGACGACAAACGGCTTGTCGATAACGATGGAAAGCGACGCGAACAGGTCACCCAGGATATTCTGCACGGCCAGCGCCACGGCGACACCACCAATGCCAAGCCCGGCCACGAGTGCCGTGATATCGACACCCAGGTTGTCCAGCAACAGCAGCACCACGGTCGACCACAGCACCAGCTGGACCACGAAGCCGACCATGGAGATCGTCGACACCGAGCCGGGGTTGTTCTCCCGCGCATAGGCCCGGTGACGTTTAACCTCGGCCTTCAGCATGCTGTTGATCCAGAAACCGCCCTGGATAATCAGGGCAAGCACCAACAGCGTGTTAATCACCGAACGCGGGCCTTCGGCCAGCGCCATCGTCAGTGACCCTGTCCAGGTCGCAATAATCACCAGGAACCAGAAACGGGTTTTCTTCAGCGCGGCAACAAAATTGTCGTCCCAGCGCGTCGACGTCTTGTCCGCCACCCTGGAAAGGTAGCGGTTGAGCACCCACAGGATGCCTCGCAGTACCAGCCAGGTCGCGACGGCAACACCGGCCGCCAGAAGCCAGTCCTCGTGACCGTGGCGCTGGAAGAATTCAACCGACCGGTCAAAGAAACCGGTCACCGCACTTGTCGATTCGGATTGTTCCTGCATCCCTATTGCATGGAACCAACGACCGTGGATTACAAGGGTAAGGGCCCGTCAGGGAGCGTCGAGCGCCACGGCAAGCCATAGCACGGGCGCCTGTCCGTGCATATCACCGGACACGCGCGGCCGATCCATGTAGAACTGCAGGTCATTGTTCTTGGCGGTGCCCACGCAGACTTCCCCCACGTTGCCATCGGCGTCGATGTAGCCGGAGAGGCCACTCCACGCCGCCTTGACGACGGGTTCGAACGTTGCCGAATCGAGCAGGCCGGAATCAATACCGGTCGCCATCGCATAGGCGAACATGGCCGTGCCCGATGTTTCCGGCCAGAACCCGGGTTCATCGACAACCTGCCGCCACATGCCGTTTTCATCCTGGTAAGGCAGCAGCGCATTCATCATTTTCCGGTACCGAACGAGGATCTCCGGGCGCAGCGGGTGGTCGGCGGGCAATGCAGCCAGCACCTCGGCCATCACCACGGCGACCCAGCCGTTACCACGCCCCCAGAAGATCGGGACATCCGGGCTGTGCCAGAACAGGCCGCTGTCATGCTGCAGCCTGGGCAGGTAAGCGGACAACTGCAGCGCGGCCCGGTCGGCATATTTCGGTTCGCCCGTCGCGCGATACGCCTGGATCTGCAGCATGCCGACCATGTAGAGGTCGTCGATCCACCAGCGGGTTTCCGCGGTCAGGCCGTCTTCAAGGGGGTTGGCCCACTGGCGATCCGCGAAGGTCAGGCCCTGCACCAGGTGGGGCTCCGACCGCGTCTGGATGGCGATCTGCAACGGCACGATGCCAAGCACACTCATATCCACGTGCGCCCGGCGACTGACCAGTTCGCTGTTGTTATCCAGCAACGGCGCGTAGCGATCAACCAGCGCCTGCTCAAGATCCGCGTCATCGGCAATATCCGCGTAACGCAAGGCGCCTACGGCCGCCGCAGCCTCGGCGTAATGCAATGCTTCATCGCCGTAGAACATGTAGTCGCGGGCCAACAGGTTGCGGCTGAGCAACTCGCCAATGTCTGCCGGGTCCGACGCAAGAGCCGGCCCGGCAAATCCCCCGCCCGACAGCCCGACCGCCAGCATTACACCCTGGAACAACGCTTTGCCCCGAACGTGGAATTTCAACGGGCGTTGCCACGGTAGCGCTACGGTCGGTCAAACGGCGCACGAGCAGAATGCATCTCGTTGAAAACATTACCAGGACATTAACCATGAAAACTTCCCTGAAAATATTCGGGCTGTGCGTCATCGTCGCCCACGGAACCGGCTGTTCGTATCACGGTGCCAGCACGGACACATCGGCAACGACCCACGCGGACACGACGTGTGAGTCCAGCGCTGACAAACGGGACTACCGCAACCCGTTCCTGCGTTCACGCCGGGTCGGCGGCTGACGGGGTCATTCCAGCTCGCGCAACCAGATGTTGCGATAGCTGACCATATCGCCGTGGTCCTGAAGGGCCAGCGGCAGACGGTCTTCATGCGGCTGGTACGCGGGCTCGCCGATATACACGGTGGGCCCGCGGATCTCCACGTGATCCTGCACCAGCACGCCGTTGTGAATGACGGTCACGGTGGCCGCAGACTCGAGTTCGCCGTCGGTTGAAAACGCCGGCGCGCGGAAAATGATGTCGTACACCTGCCATTCTCCCGGCGGCCGCATCGCGTTCGCCAGCGGGATGTGCTGCTTGTAGACACTGGTGGCCTGGCCGTTGGAGTAGGTCCGGTTCTCGAACGAGTCCAGCACCTGGACTTCGTACAGCCCCATCAGGAAGATGCCGCTGTTGCCGCGGCCCTGGCCGTCATCGCGATCCTCGGGTGATGTCCGCCACTCGATGTGCAACTGCACATCGCCGAAACCCTGTTTCGTCTGGATGTTGCCTTTGCCACCGTGTTCACCGTTGACGGTCATGGCGCCGCCGGACAGGGTCCAGGTGGGCGCTTCGTTGCCGCCCTGGGTCCAGGCGTCCAGCGAACTTCCGTCAAACAGCACAATGGCATCGGAAGGCGGTGCGCCGGCATCGCCTGGGGTCACCACGGGTGGCTCCGGCTCCCAAACCTCGGTTTCCTCGGGGGCCATGTCCTGGCACCAGGCCAGGGTCGAGGCCAGCAGCAGGACACTGCCGGTCAGGGAAATCGCCAACTTCATTTTCATAACGCGCCCTCCGCCAGCCGGTCGGCCGCGTAGTTGGCCGCACGGGCCGTGAGTGCCATGTAGGTGATCGACGGGTTGACGCATGAGCCCGAGGTCATGCAGGCGCCGTCGGTCACGAACAGGTTGGGGACTTCGTGGGCCTGGTTCCAGCCGTTCAGCACCGACTCCGAAGGGTCATGGCCCATGCGCGCCGTGCCCATTTCATGCACGCCGCTGCCCATGGTCATGCCACCCGGCCACTTGACGATGTCGGTAGCGCCGGCCGCCTTCAGCATGGCCTCGCCCTCGACCAGCATGTCGTCGATCATGCGCTTCTCGTTGTCGTGGTAATGGGTGTCGAAACGCACCTGTGGGATGCCGAAACGGTCCTTCTTCACCGGGTCCAGCATCATCCGGTTGTCGGCGTACGGCAGGATCTCGCCAAAGCCGTAGTAGCTCATGCGCCAGCGGCCATAACTGCCCAGCTGCTTCTTGAAGTCCGGGCCGAAGCCGGTCAGCTGCTCGGCGTTCTGCACGATGCCTTCGCGCACCGCGCCACCCTGGAAGCCGTAGCCGCGCAGGAAGCCGGGGTCGTCCTGGCCGTCCAGGTTGCGGAAACGCGGCACGTAGATGCCGTTCGGGCGGAAACCGTAAGTCGTACGGTCATCGAAGCCGTGCATGATGCCGGTGATGCCGGTGCCGAAGGTGTGGTCCATCATGTATTTGCCCAGCACGCCGCTGCCATTGGCCAGGCCGTTGGGGTGGGCGTCTGTGGCCGAATTCATCAGCACCTGCGTGCTGCCGATGGTCGACGCGCACAGGAATACCAGCTTTGCGCTGTAGGTCTCGCGTGATTTGTCCTTCGCGTCGATCACGCGCACGCCGGTGATGCGGCCGCTTGCCGGGTCCACGTCCAGGCCTTCCACCACCGCGTCGGTGCGGAGGGTCAGGTTGCCGGTCTGCTTGGCGTCGGGCAGCGTGACCGTCAGCGCGCTGAAGTAGGCACTGACCGAACAGCCACGCTCGCACGGCCCGCAGTAGTGGCACGGCCCGCGGCCGTTATGGGGCTCTGTCAGGATGGCCACGCGCCCCACGGTCATATCGCGACCGGGGAACTGGTCCTGGATGGTGCGTCGGACGTGTTTCTCCACCACGTTCAGCTCCATCGGCTTCTGGAACTGCCCGTCCGGCAGGTACGGCAGGCCCAGCTTTTCGCCGCTGATGCCGATGTGGTTCTCCACATAGTCGTACCACGGCTCGATATCGGCATAGCGGATCGGCCAGTCGATGCCATGGCCGTCGCGCTTGTTGGCCTCGAAATCCAGGTCACTCCAGCGGTACACCTGGCGGCCCCAGACCATGCTGCGCCCGGCCAGCACGTCGGTGTGCACCCAGTTGAAGGGCTTGTCCTCGTCGTAGACGTAGGGGTTCAGCCGGTCGTTGTTCCAGAACTGCTTGTTGAAGTCGCTGCACCAGCCGAACTTGCTCTGGATGAAGTAATCGTTCTTCGCCTCGTCTGGCGGAATCTTGCCGCGGAACGTGTAGTCCCACGGGCCCTTGTGCTCGCCCTGGTAATCCTTGATGTGTTCGATCTCGCGACCACGCTCCAGCACCAGGGTCTTCAGGCCGCGGCGGGTGAGTTCGCGGGCGGCCCAGCCGCCGGTCATGCCGGAGCCGATCACGATGGCGTCGAATTGGGCGCTCATTGCATCACCACCTGTCGCGGCAACTCGGCCACGGGCACGTCGCCCCGGTAGGTGCCGGGCATGGGATTGAAGTCGGCCAGCGTTTTCAGGCCGGCCTCGGAGGTCGTGTAGCCCATCACCACCAGTTGGCGGAACAGCTTGAAGAACTCACTGCCCTCGGTTGCGGCAAAAACTTCGGTCTGCTGGGCCGTGCTGCAGTCGGCAAAATCCATGCCCCACTGGTCGTTGCAAGCCTGGTCGAGTGACGCCAGGCCGTCAATGACCGGCGCGCGCTCGTCTTCCGAATACCAGTCGGACAACATCAGCGCCACGAAGGCCGGCACGCCGGCATCGATGGCGCCGGGCGTATCCGTGCGCGGAATGATGAGTTCCGACAGGGCCTTGATGGCGCGTTTCTGTCGCGCGTCCAGGAAGGGGTGTGCCGGGGCCGCGTCGAAGTCGGCATCGGCCAGCACGGCGCGATGCAGGCCGGCCACGGCCACGCCGGTGGTACCGGCCAGCATGGCTTTGAGAAGATCTCGTCTTTGCATTTGAGCCTCGTTGTTGTTTTGCTCCGGACATCATACTGCAACGATGTGGCCCGGAATCACGTATGCTTTGGGGCGGCTTGTCTAGCGCTGTCACCATAACACCATAAAAGGAGGATAGCCGCCAATGATGCTCCTGCTCCTGCTCGCCCTGGCCGTGGCCTTTATCGTCGTCGCGGTCGTCAAACTGCGCCTGCACCCTTTCCTGGCGCTGATGCTCTCGGCCATCGGCTTCGGCCTGCTTGCCGGCATGCCGGGTGACGCCATTGTCACGGCCGTCAAGGAAGGATTCGGCAATACGCTGGGGGCAGTCGGCCCGATCATTGTCGTCGGCGTCATGATCGGCGCGCTGCTGGAGGTGTCCGGCGGCGCCTACGCGCTGGCCAACCGGGTGATGCGCTGGCTGGGCGAGAAGCGGGTCACCTGGGGCATGGCCCTGGTCGGTTTCGTCACCTCGATCCCGGTGTTTGGCGATAGCGCCTTCATCATCCTGCAATCGCTGAACCGGGCGCTGACCCGCCGCGCCGGCCTGTCGCTGGCGGTCACCGCCACGGCGCTGGCCGCCGGCACCACCGCCAGTCACTGCCTGGTGCCGCCCACGCCGGGGCCCATCGCCGCCGCCGAACTGGTGAATGCGGACCTGGGCATGGTCATCGCCTGGGGTGCGCCTATCGCCCTGCTCTCGGTGGTGCCACCCGTGTTTTGGGCGCGCTGGATGGGCTCAAGAATCTGGATTGATCCGAAACCCAGGGTGGCCGAGGCGACCGCGGACCGTGCCGAGACCGGCCCGGCACCCGGCGCGCTGAAGTCGTCACTGCCCATCTTCGTGCCGCTGCTGCTGATCATGGTCAAGACCATGAATGACTACCTGGGCCTGCTCAGCGAGGGAGCGGCGGCCGGCGTGGTTTCCTTTATCGGCTCACCGCTGATCGCGCTGCTGATCGGCCTGGGCTTTGCCGTGCGGCTACCGGCCAGCGGCGGCCTGGCGATGCTGTCGATGGACGGGCCCGCGGGTAAGGCGGTACGCGCCGCGGCGGTGATCATCGTCATCACCGGTGCCGGCGGTGTGTTCGGCATGATGCTGCGCAGCGCTGGCGTGGCCGAGCTGCTGGGCACCGCACTGGGCGGTGCCACGCTGGGCCTGTGGCTGCCGTTCGTGGTCGCGGCCGCCATCCGCGTGGCGCAGGGTTCCGCCACGGTCGCCATCGTCACGACCGCCGCCATGGTCACACCGCTGCTGGGCCCCCTGGGCGTGGACAGCGACCTGGGCCGCGCCCTCGTGGTGCTGTCGATCGGTGCCGGCTCTGCGGTGTTCTCACATGCCAACGACAGCGGCTTCTGGGTCATCACCCAGCTGTCCGACATGTCGGTGTCGCAGGGCCTGCGCCTGCACACCGTGGCCACCGGCCTGCTGGGCATCAGCGCGGCCATCCTGGTCAACCTGGCCTGGTGGCTGTGGGGCGGGGTGGCCTGAGCAAGCGCGCACGCCACATCGGGCGGCCGCTCCTTTATCATGTGCCCCCTCGCAACGCCCTGACGGACCCCAAGCGATGACGGCACAACCCGACCTGCGCCAGTTGATGGCCGACACCCGCCTGTACCCGTTCCAGGTGAACTGGCTGGTGCAGCAGGTCCAGCTGTTGCAGGTCGACCCGGCGTTCTACGAGCAGGCCGCATTCCTGGACCAGCGCGCGATCCAGCCGGGCACGCAGGGCGCGTGGTTCACTTTTGAGCAACTGCAGCCCATGGTGTCGGCCGCGCCGCCGCGCCGGCTGGGACTGATCTTCCATATCGGCCATTGCGGTTCGACGCTACTGTCGCGGGCGCTGGCGCTGGCGGACGGCCTGTTCAGCCTGCGCGAGCCGCTGCCGTTGCGCGACCTGGCCCTTCTCTGGGCCGAACGCGACCTGCCCTGGTCGCCCCGCTCCGCCGGCGAGATTCTCGACGGCGCCGCGTTCATGCGGGCGCTGTGGGCGCGAACGCCGGCAGCCGGGCAAACGGCCGTGCTGAAGGCGACCAGTTTCTGCAGCCTGCTGGCCGCGCCCTGGCTGGCGCGCTTCTCCGACGACCGGGCGGTCTGCCTGGCCATGTCGCCGCAGGCGTACATCGCCACCGTGCTGGGCGCGGAAGGTTACGTGGTCGACCTGCTGGGGGGCGCCAAGCCACGCATGGCCGGGTTGTCGCAGGCCACGGGTGCGGAACTGGTGCCGGTCCATGCGTTATCGCCCGGCGAGATCGCGGCGATGACCTTCGCCGCCGAACTGGTGGCCATGCAGGGCGCGGACCAGGCCGCCGCCGGCCGCGTGCTGCGCGTGGACTTCGATCACTACCTGGCCCAACCAGGCCCAACCTTGCAGGCCATGGCTGCCCACTTCGGCCAGCCCATCGACGAGCCGGCGCTGGGCCGCATCCTGGCCAACCCGGTGCTGGGGCGCTACTCGAAGGCCACGGACTATCCGTTCTCGGCCGAGCAACGGCAGCAGCGGCTGCGCGACTCGCGTGCCGCGAACACTGCGGAAATCAGGAAAGGGCTGGACTGGCTGGCCGCCTTCGCCGACGACCACGCGATACTTGCTGACGCGCTGGCCGCGTTTGGCTACACCACCGACGACCGAACCGGTCAGGACTGAGCCGTTCTTACTTTCCGGGCTTTCACTTGCCGTGCCACATGCGCGTCAGGTTGGTGCGCACGTACTCCAGGCGCATCTGCTGCTCCTGGCCCACTCTGGCGGCATTTTCATGCAGGAACTCGGTCAGTTCGACCAGGATCTCGCGCTGTTGCGCATCGCGGACGTTGCTCTCGATAAAGGTGATGGACACCAGCCGTTCTCCACGGGTGACCGGCAGCACCTGGTGGTAGGTGGTGGACGGGTACAGCACGGCGGTGCCGGCCTTGCCCTTCACCTTGATATCGCGATCACCCATGCGGATGTTCAGCTCGCCACCGTCGTAGTCCTCCGGGTCGGAAATGAACACCGTGCAGCTGATGTCGATACGGATCGGCGGGTTAAAGTTCAGGATGCCTGAATCGACATGCTCGCCGTAGGACATGCCGGGCTCGTACTTGGTCATCATCGGCGGCGCCACGAACCGCGGCAGGCAGTAGTCGCGGAAATACTCGTTGCGGGCCAGGCCGGTCTGCACCAGCTTGGCCGCTTCCTGGTAGCCGGCATCGTTGGGGCTGGGCTGCAGGTTGTTCTTCAGCGTGTAGTCCGGGTTGCTCTGCCGGCCGTCCTCAAAACGGATGGTCTTTGACAGCTCGCGCAGGCGCGTGACTTCTTCGGCGGACAGCAGCGGATCGATGATATGGAACATGAATTCTGGCCTTGGACACCCGGGCGGGCATTATAACCGGACGCCGATTGACGTAAGCTGTGCCGCTGATCGCATTCAAGGCTGAAGACATGACCCGTTGGACCTCACTGCTCGCCCTCCCCGCGCTTTTCCTGGCCGCCTGCGGCCCGTCCGGTGACACCGAACCGGCGCCCACGGCCACCACCGAACAGGTGGCGCCGGCAGCGCAGGTGGAATCGGCCGAGACCGATGAGAACCAGCGCCTGGCCGATTTCTTCACCGAGATCTTCGAGCGTGATGTCGCCCAGAGCCCGCAGTTCCAGGCCCAGTTGGGTCGCAAGACCGAGGACTACGGCAAGTGGGATGACGAGTCCGAAGCCTGGGCGGTGCAGATGAACGAACAGGCCCAGGCCGACCTGGCCCGGCTGCGCTCGGACTTCGACTTTGAGCAACTGGACGAGTCGTCACGGCTGAGCTACCTGATTTTCGAGAACAACCTGGAGCGCGACCTGGCCCTGTTCCCGTGGCGCCACCACCGCTACGCGGTCTCGCAGATGCGCAACATCGCTGGCTCTGTGCCGACCTTCCTGCGCAATGTACACAAGGTCGACAACCGCGCCGACGCGGAAGCCTACATCGAGCGCCTGCGCGGCGTGGACGTGCTGATGGCGCAGTACGTTGAAAAGCTCCAGGCCAGCGAGGCCATCGGCGTGGTCCCGCCGATGATGGTCTACCCGCGCGCCCTGCCCGTGGCCGCCAACATGCTCACCGGCGCGCCGTTTGACGAAACCGCCGAGGACGGCGTGCTGCTGGCCGATTTCCGCGCCAAGGTCGACGCCCTGGAACTGGATGATGAAGACACCGCCATCCTGCTCAACGAAGCAGCCAACGCCCTCAGCGGCCCATTCCGCCAGGGCTACAACGCGCTGATCGGGGAACTGACGCGCCTGCAGGCCATCGCCGATGACAACAACGGCGTCTGGGACCTGCCGGACGGTGACGCGTATTACGCGGCCATGGCGAACTACTGGACCACGGTCGACATGAGCCCGGACGAGATCCACGAAATGGGCCTGGCCGAGGTCGAGCGCATCCGCGCGGAGATGGAGGCCATCAAGGCCAGCGTCGGTTTCGAGGGCGACCTGGCGGCGTTCTTCGAATTCGTGCGCACGTCACCGGAAAACTACTACCCCAACACCGATGAGGGCCGCGCCGAGTACCTGGCCGAGGCCACCGCACTCATCGACCACGTAATGACCATCGCGCCGGACTACTTCAACGTGCTGCCGAAGGCGCCGCTGGAAGTGCGCCGCGTGGAACCGTGGCGCGAGGCGGGCTCGTCCACCGCGTTCTACAACCGCCCGTCGCTGGACGGTTCACGGCCCGGCATTTTCTACGTGAACATGCAGGACATGAACGCGGTGCAGAAACACATCATGAACTCGCTGGCCTACCACGAAGGCGCGCCGGGGCATCACTTCCAGCTGGCCATCCAGCAGGAACTGACCGGCATCCCCGAGTTCCGCAAATTCGGTGGCTACAGCGCCTATTCCGAAGGCTGGGCGCTGTACACGGAAAGGCTGGCCAAGGAAATCGGCCTGTACGAAGACCTGCCGATGCGCGACTTCGGCCGCCTGTCGGAAGAGATGAAGCGAGCCGTGCGCCTGGTGGTCGACACCGGCATGCACGCCAAGCGCTGGTCGCGCGAGGAGAGCATCGCCTACATGACCGCCAACACGCCGATGGCGCCGGCCGATATTGAGCGCCAGATTGAGCGCTACTTCGTCATCCCCGGCCAGGCGCTGAGCTACAAGATCGGCATGATCACCCTGCTCGAACTGCGTGAACGCGCGCGCCAGGCCCTGGGCGACGATTTCTCCATCGCCGAGTACCACGACCAGGTGCTCAAAAACGGTTCCATGCCGATGGTGGTCCTGGAGCAGGTGATAGATGACTGGATAGCCAGCAAGCAGTAAAATACCGCCCGAAATTTCGACCCCGTTCGCACCCGTATGGACGCCGCGCCCGGCCGCGCGGCCCCAGGCTGGTGCGAACCAAAACCCGAGAAAACCCGTATCCCTTTGAGACACAAGGTGTTTCAGAGTTGGTGCGGGTTTTGCTTGCTTATAGGTATAACGCCTGGCGGAGACCGACATGGAAGCCCATTCGATCTACATTATCGGCACTACTCACGATGGTCGCCGTTTCCGGCCCAGTGACTGGACCGAGCGGCTTTATTACGCCGTGGCCAACTATGACCGCAACGGGCGGATCGCCTTCAACCCGCTGCTGAGCGTAAAGATGAAAAACGATGCCCGCTGCATTGTCGTGGACATGCGACTGCGCGACACCGACCCCATCACCTTCAGTTTCGTCACGGAGTTCGCCCGTGACAACGCACTACAGACCTTCGACCAGGACGACCGCCCGGTCTGCCTTCACTGACCCGGGCCGTCCTGCGGCCAGTCATTGATGTAGCGCTTCAGCATATCGTTGTGGCGCTCAAGCTCGGTCATCGACGAGGCGATCAGGTCGCGGATCGACAGCACCCCGGCCAGCTTCCCGTCAACAATGACCGGCAGGTGACGGATATGGCGCTCGCGCATTTCCCTGATCACCGTGCCCAGCGAGTCATCCGGGCCAGCCACGTACAGCTCGCGCGTCATCACCTCTTCCACGCGCACGGTCATCCAGGTATCCGGGCTGGATTTCAGTGTGCGCACGATATCGCGCTCGGTGACGATACCCAGCAGTTCGCCCGTCGGAGACAGCACGACCAGCGAACTGATTCGCAGCCCCAGCAGGGTATCGACCACACCCTGTAGCGACTGGTCCGGCGACGTGGAATGGACGACATCGCCCTTGTCCTTGAGGATCGCGCTGATGTGCATGGGGCATCTCCGGTTTCGGCCTTCGGCTCCTGATCATACTGGCTGCCCGGCCGCCGGTCAGTTTTTGCGTTCGGTTCGGCGCCATCTGGTCGTATAATTGGTCGCTCACTCTGTTACCGCCCGGTCCATCATGCGAACAATCGCCCGCCTTTTGTTGACGCCCCTGGCTTCCGTGACCCTGTTGTCCGCCTGTGCACATTCAGACAATGTGGCCAATGTGGAACCACAAGCTGCCGCACCCGCACCCGCTTTGCAGCCGCGCAATGTCATCTTCCTGATGGGCGACGGCATGGGCTTTGCGCAGGTCAAGTCTTACCGGGAGTACGCCGACGATCCGCAGGTGGAGGGCCTGAGTCCCCTGCCCTTCGACCACCTGCTGGTGGGCAGCGTTGCGACCGACCCGCATTCGCCGTCGTGCGAAAGCGATCTCGACCGCCTGGGCTGTGAGTACGCGCCCTACGAGGTGACAGACTCGGCGTCATCGGCCACCGCTTACGCCACCGGCAAGGACACCGTGAACGGCAAGATCAGCGAAAGCCATCATGGTGAGCGCCTGCCGACGGTGCTGGAACTGGCGGCCCGGCAGGGCCTGGGCACCGGCGTCGTGTCGACCTCCCAGGTCACCCATGCCACGCCAGCTTCGTTCGTGACCCACGCGCCTTCGCGGCGCGATTACGCGGACATCGCGGACCAGTTTTTCGACAACCAGGCCAACGGCGCGCCCGTGGCCCAGGTCATCCTGGGTGGCGGCGTGAAGGATTTCCGCCGCGAGGACCGCGATGTCGCCGCTGACCTGGTCGACAAGGCCGGCTACACACTGGTCAGCGACCGCGATCAACTGCTGGCCGCCGATGACGATCGCCTGCTCGGGCTGTTCGCGCCCGTCGGCCTGCCGCGCCACTGGGACCGGCCGGACACCGTGCCGACCCTGGCCGACATGACGCAAAAAGCCATCGATATCCTGTCCGACCATCCCGACGGCTTTTTCCTGATGGTGGAAGGCAGCCAGATCGACTGGGCCGCGCACGGCAACGACATCGCCGGCGTCGTCAGCGAGATGGAAGGCTTCACCGCGGCTATCGAAGCCGCGCTGGCCTACGCCGACAACGCCGGCGACACGCTGGTGGTGATCACCGCCGACCACGAAACCGGTGGCCTGAGCCTGGCGCGTGACGGCATCTACGCCTGGCTGCCCCAACCGCTGCGGCAGACATCGGTCACGCCCGCCGTCATGACGGAGCAGTTCCTGGCCGGAGACCAGGCCCTGTCAGCCGTGGTCGCCTCGTTCGTAGAGTTCGATCTGACCGAGGGTGAGCAGGCCCTGCTCGACACCACGGAGCGGGAATCGGCCGCCGTGTTCGCCGCCATCAACGAACTCTTCGACCTGCGCACCAACACCGGCTGGACCACCTCCGGCCACACCGGCATGGACGTGCCGCTATACGCCTCCGGGCCCGGCAGCGAACAGCTGTCCGGCGTGGTCCAGAACCAGGACCTGGGCGCGTTCCTGATGCGCATGGTCCGGCGACCCGGCACAACAGCCGACTGATGAAACGCCTGGCCATCTTCACCGACGGCACCTGGAACTCGCCGGAGAAAGGCGGCGAAACCAACGTATTGCACCTGGCGCGCGGGGTCGCGCCCAGCCATGACGGCGTCAAGCAGGTAGCCTTCTATGACTGGGGCGTGGGCACCGACCGCAAGACCATGACCGGCGGCATCACCGGCGTCGGCATCGACAAGAACATCATGGACTGCTACCGCT
Organism: Marinihelvus fidelis; assembly: GCF_008725655.1. NCBI lineage: Bacteria > Pseudomonadati > Pseudomonadota > Gammaproteobacteria > Chromatiales > Wenzhouxiangellaceae > Marinihelvus > Marinihelvus fidelis. The sequence goes on along the minus strand of NZ_VYXP01000001.1, from coordinate 295,075 downwards.
TCATCGTGCACAACTTTGACGAGGGCGACGAGCTGTTCCTGTTCGGTTTCAGCCGCGGCGCCTATACCGCGCGCTCACTGGCCGGCTTTATCCGCAACTGCGGCGTGCTGCGGCGCGAGCATGCCAGCCGCATTCCGGACGCCTACGAGATGTACCGCAAGCGCAGCGACGCCAGCGGCCCGAACGCCCCTGAGCCCACTGCCTTTCGCGCCGACTATGCCTGGAGCGACATCACGCCCATCGAGTTTGTCGGCGCCTGGGACACGGTCGGCGCACTGGGTATCCCGGTGCCGTTCTGGGGCACGCTGGGCGAGGAAGAGTTCCTGTTCCACGACACTGAACCCAGCAAGATCATCAATCATGCCCGACATGCCGTGGCCATCGACGAGTACCGCGAGGATTTCACGCCCACGCTGTGGGATCCGAAACCGGGCATCGACCTGAAGCAGGTGTGGTTTTCGGGTGTGCACAGCAACGTCGGCGGTTCCTACGACGACCGCGGCCTGAGCGATACCGCACTGAAATGGATGGTCGACGAGGCCAGCGCTTTCGGGCTCGGCTTCGAGGCCCACGCGCTGGAGCGGATCCGGCCGGATCACGCCGGCCAGCTGTATAACAGCCGCCGCAATATCTATCGCCTGCGCGGCCGCCATGACCGCACCATCACCGGCCCGGTGCATATCTCGGTCAAACAGCGCTGGGACGACGACGTGGCCAGCTACCGGTCACGCTGCCGGCCGCTGAAAGCCCTGCTGGATTCCGTCGATGGCGACTGGAGCCAGGTGGATATCGAACCCTGAACCCTGCCGGGTTCCGGGGTGCCCGGTGATCTGCTAGTGTTATCGGCACAAATGATAGCGCTATCAGGAACGCACATGGCTCCCACCCGACGTTTGATAAACCCGCTGGCACTCCTGGCTGGCTGGGCTTTTCTTTCCACCGCCCTGGCACAACCCTCGGGTGGCCCATACGGTCCCATTGACCAGGACTACACGCTCCCCGCCGGGGCTGGTACGACCTATTTCGTCGCCCCCGATGGTAACGCGCAATCACCGGGCACCGACATTGACGCGCCGACCACCCTGGACGCCGCGATTGCCCGCGTGGTGACCGATGACGCCATCATCCTGCGCGGCGGCACCTACCGCACCGGCGGCCTGCGCCTGAACCAGGGCGTCACCATCCAGCCCTACCGCGACGAGCGCCCGGTGCTGAAAGGCACGCAGGTGGCCACGGAGTGGGAAGCGCTGCGCGATGGCGTCTGGCGCACGAAGTGGGAAACCCTGTTCCCGACCGAGCCCATGGGCTGGTGGCGGCGCAACCGCGAAGGCATGCGCACACCCCTGCACCGCTTCGATAACGACATGGTGTTCCTGGACGGCGTGCACCTGCGCTCCGTGGGCTGGGAAGGCGAGCTGGATGAGACCTCGTACTTCATCGACCAGGACAACGGCTACGTCTACCTGGGCACTGACCCCACCGACCGGCTGGTGGAGATCACCGCCCATGACGGCGCCATCATCCGCACCAGCGCCGATGTCCACGGCAAGTCCAACGACGGCCAGGGCCCGGTGATCCGCGGCTTGAAAATCACCCAGTACGCCTATCGCTGCCTGGAAGTGGAAGGCAAGCGCCAGATCACCATGCACGAGGAACCCACGGACGAGCCGGTCGGGCTGAAAGACCCGTCGGAGTTCGGCAAGGACATCACCGGCACCGTGCTGGAGAACCTCGACATCTCCTACTGCTCGCGCGTGGCCGGCTACTTCCGCGGCGACGGACTGGTGATCCGCAACACCCTGGTCAGCGATACCGGCACCGAGGGCATCTACGTGATCGGCTCCTCCGACGTGCTGCTGGAGAAGAACATCATCCGCCGCAACAACATTGAAAACCTGACCGGCTATTACGCCTCCGCGGTGAAAATCTTCAACCAGACCCGGCGGGTGACGTTTCGGGACAACCTGGTTATCGACCACCCCAACTCGAACGGCGTCTGGTATGACGTCGGCAACCGTGACGGCGTGATCATCAACAACTGGATCGAGAACACCCACGACGGCTTCATGTTCGAGATTTCCGATGGCGCCACGGTCGCCGGTAATGTCTTCGTCGACAACTACAACGGCGTATTTGTATTGAACGCGGCCAACGTGAAGGTCTACCACAACACGTTTATCAACAGCTCCGCCGAATTCCGCCGCGACCGTCGCGGCGACGGTGACGACCATTTCGGCTGGCATGTGACTACCGGGCCGGGCGTTGAAGAACGCGACGGCCATGTGTTCGTCAACAACCTGCTGGTCGTCGGGCCGGAGTATGAACGCCCGCTGCTGGAATTCGAGCAGCCCGCAGAGTTATGCGACCGCCTCGACCAGCCCCAGGCGGACATAGTCGACGGCAATGTCTACGTGCGCGATCGCACCATACTGAGCGGCAGCGTGCTGGTGCAGTTGAGCCCTGCGGGCACGGAGAACTGCATTGAGAACGTCACGGATCTTGATGCGCTGGAAACCACCACACCTGGCTGGGAAGCGCATGGCCAGGTCATGGCGCAGTCTCTACGAACCGTGTTCAAAGGTCCTGACCTGGGTCGGTTCAACCTGCGCGAACCCATCGAAACCCAGTCGTCCGACCGCGTTCCGGCCGAGGTACTGGAACTGCTGGGCTGGCGGGCCGGGGAAGCAGCTACCGTCGGTGCGTATCCAGGCCGGGACTGAAGCTTTGTCGTTCACGGCCGGCCACCCACGTGGCCGGCCGTCAGTCACGCTTACCGCTGGCTCAGCACCTGCGCGGTGCGGACCAGGTTGAGAAACTCACTTCGATAGCCAAACGGATCGGCACCCCGTGCCGGGGTGGCCAGGGCCAGGACCCCGTCAAAGTCGAAGTCGGCAATGGCGGTATTGTTCCGCAACAGTTGTGAAAAACCGGCCACGGCCACGGCAAAACGGAAATCCTCGGAGTGATCCGCAGGGTCCTCGACCCGGTCACGGCTGAACACCGGGCGACTCATCAGCACACTGCGGTCTTCACCAGGCGCCTTGTAGCGCAGTTTGACGAAGGCCAGTTCATCGTCAAACTCGCTATTCAACGGTGCCGGCATTCCCTGCTGTCCGTAGCGCAGCGGGTCGACGGCCGGGGTGCCGCCGTTCACCAGGCTGAGTTCGTACAGCGCTGTGACCGTGTGGCCCGCACCAATCTCGCCGGCATCCACGCGGTCATTATTGAAATCCTCGGCGGCCAGTGCCCGGTTCTCGTACCCCACCAGGCGGTATTCGCGCACCACCCGTGGGTTGAACTCAACCTGGATCTTCACATCCCGGGCCACCGTCTGCAGCGTCGAGGACATCTCGTCCACGAGCACCTTGCGGGCCTCGTTCAGTGTGTCGATATAGGCGTGATTACCGTCGCCGGAATCGGCGAGTTGCTCCATCAGGTGGTCGTTGTAGTTGCCCCGCCCGAATCCCAGCGTGGTCAGGCTGACGCCACTCTCCCGCTCGCGGCTGACCCGCTGCTTCAGGCTCTCGAAATCAGTCATACCGACATTGAAGTCACCGTCGGTGGCCAGCAGGATGCGATTGATGCCGCCGTCGATAAACGCCTGGCGCGCCAGGCGGTAAGCGAGTTCGATACCCGCCGCGCCGTTCGTGCCGCCGCCGGCCTGCAACTGGTCCAGGGCCCGTTCGATGGCGCCGGTATCGTTGCCGGCCGTCGGCTCCAGCACCACGCCGGAGGCACCGGCATACACCACGATGCTGACGCGGTCGTCGGCATCCAGTTGTCGGCTGAGCATTTTCAGTGCCGTCTTCAGCAGGCCCAGCTTATCCGGGCTATCCATCGAACCGGAAACATCCACCAGGAACACCAGGTTGCTGGCCGGTACGTCGCCGCCCCCGGGTTCATTCGCACGCAGGCCCACCTGCAGCAGGTGACGGCCTTCATGCCAGGGGCTGGCACCGAGTTCGGTGGCCAGGCTGAACGGCTCTCCGGGGCGGGGCTCTGCCGGGTAGTCGTAGCTGAAGTAGTTGACCAGTTCCTCGGTGCGCACCGCGTTGGGTGGCGGCAACCGGCCTTCATTCAGGAAACGCCGCACGTTGCTGTAGGCACCGGTGTCGACGTCGATACTGAAGGTGGAGACAGGCTGGAGACGGGCCAGCACGACGCCGTTATCGTCAAAGTCGGCGTAGTTTTCACGGTCCTGTGCCGGCCCGTGGTAGCCCGGTTCGGGGGACCGTGGCGGCGCGGAAGGCGGGCTCTCGTTCGGCCAATGACGATCCGCCGGGCTCGACGGCTTCAGGGCAATACCCGATAGCGCCGGACTGGGCTCGTTAGCGTCAGGCTCGTGAGCCCGCATTTCGGTCACTGTCGCAGGCTCGGGCCGCTCCGATTCCGCCTGCCGCCGCTCCGGCGCGGACTCCGAACAGGCGGCAACGGCGGCGGCCACACCGATGGCAACAAGGGTTCGTTGAATGGCGATCATGGTCGTACTCCTTTCAGGCAGTGGTTCACCTGTTAAGACGGAGCAGACACGGAAACGGGGTTAACGCGAATTAGCGCAGCTGGCTGTCCTTGCTGCCGCGGCGGTTATAACCACTAAACGGCCCGGAGATCTTGTCCTGCTCGGCCTGGCAGGCCACGCACAGGCGAACGCCGGGCAGCGCCTGTCGGCGCGCCTCGGGAATCGCCTCGCCGCACTCCTCGCATTCACGGCGGCTTTCACCACGCGGCAGGCCCTGCCGGGAGCGGTTGACCGCATCTTCCACGGTGGCGTCGATCTGGTCCTGCACGGCGCCGTCTTTTGCAAACCCTCCAGCCATACGTAGACTGTTGCCTCCTACCAGTATCAATTTCCGGACACGACATTATGAACCTATTGGGTATCAGTGGCAGCCTGCGGGCGGAATCCTTCAATACCAGCTTACTGGGCGCCGCCACCCGCTGCGCTGCAGATGCCGGCGCAACCGTGAATCATTTCGACATCGGCACGCTGCCGCTCTACAACCAGGACCTGGACGGCGATGACAAGCCCGGCCCCGTGGCCGCGCTCAAAGACGCCATCGACAAGGCCGACGGCCTGGTGCTGGTGTCACCGGAGTACAACTACGGCATCCCCGGCGTGCTGAAGAACGCCATCGACTGGGCCTCGCGCCCTGGCTACAAATCGGTGCTGGTCGGTAAGCCGACCGTGATCCTGAGCGCGTCGATGAGCGTGACCGGCGGCGTACGCATGCAGGCGCATCTGAAAAACGTGCTCGCGGCCACCCTGACCCCGGTCTATTGCGCACCCGAGTTCGCGCTGGGCACCGCGCACAAGGCCTTTGACGATGCAGGCGAACTCGCCGACGAGGACACGCGCAAGCGCCTCGACCGGCTCATCAACGGCTATATCGAATGGGCCGCCGGCTGACCCGGCGGCCGCGCCTGAACGGCGCCTATTCCACCGGGTAGACGGGTGAGACCAGGTCCGGCGTGTCTTCGTACTTGCTGCGGCTGGCCCAGAGGATGCCGCGTTTGAGCATCGTGAACGCCTCGGGCACGTCAAAGACCTCGGGCTGGTGGCCCAGGGCGGTGTAGAACACGCGGCCATTGCCGTGCATTCGTGTCCAGCTGATCGGCATCGTCGTGCCCTTCACCCAGGGCTCGAAATCAGTCACGAAGGACGTGGTGGCCAGCACGTGGTTGTTGGGGTCGACGTGCATGTAGTACTGCTCGGTCTCCACCTCGAAATCATCCAGGCCGGCCGTGATCGGATCGTCGTGGTCGATGATGTTCACGGTGAAGCGCACGCCGTCGTTGCCCGGGTGACGCACCCACTGGCCGCCGACCATGTACTCGAACTCCTGGTTGCGATGGAAGGAGTCGCCCAGGCCGCCGTGCCAGCCGGCCAGCCCGACGCCACGCTCCTGTACCGCGTTACGCAGCGGCTCGAACTGTTCTTTCGTGATCTCGCCCTGCGTCCACAGGTGCACGACCAGGTCGACTTCCGCCATGACCGATGCATCGGCATAGATGTCCAGCGAGTCGGAGACCGTCACCTCGAAGCCCTCGGACTCCAGCCACGGCACCACCAGGTCGCGGAAGCGCTTGGGCGCGTGACCATCCCAGCCGCCGTATACAAACACGGCCTTCGACGGGCCGTCCCCGGCCAGCGTGGTGAGCGGGAGCGCCAGCGCAAACGTGGCGATGAGGGCGAAGCGGATCAGTCTGGGCATGTGTTTTTCTCGAGCCATGGGGTTGGAATTTCTGCCGAGTATAAACGAGCCCGCTCAGTCCTGGCCGAAGCCGCCGTGCGAAGTCACGCCGGCCGTCAGCATGCGGTGACGCACGTACTCGCGGTAGATCAGGAACAGGCCGCTCATGACGATGATGCTGGCGCCGAGCGCGGTCCAGACATCCGGCACCGTGGAGAAAATCAGCACGCCGAACAGCGTGCCCCACAGCAACTGGACGTAATGGAACGGCGCCACCAGGGCGGTTTCAGTCATCGAGAACGCGCGCGCGGTCATCAGGCTGCCGGTCACGTGGAAGGCGCCGATCAGCGCCAGCAGTCCCCATTGCCGGCCCACCGGGATATTCGCCTCGCCGTCCCAGAAGGTCAGGCCGGCGAATACAGTCATGGAAACAACGGAGCCGAACAGCGAAAACGCCAGGAGCGGTTCATGCTCGCCGATGCGCCGCGCCAGGATGGTGGTGACGGCAAACAGGAACGCCGCCAGCAGGATGCCCAGCGCCGTCGGGTCCAGGTTGTCGGTACTGGGGCGCAGCACCACCAGGATGCCGATAAAGCCGGTCGCCAGCGTGATCCAGCGATAACGCCCGACCTTGTCCTTCAGGAACAGCGCCGACAGCACCGTGGCGAAAAACGGCCCGGCAAAGATCAGCGTATAGGACATGGCCAGCCCGAGCCTGTCGAAACCGGTGATCATCATGAAGAAAATCAGCACGCCGCACAGCGAGCGCGCCAGGTGCAGGCCCAGGTTCTTCGTGCGCAGCGCCGCGTTAATACCCCCCAGCCAGGGCGACAGCAACAGCAGCATCGGCAGGAAGAACAGCTGCAGGTAGAAGGCGATTTCCTGCGGCGCGAAGCCGTCCTCGGCCAGGAACTTGATCAGCAGGTCGCCGATCGAGAACATGCTGAACCCCGATAGCGCCAAGAGAATCCCGCGTTTGTCTTTCCTGTCCATCGCCTGGCCATTTCCCCGCAAACCGCAAATTATGCGTCATTCACCGTAGAATCCCAGCTTTCAGAATAAAACAACGTTGGAGACCCCCATGTCCGAAGTCCAAGATGACCTGGAACACCTGAAAGCCCACGCGCTGTCGCAGCCGCTGGTAGAGCACATTTACACCGCCGACCCGTCCGCGCACGTGTTCGAGGGCCGCATCTGGATCTACCCGTCGCATGACATCGAGGCCGGCATCCCCTTCAATGACAACGGCGACCACTTCGGCATGGAGGACTACCACGTGCTGTCGATGGACCGCCCCGGCGGCGAGGTCACCGACCATGGCGTGGCCCTGCATGTCGACGATGTGCTCTGGGCCGAACGGCAGATGTGGGCGCCGGACGCGGCCTGCCGCAACGGCAAGTACTACTTCTACTTTCCGGCCAAGCGGGCCGATGGCATCTTCCAGATCGGCGCCGCGGTGGGTGATTCGCCGGCCGGCCCGTTCACGCCGGAGCCCTCCGCCATCGACGGCAGCTACTCCATCGACCCGGCCGTATTCGAGGACGACGACGGCGAGTTCTACATGTACTTCGGCGGCCTGTGGGGCGGCCAGCTGCAGAAATACCGCGACCACGTCTACGACGAGGCCAACGACCTGCGCGCCGACGACGAACCGGCCTTCGGCCCCATCGTCGCACGCATGGCCGCCGACATGGTCTCGTTTGCCGAGCCGCCGCGGGAGATCCTGATCCTGGATGAGAACGGCGAGCCGCTGCTGGCCGGAGACAACGATCGCCGCTTTTTCGAGGCCGCCTGGGTGTACAAACACCAGGGCCGCTACTACTTCTCTTACTCCACCGGCGACACGCACCGGCTGTGCTACGCCACTGCCGACAACCCCTACGGGCCGTTTACCTACGGCGGGGCCATCATGACGCCGGTGGTGGGCTGGACCACGCACCACTCAATCGCAGAGTTTGAAGGCCAGTGGTGGCTGTTTTACCACGACTCGACACTGTCAGAAGGGGTGACCCACCTGCGCTGCGTGAAAATGGCGAAACTGACGCACCGTGAAGACGGCTCGATCGAAACGCTGGACCCCTATCCCGGCGCCTGACTCGGCACAAACCTAGCCGCGGGGCTTCTTTCCGGGAGGCCCCGCATTCTTCTTGCCCGGCTTCCGTTTACCCGGCTTTTTGGCGAACTCGCCGCCTTTCTTTTTAAAGCCACCGGCCTTTTTCCTGGGCTTGCCGTGGTGTTCGGGCTTTACCGGTTTGCGGTGGCCTGGCTTCTCCGGCCGGCTATCGACCGCGGGTGCCTCGCCCTGGCGGGTGATGTCCAGGCGCTTGCCGGCAATCTTCAGCTTGCGAAGGTCCTGGTAGATCCCATCCGGCATGCCCGAGGGCATATCGACATAACTGTGGTCGTACTGGATATCGATGTGCCCGATCAGGCGCCCGTCGAGCCCGGCCACGTTGGCGATGGCGCCGACAATGTTGCCCGGTTTGACGCCGTGCCGCTTGCCGACTTCGATGCGATAGGTTTCGCTGCCTTCGTCCGGTTCGCCGCGTTGACGGCGAGGACCACGCTCCGCGTCATTGCCACGTTTTCCGGGAGCACGTTTGTCATCGAACTGATCACGCCGGGGTTTGTCCGGCGCCAGCAACAGGTCCTGGCCACCCAGTGACGCCTTGGCCAGCGCCGCGGCGATTTCCAGCGCCGGCACCTCGTGTTCTTTCTGGTACTGGCCCAGCAGGTTGCGCATGAACTCCAGGCCACCTTCGTCGATCATCTCGGTGATCGACTGTTTGAATCTCTCGACCCGAATGGTGTTGATCGTGTCCGCGGTAGGCAGCTCGAGCGACGCGATATCCTGCCGGGTCGCACGCTCAATCGCTTTCAGCATGCGGCGTTCGCGCGGGGCCACGAACAGGATGGCATCACCTTCGCGCCCCGCCCGGCCGGTGCGACCGATACGATGGACATAGGCCTCGGTATCGTTGGGAATGTCGTAGTTGAGGACGTGACTGATACGGTCAACGTCCAACCCACGTGCGGCGACGTCGGTGGCCACCAGGATGTCCAGGTCGCCCTTCTTCAGCCGCGCAATCATCGCTTCGCGCTGGCGCTGCTGCATATCCCCGTTCAGGGCCTCGGCGGCATAACCGCGGGCTTTCAGCCGCTCCGACAGCTCGGTCGTGGCGATCTTGGTGCGCACGAAGATGATCATGGCGTCGAAGGTCTCGGCCTCCAGGATGCGTGTCAGCGCGTCCAGCTTGTGCATGCCGCTGACCAGCCAGTAGCGCTGGCGAATGGTTTCCGCCGTGGCCGTCTTCGCCTTGATGGAAATCTCGCGCGGCTCGCGCAGGTGCTGGCGCGCAATGCGCTCGACCTCGCGCGGCATGGTGGCCGAGAACAGCGCAATCTGGCGCTCCTCCGGCAGCTGCTCCAGCACCCACTCGACATCGTCGATGAAGCCCATGCGCAGCATCTCGTCGGCCTCGTCCAGCACCAGTGCCTTCAGGCCGCCCAGCTTGAGCGTGCCGCGGCGCATGTGGTCCATGACCCGGCCCGGCGTGCCCACCACGACATGCACGCCGCGCTTGAGCTGGCGGATCTGCACGCCATAGTCCTGGCCGCCGTAGATGGGCATGACATGGAAGCCGGGCATCTGCGAGGCATAACGCTGGAATGCCTCCGAGACCTGGATGGCCAGTTCGCGCGTCGGCGCCAGCACCAGCACCTGCACCTCGTTGCGGCGCAGGTCGATGCGCGACATCAGTGGCAGCGCGAACGCCGCCGTCTTGCCGGTGCCGGTGGGCGCGTGGCCCAGCAGGTCACGGCCTTCCAGCAGTACGGGGATCGCCTGTGCCTGGATCGGCGAAGGCTGTTCATAGCCCACGGCATCCAGCGCTGCCAGCAGCGCCGGTGGCAGGTCAAGGTCACTGAAACGGAGTTCGGGCTGGGTCGGTTCGCTCATCGTGGTTCCCGGGCAGGACGCCAGGAAGCCAGCGTCGGACGTAAGAACCCCCATTCTACCTTGTCCGGCCACTGCGCAACGAATGGTCGCTGGCCGGCGATGGTGGCAAAATATGCGTTTACCCACCAGGAACCCGCCCGTGCCCTCATTCGACGTCGTCTCCGAACTCGACCACCACGAACTCAGCAACGCCGTGGACCAGGCCAATCGCGAAGTCACCACCCGCTTCGACTTCAAGGGCACCGGCTCCAACTTCGAACTGGACGGCAACCTGGTCAGCATGAATACCGAGTCCGAATTCCAGCTCGACCAGATGTACGACATCCTCTGCAACAAGCTGGTCAAGCGCGGCATCGACATCAGCTGCCTGGAACGCGGCGAACCGGTCATCCAGCTGAAAACGGCCAAACAGGGCATCACCCTGCGCGAGGGCATCGAAACCGCCGAGGCCAAGAAGATGGTCAAGCACCTGAAAGATGCCAAGCTGAAAGTCCAAGCGCAGATCCAGGGCGACCAGCTGCGCGTCACCGGCAAGAAACGCGACGACCTGCAAACGGCCATCGCCGCGCTGAAGGCCGAAGACTACGGCCTGCCGCTGCAGTTCAAGAACTTCCGCGACTGAATTCAGAGAACGTTCATCTTGCCCGGCTACACTACGCCGGACGAACCCGCATTCCCCTGCAAGGAGGCACGACCATGGCTTTCAACCCGAAATCAATCACCAAGGCGACCGCGGTACTGGCACCGTTCGCCGCGCTGCTCTTCAGCGGCTCAGTGGCCGCCGATTCCGGCGCCTACATCGGCGGCAGTATCGGCCAGTCGTACGTGGATATGGACTGCTGCGGCAGCGAAGACGACTCCGCGTGGAAGGTCTTTGGCGGCTATAACTTCGATATCACCTTCATCAACCTGGCGATCGAAGGCGAATACATCGATTTCGGTACTTTCAGCGATACGTACGTCGGAACCTCGACGCGCCACTACAGTTACGACACCAGCGCGCTGGCCGGCTTCGGCGTGGCCGGCCTCGACCTTGGCTTTATCGGCTTCTTCGCCAAGGCCGGCATCGCCGACTGGGACGCGGGCAGCGGGCAGGACGGCACCGACCCCGCCTACGGCATCGGCGCGCGCCTGACCTTCAGCTCCGTTGAAGTCCGCGCAGAGTACGAATACTTCGACATCGACAGCTCACGCCTGTCCGACCTGTCGTTGCTGTCAATCGGCGCGGCCTGGACGTTCTGAGCCGGGCAGTCCGCCGGTCGACTTGCGGTCCGCGCGCCAGAACAGGCCGGCGGCCAGGCACCAGAGCATGACGAACACCGCGTTGACACACGCGGTTCGAATAGCGGGCTCGCCGGGCGGGCCCCATTCGAGTACCGGCGCTGCGATCATGACTGCCGCATGGGCGCACGCCGTCGTGAACAGCGCCCGCGCCATGCCACGGGCCTGGAACTTCGCCAGCAGTGTGCCGGCCAGGGCAGAACCCAGCACGCCCAGGTAGGCCAGGTTGGCGGGGTTGTCCTCGTTGCCGATGATGCCGACGGCGCCATTGATCCAGACCAGGAGCAAGGCCGTCACGGCGGCGACCGTGACGCCGGATCGGTACAGGCCAGTGCGAGAAAGCCGCAGGCCGACCTCGATGGCCAGGCCCGTGCTGATCAGGAGCACCGCCGCAAAGATGAAGTCGCCCAGGCTCCAGTTCACTTCGTCGGTGAAGCGCATGGCGATGGCCGGCAACACCAGTAAAACACCGACCATGCTCCAGGCCATGACACGCCAGCTTTGCGACGTCGAAAATGTCACTTTGGCCCGCTTTTCGCTCATCACTTTGGCTCTCCCATCAAACCCTCATTAGCCCATGGTACCGGGAGATTCAGGCGCAATTCAGGCAGACGACTTACTTTTCAGGGTTTTTCACCGACAGGCCTGGCAACGAAAACAAGATGAACTGAATATAAATTTACGTTGCAAAGTAACTAAACGTTTCCTATACCTGTACATACGACTTCACTTCGAGCCACGCATCCCAAGTCATATCAAAGCGCACTGGGAAAGTGAGCCGGCTCGGAAAAGTCCGAAATTCATTCGGGCACAAGGACTAGCTCGTGCATGACTTCCGGGAAGGTGGGAGGTGAGCAGGTCCTGACATGCCACCCCCGTCGGCAGGGACGTTCGTGAGCGCCTGGCAACTGGCAACCACGGCCCCGTCAAAGGGTGCCGATTCACTTCCCGATTACAGTCTCGGACCGAACCCGGAACGGGTTCAGTCAGACGCATTGGGAGTTTTCGATGAGCATTCAATCGAGTAAGAAACTTTGCCGTGCTGAGCAGCATATCCAGGGGGCTAAAGATTGGCGGCATGGCTGGCGTCGCCTTATTGAACCCGCTGGCCTTATGGCAGCACTCTTTCTGGCCCTGGCGGCGCTTTCCCCAACCGCCTGGGCACAAACGGCATTCAACGGCTTCATCAAGTTCAGGGACTCCGACGGCAATATCCACACCCAAACGTTCAACAATATCGTCTTTCCGGGCAGTGGCGGCGGCGGTGGATCTCAGTGGAACCGGGCCCTGCCCGGCTATTACGCGCTGGACGGCCACGCGTCAAACGGCCTTTGGCACCTGTCCTGCTCCGACGACCTGTCGGACAACACGGCCAGGGTTGACCTGGACTGGTACGACGAGTATTTCGGATCCTACGACCTGACTTCACCGACCACGGCGCTTCCGGCTGGCTTTACCGATGGTGAGACGGTCGAAGTGATTGACTGGTACCTGGATCGCGTAGGCACCAATGGCGGCACCTGTGGCACACCGGTCATTCGGCCGGATCCGCGCTTCGGCGCCGGTAAGACTGCTGTTGGCAACTATGATCGCCAGTACAAGTGGACCATCGAAAAGTCGGTGACGCCGGCAGCCGCAAGCATCTTCTTCGGCGATTCACAGGCCTACGACTACACGGTCGACGTCGAGCCGAACGGTTACGAAGACATCAACCACACCGTGACCGGCCTGATTGTCGGCACCAACACCGGTGATGTGAATGTGACAGTGACCCAGGTGGCCGACAGCTTCCCGGGCAGCTCAAACGTGATGATTGACTGCGGCGGCGGGCCCATGCCCTCCCCTGTGGCGTTGAACATCGTGGTCATTCCGGGCGCTGACCTGGCCTGTGCCTACACGGCGGACAGCGACGGCACGCCCGGCATCAATACGGCCACCATCAACTACATGTTCGAGGGTGGAGAGACCGGCAGCGTACAGTTTGGCAACGACTTCACGTTCGGCAGCCCGCCGGTTAACGAGTACGACACCACGGTCAGCGTGCAGGACCAGTTCGACGGCGGCGCCGTTGAGCCACTTGGCACGTGCACGACCACCGACGGTGCAACCTCCAGCGGTGACGGCTGCAGCAGCAGTTACACGCGCACCCTGGACTGCTCCGATATCGGCGTCACGGTATCAGGCAACAGTGGCAGCAAGAGCAACACCGCTACCATCGTCGAAACTGGCCAGACGTCAATGGAGTCGGTGATGCTGACCTGCTACGCGCTCGACGTGTCCAAGACGGCAGACCCGGCATTCACACGGGAGTATCACTGGACCGTGGACAAGCTGCTCAACGACGACGAGCCAATCCGCGTCATGGAAGGCCAGTCTTACGAACTGGATTACAGCGTTTTCGTCGACCTCGACGAACCGCCGTACACCGACAGTGACTGGAGCCTTTCCGGTGACATTACCGTGAGCAACCCGGCAACCATTCCCGCCACTATCAACGGCCTTTCGGATGTATTTACAGGCGGAACGGGTGACGTCGATTGTGGTTCCGATGCGCCTTGGGTCATAGCGGCTGGCGGCACGTTGGACTGCACCTACTCAGGCGACAGTAACGGCTCAACCCCGGGCACCAACACGGCAACGGCAACTCAGCAGAACTACGCTTACGATGCAACGGGTGTTGGTTCTCCAACAGGCACGACCAACTACCAGGGCACGGCTGACTTCAACATGGCTAACCCCACGATGAAGGTTAATGCCTGCGTGGATGTTTGGGATGTGCTGAGTGTTGAGGGCGTCTTCGAAGACGATGAGCTGCTGATGCTGGAAGGTGCCCTGGTCGGTGATCCATCGCTGTGTTACTACGATGCCCCGGCAGAGTTCGGCTACACCTATGAGACGATCTGGTTCCCGGTCGGCTCCAAGGACCTGGAAGAGCCCGTATGCGAACTGCTGGTCGACAACGAAGCCTTCGTGTTCCCGTTCGTGGAACCGAATGTCATCCTGCCGGCCAATGCGCCGGAAGGCGAGCCTCTGGCCTACGATATCGTCTCCACGCTGGTGCAAAACAGCGAGTGCGTGTTCGGTTGCACCCTGACCCAGGGCTACTGGAAGACCCACTCCGCCTACGGCCCGGCGCCGTACGACGAGACCTGGGCATTGGTCGGTGAAGATACGCCCTTCTTCCTGAGCGGGCTGAGCTGGCACGACATCATGTGGACGCCCCCGCGCGGTGGCAACGCCTATATCCAGCTGGCGCACCAGTGGATCGCTGCGTACATGAACCATCTCAACGAGGCCAGCTCCACGCCTGAAGTTGACGATGCCTTGGCCAACGGTTTGCTGGTCTTCGAGGCTTGCGAACCCTGGGGCCAGGAAACAACACAGGGCAAGGGCGGCAAGAGTAAAAAACCCGCCCCGGGTGCCAGCTGTGCAGTGGCCTCCGACTGGCAGATGCGTCAGTGGGCCAACACGCTGGATCGCTACAACAATGGCGAGATCGGCCCCGGACATTGCTCCGAAAACGAAGAGGACGACGACTGAGTCGGGCTCAACGGCACCAACGGGCTGGCGGGGTCACTCGCCAGCCGCACTCCTGGCGGCAGTCTTCGGGCTGCCGCTTTTTATCTCGGAATCAACCCGTCAGTCGCGCGCGAAGCGCTTGCCGATGTTCTCGTAGGCGTCGATGCGACGGTCGCGGAAGAACGGCCAGCCGTGGCGCTGGCGGGCGATCGCGGACAGGTCCAGCTCGGCGACCAGCACGCATTCCTCGTCGGCCGGTGCCTCGATGACCACCGTGCCATCCGGGGCGGCGATAAAGCTGCGGCCCCAGAACTCGATGCCGCCGTCGCTGGCGGGGTCAGGCTCGAAACCCATGCGATTGACGGCCATCACGTAGCAGCCGTTGGCGATGGCGTGTGAGCGCTGCATGGTCTGCCAGGCCTGGTGCTGCGCGGCGCCCACCTGGTCCTTCTCTTCCGGGTGCCAGCCAATCGCCGTGGGGTAGAACAGGATCTCCGAGCCCAGCAGCGCGGTGGCGCGGGCCGCTTCCGGGTACCACTGGTCCCAGCAGATCAGTACGCCCAGCTCGCCGTGGCGGGTGGAGAAGTTCCTGAAGCCCAGGTCGCCCGGCGTGAAGTAGTACTTCTCGTAATAGCGCGGGTCATCCGGGATATGCATCTTGCGATACTTGCCGGCGTAGCCGTTGGCACCGTCCAGCACCGCGGTGGTGTTGTGGTACAGGCCGGGTGCGCGCGCCTCGAACAGGCTGGCGACGATGGCCACGTCGTGCTCGGCGGCGAGTGCCGCGAACGCGTCGGTGGTCGCGCCGGGAATCGCCTCGGCCAGCGCGTAATGGGCGTCGTCCTCGGTCTGGCAGAAGTAGCGCGAGCGGAACAGCTCCGGCAGGCAAACCACTTTCGCGCCCTGGTCGATGGCCTCGCGGGTCATCGCCAGCGCCTTCGTGGTGTTGGCCTCGACGTCGTCGCCCATGCTCATCTGCACGAATCCGGCCTTCAACAGGCGTTCTGCCATGGTCCTACTCCTCTGCTTTGCGCGGCACGCGGGCGTTGACCAGGTAGGTCTCCTCCGCGAACGCCGCCTTGTACTGGTCGAGAATCTCCATGCCGCGCTTCGGCCGCATCTCGCCCGCGTCGATCTTCTGCTTGACCTGCTGCTGCATGCGCCGGTGCAGGTCGTTGGGGAAGTACTGCACCTGGGCCAGGATGTCCTCGACCTTCTGGCCGGGGATGACCTTCTCGATCCAGAAATTGCCGTCTTCCTCGGCGTCGGCGTAAATGTGCGCCTCGGAAACCCGGCCGAACAGGTTGTGCGAATCGCCCATGATGTCCTGGTAGGCACCCATCAGGAAAATGCCCAGCGGGTAGGCCTCGCCCGGGTTCAGCGGGTGCAGGCGGACGAATTTCTTGTCCTCGTCGGCGGTGACGTACTGCGTCATCTTGCCGTCCGAATCGCAGGTCAGGTCGACCAGCATGCCGCGGCGGGTCGGGCGTTCATCCAGCCGCGCCAGCGGCACCACCGGGAACGGCTGCTCGATCGCCCAGTGGTCCAGCATGGACTGGAACACGGAGAAATCCACCAGGTACTGGTCCACCAGCAATTCCTCGAGCTGCTGCACCTCCGGCGGCGCGTACTCGGGGTCGAGCGCGCGCAGGTGCTCCAGCACCGCCGTGCAGCTGCTCCAGTACATGCGCTCGATGGTGGCGTTCTGCTCCAGCGACAAATAGCCCATGGCGAACAGCGTGGCCGCCTCTTCCTGGTTGTCGACCACGTCGTGGTAGGCCTCGATGACCTCGGCGACGCTGGCCTGGCCGGCCTCGGTGTCGCGCAGCCAGGCCAGGGTGCGGTCCAGGTTCTCCGCGATACGGTGCGCGTCCCCGGGCAGCTCGGGCTCGGCGTCGGCGTTGTTCTTGCGGTAGGCGTCGATGGTCTCGATCACCAGCACCGAGTGATGCGCCGTGATCGCGCGGCCGCTTTCCGAGACCAGCACCGGGTGTGGCACCTCGCGCTCGTCGCAGACCTCCTTGATGGCGTACACGACGGCGTTGGCGTATTCGTTCAGGCTGTAGCGGATGCCGCCCTCTTCCGAGGCGTCGGTGTAGTTCACACCCAGGCCGCCGCCGACATCGATATAGCGGATCGGCAGGCCCAGGCCGATCAGCTCGGCGTAGATGTGCGCCAGCTCGCGCGCCGCCTGGCGCAGCTGCGGGATCTCGCTGATCTGGCTGCCCAGGTGGAAATGCAGCAGCGCCAGCCGGTGGCCCTGGTCGCTGTCGCGCAATACGTCGACCACGCGCATCAGTTCCGGCAGCGAAATGCCGAACTTGGACTGGTAACCGCCGGAGTCGGCCCATTTACCGGAACCCGACGTTCGCAGGCGGATGCGTACGCCAAACTGCGTGGCCTGGTCGGCCTCGTCGGCCAGGTGCACCAGTTCCTCGAACTCGGCGTACTTCTCCATGATCGGGATCACGTTCTTGCCCAGCCGCTGGCTGGACAGGATCAGCGACAGCATGGAGCGGTCCTTGACGCCGTTGCACAGCAACAGTGTCTCGTCGGACTCCAGGTGCGCCAGCGTGGCCACCAGTTCCGCGCGCGAGCCGCACTCCAGGCCCAGGCCATAGGGCTTGCCGGCGTCGAGCACTTCCTCGACCACCTCGTGCAGCTGGTTCACCTTGATCGGGTAGACCGTGTGGTAGACGTTGTCGTAACCCGCTTCCTCGATGGCCTCGATGAAGGCGCGGTTCAGGCGGCCGACCCGCGCGCGCAGCACGTCCTGGAATCGCAGCAGTGCCGGAAAGCGAATGCCGCGGTCGCGCAGTTCCGCCAGGATGTCCTGGATGTCGATCTGCAGCGTGTCATCACCATGCGGGCGCACCGCCATGTGGCCACGGGCGTTGACGACGAAGAAACCGTCGCCCCAGGCGTCCACGCGGTAGTAGTCGGCGGCGTCCTCTACGCCCCAGGGTTCGTTCATGTCATTCATTGACCCAGCACGCAGGCAAAGACCAGCGGCGCGACGATGGTCGCGTCCGACTCGATGATGAACTTGGGCGTGTCCGCCGACAGCTTGCCCCAGGTGATCTTCTCGTTCGGCACCGCGCCCGAATACGAGCCGTAGCTGGTGGTGGAATCGCTGATCTGGCAGAAATAGCCCCAGCGCGGGGTATCGGTCTTCAGCAGGTCCTGCTCCAGCATCGGCACCACGCAGATCGGGAAGTCGCCGGCAATACCGCCACCGATCTGGAAGAAACCGATGGACGACATCTTCGCGGTCTGCTCGTACCATTCCGCCAGCATCATCATGTACTGGATGCCGCCCTTGACCGTGTGCACGTTGCCGATGTCACCGTTGATGCAGTGCGAGGCATAGATATTGCCCAGCGTGGAGTCTTCCCAGCCCGGCACGATAATCGGCAGGTTGGCCTCGCAGGCGGCCACCAGCCAGCTGTCCGTCGGGTCGATCTGGTGGAATTTGTCCAGCTTGCCGGAGCGCAGCACCTGGTACATGAATTCGTGCGGGAAATACGCCTCGCCGGCCTGGTCGGCGGCCTGCCAGACCTCCAGGATCACGTCCTCGATGCGGCGGATGGCCTCTTCTTCCGGGATGCAGGTGTCGGTGACCCGGTTCAGGTGCCGCGCCAGCAGCGCTTCTTCGTCGTCGGCCGTCAGTTCGCGGTAGTTGGGCACGCGAACGTAGTGGTCGTGCGCCACCAGGTTGAACATGTCCTCTTCCAGGTTGGCGCCGGTGCAGCAAATGGCGTGCACCTTGCCCTGGCGGATCATTTCCGCCAGCGACAGGCCCAGTTCGGCCGTGCTCATGGCGCCGGCCAGGGTCATGAACATCACCCCACCGTCTTCCACGTGCCGGACATAGGCGTCGGCGGCGTCGATCAGGGCGGCGGCGTTGAAGTGCCGGTAGTGGTGGTGAACGAATTCGCTGATGGTAGTCACGGTGTCATCTTCCTCCGTCCCGCGCGCTTCAGGCCGCGGGTACTTGTTGTGTCAGGCAGTGGAACGCGCCCAGGCCGAGCACCACGTCGGTGCAATCGATGCCGACGACGTCGCGCCCCGGAAACAGGTCCCGCAGGCGCGCCAGGTTGGGCGCGTCCACGGGGTCATTAAATACCGGCACGATGACGACCTGGTTGCCGATATAAAAATTGGCGTGACTCGCGGGCAGGCGGTCACCGTTGAAACAGACCGGGCGCGGCATGGACAGTTCAACCACGTTCAGCGGCCGGCCATCGGCCAGGCGTAGTGTGTCCAGCCGCTCACGGTTCTCGGCCAGCGGCGCGTGATTCTCGTCGCCGGCATCACCTTCAATCATCGTCACCACGGTGTCCTCGGCGACGAAGCGCGTAATGTCGTCGATATGGCCGTCGGTGTCGTCACCGACGATGCCGTCCCCCAGCCACATGACATGGTTGACGCCCAGGTTGGCCTTCAGGGCCGCCTCGATCCCGTCCCGGCCCATGGTCGGGTTGCGATTCGGGTTCAGCAGGCAGTTCTCGGTAGTCATCAGCGCGCCGGCGCCGTTGACCTCGATCGAGCCGCCTTCGAGGATCATGTCGATGCTGCGGCAGGGCACACCCAGCGCCTCGGCCATCTGCGGGGGGATCGCGTTGTCGCGGTCGAACGGCGGGTATTTTCCGCCCCAGGCGTTGAAGCCGAAATCCAACGCCAGCAGCGGCGCATCCGCACCCGCGCGGCTGACAAAGATCGCACCGTGGTCGCGGCACCAGGCATCGTTGGTCGGGAAGTGGTGAAAGCGTACATTGGCCGCCGTCGCCACACCTTCCAGGTGGGCGCGGACATGGGCCTCGTGGGCCGCGTCCAGCACATTGATGCGCACCAGCTCGGTCGCCGACAAAACGCCAACAAAACGTGCCATCACCGGCTCCACCGGCTCGAACTTGCCGGGCCAGGAGTCACGGTTATGCGGCCAGGATATCCACGTGCACTGGTGCGGCGCCCACTCAGGGGGCATCGCGTACCCGGCCTGGGCGGGTGTGCGCTGATCGTTCATCAATTGACCCAATTTTAACGGTGCCTTCACGGCCGCCGGCAACAAAAACCGCTATTTTACGTTCAAGAACATCGCCCTGTATGCAAAAAAGGTTCACCCCCGTGACTGACGCCCCATCCATTGTCTGGTTCCGGCGCGACCTGCGCGTCAATGACAATCCCGCGCTGTCCCGCGCCATCGCCGGCGGTGGCCCTGTGCTGCCTGTGTATGTGCTGGCCGATGACGAGGACGGCGACTGGCGGCCGGGTGGTGCCAGCCGCTGGTGGCTGCACCACGCGCTCGCCAGCCTGGCCGATGCGCTGGATGAACTGGGCCTGCCGCTGGTACTGGAACAGGGTTCCAGCATCGATACCCTGCGCCGCCTGGCCGACGAGACCAACGCCGGCCAGGTGCTGTGGAACCGCCGCTACGAGCCCGCGGCCATCGAGCGCGATGCCCGGGTCGAAGCGGCCCTCCGCGACGATGGGCTCGAGACCTGGACCGGTAACGCCGCCTTGCTGTGGGAGCCGGACCAGGTCAGCAACCAGTCCGGCAAGCCGTTCCGCGTGTTCACGCCATTCTGGAAACACCTGCGCTCCCTGCCCGCCGAAACACCCGTACTGCTTCCGGACAGCCGCCCGCGCGCGCCCGACACGGTGCCCGACGGCCTGGCGCCGGAAGAACTGGACCTGTTACCCAAGCGCGACTGGGCAGACGGTTTTTCCAACCGTTGGACACCCACCCTGAACGGGGCGTCTGACGCCCTGCAGGCGTTTCTCGACGGGCCGGTGAATCGTTATGGCGAGCAACGCGACATCCCCGCCGAGGCCGGCACGTCCCGCCTCTCGCCCTACCTGGCGCATGGCCAGCTGGGGCCGCGCCAGGTCTGGGCGGCGGTTCATGCCTCCGGCGCCGTCGACCGCGGCGTGGGTTACAAGTACCTGAGCGAGATCGCCTGGCGCGAGTTTGGCTACCACCTGCTGGTTCACTTCCCCGACACGCCCACCCAGGCGCTGAACGAGAAGTACCGCGCGTTCCCCTGGTCCGCGGATGAGGAGACGCTGCAAGCCTGGCAGACAGGGCTGACCGGCTACCCGATCGTCGACGCCGGCATGCGCGAACTCTGGGCCACGGGCTGGATGCATAACCGCGTACGCATGGTGGTCGCCAGCCTGCTGGTCAAGCACCTGCTGCAGCCCTGGCAGGACGGCGCGCGCTGGTTCTGGGACACCCTGGTCGACGCGGACCTGGCCAGTAACACGCTGGGATGGCAGTGGTCGGCCGGATGCGGCGCCGACGCCGCGCCCTACTTCCGCATCTTCAACCCGATGCTGCAGGGCGAGAAGTTCGATGCCGAAGGAGACTACGTGCGGCGCTGGGTACCTGAACTCGCGGACCTGCCTGCGAAACACATTCACACGCCGTGGGAGGCGCCGGCGGCCGTGTTACGCGAAGCCGGTGTGCGCCTGGGTGAGACCTACCCGGAACCCGTTATCGACCACAAGGCCGGCCGCGAGCGCGCGCTGGCGGCGCTGGCGCAGTTGAGAAACGGCTAGCGCCCGGGCCGCCCTCGGCGACGTAACTGGTCCAGCCGCTGCTGCCGCGACGTCAGGCCAATGTAGCCCGGCGCGACGGACTGGAACGGGGTCGGCTCGATGCCCAGTTCCGGCAGTACGTTCGGCTCGGCCACGTTGTCCAGCTGCAGCGACTGGTAGTTGTCCAGCGTGAATGGCCGCCCGGGTACCCAGTTCATCGCCAGCGCTTGCGAGCGTGACAGCGAATCGGGCAGCCCCGGCACCCAGCGCTTGCGGCCCATCATCTTGGCCGTCCAGCGCACCAACTCCCGCAGCGTGTAGATACGCGGGCCACCCAGCTCCATGACCGGCCCCAGCGTGCCGTGCGAGGCCAGCGTGCGGCACATGGCGGCGGCCACATCCCCCACGAACACGGGCTGCATGCGCGCCTCCGGGCAGGCTAACGGCAGCACCGGTGCGTATCGCAACAGGCCGGCGAAGCGGTTAAAGAAGGTATCGCCTGGCCCGAAGATCACCGATGGACGGTAGATGCTGACATCCAGGCCGCTGTTCAGCAGCAGTGCCTCGGCCCGGCCCTTGCTGGCCAGGTACTGGCTTTCGCCCTCACCGGCATTGATGGCGCTGACGTGCAGGATGCGCCTGACCCCGGCGGCGCCGGCGGCCTTGCAGATGGAGCCGACCAGGTCCACGTGAACACGCTGGAAATCGCTGTCGCCGAACAGGCTTTCGTTGAGGATGCCCGCCATGCTGACAACGGCGTCGCTGCCTTCAAATCGGGCTTCAAGTGCGGCCGCGTCATTGACATCGGCGGCCACCAGGTGGGTGTTCGGCACCAGGCGACAGGCCTTCCGGCGCGCGGCATCACGCGTCAGGACAATACACTCGTGACCTTCGCGTGCCAGCGACCGGACCAGGTTCTGGCCCAGGAATCCACTGGCGCCGACAAGCACAATTCGCACGGCGTTCTCCGGGTCGGGAACAGGCTCCCAAAGAACTATTCTAGTCGACCCAGCCGATCTCGTTGGCGGTGGCCACGCCGATCACGCACTGGCCCAGTGACGATGGCATCCGGGCGCGGAACGGCGACTCGGCGATCCGGGCGCCCATGATCTCGGCCCGCCGCTGCGGGTACAGCGGGTCCTGCAGCGGATTGGCCAGGCCATCCGGGGGAATGGGCTGGCCGCTGTAAAGCTCGTACTTGTCCGTCGCCCCCAGCACATGCAGCAACTCGTGCACGATGACCACGCGGTTCATCGCCGCCTGACCATTGGACGCGAAGGCATTGACCACGCCGTAGCGACCCTTGCGCATACCCAGCGAGGCGTCCAGGACCACGCCATTGCGCGCGGCCTGGTACTTCACGAACAGGCGCACATCCGCGCTTGGCAGGCCGTCGACACGGCCATTGCGCCAGGCCCACCAGCGCATCTTCAGGCTCCAGACAGCGACGGAAAAACGGTTGCCGTCGGTGGGCGGTGGGGGCGGCAGCGAATCCACGCGCGGCGCCAGTTGCACGTGCACGGGGTCCGCCAGCGGCACCCCGTGCCGTCGCGCCTGCTGGCCGATGAACGTCGAGATCTCGTCAAACTGCTCCGGGCGCAAGGCATCGATATAGCTGCGGGTGACGGCCTGCCCGTCGGCGGCGATGGGGTACACGGTCACCCACAGGGTTCGCTCCCACGAGGCCAGCCGGGCCTGGCCGAGGAACTGGTTGCTGGCGACGGCCACCAGCACCAGCAACAACAGCAGGATGCGAACCAGCTTGAAAAGCTTCAATCGCCAGGCCGGTGTCTGATCATTGCGCCTGCGCCGGCAGTGTCGCGGCCAGCGCCAGCAGGCGACCCACGATCGACTGCACCAGGGTGGCATCGATGCCACCAGCCGGATGGTTGGCCATGGCCACCACGACCACGGGGTCTTCACCCTCGCGCTCGAGCATGAAGGCATGGGTCAGCACCAGCAGGCCGTTGGCACCGGACTCCAGGCTGCCGCCCTTGTACCAGACGCGATCCCATTCGCTGCGAAGGTTGGGTTGCGCGGCCGAAGTCTGCAACGCACGATCAACCAGCAAGGCCGCATCGGAACCGGGCGCGTGCAACCGGTGCCGCGCGAAGGCGCCGCAGACGTCCATCGGGCTGGCGCGCCAGGCGCCATCGATGAACAACGACTCGTTGTTGTAGCCTCCACCCCCGGAACCGGACGCGCCCAGCGGCACGATGCGTTCTTCAAGGAACTGGCGCTGGAACGACTCGGTGCCGTCCAGGTACTCCATCGACTCGGCCATCGGGAAGGAGAAGAACAGGTGGAACTGCTCGCTGATGCCCAGTTGCGGCGCCATCACCTCGGGCATTGAGTGGCCATACTCGGCATGCAGGCCGTCGATGCGGTCACGCCCTGCCAGCGCCAGCAGCATGTCTGTGGCGGTGTTGTCACTGACGCCCATCATCAGCGTCGACAGCTGGTCCACCGACAGCGGCAGCCCGGCGGGCTCGGCAAACAACGGCCCGCCGCGCACCTGCTTGCCGCCATCGATTCCGGCCACCTGGTCGTGGTACAGCGCGCGCTCGTCCAGCGCGCTGGCCACACCGGCGAGCACCCAGATCTTGAAGATCGACGCGGTCGAGCGCAGCGTGTTGGCATTGCGCCCGGTCACGGCCTGGCACTGGTTCTGGTCGTTAATCCGCGCCACCACCAGGCCCGGCTGGTCTGAGAGGCTGGCGAACCGGTCCGCCGCCTGGTCCATACTCAGTGCCGCGTCGCTGGCATAAATGACCGAGGTGCCGCCAAAACCGTAGTCATAAAAATACAGGCTGTTGATCTTGCCATCGCCCAGGTTGGCATCCAGCACCGTGAAGGCACGGCGGTTGTCCTGGGCCGTGAGCACGGCGACGATGCTGGTCGGCGCCATGGAAATGGGGTCGTTGATCCCGGCGCCGCGGAACAGCTGCCGATTGCTGGTCAGCAGGTTTCGGGTTACCGCCAGCGAATTGTTCGCCAGCCAGGCGTCACTGAAGTGTTCGCGCAGCACTTCGTCGCTGAAGGGCTCGTCGCCGGCAAAGCGATCCAGCAGCCAGCGCATCTGCTGCCCCGCCGCGTTATCCGGCGTGGCCACCCGGCCATCGTCATCCGCCGGGTAGCGGTTGACCAGCACCGGGTCCACGCAGCTGTTGGGGCCGATGCCCACCAGTTGCTGCAGGTCGAAGCCGAAACTGACGAAATCCACCGGGTCGGTGTTGGTGAAATCCAGGTAGCTGCCGTCACACTGAAGGCTGACGCGCGTGCGGCCCACCGGCTCGCGGACCACGTCGGCGGGATCGAATTCCGGCCCGAAACGGCCGCCCACCGGCTGCAGCATGTCCAGGCTGAAACTGCCCTCGGCCGCCGAGGCTCCACCCAGCGAAAGCATCCAGGCCTGGTTACCGTTGATGTCATAGGTGAACCAGTACACCACCTGCCGGCCGTCCTCGAGAATCTCCAGGATCAGGCCTTCACCATCGCGCTCGGGGTTGTACCAGGAACCACTCTTGCGCGGCACCGTAGGCGACGCCGCGGCCACCACTTCAACCGGGCGCGTGGCGCGAACGATGGACTGTTCACCGGCAGTGCCATCGATCACGTACGCCGCGGTCCCGGCGCTGTCGCTGGCGAAGGTCAGGGTCAGTTCACCCACGGCAATGCGCTTGACGGCGTCCTTGTCGAAGCCGGGGCCAAACTCGCCCCCCTGGGTGACCAGCAACTCCGGAAAATGCAGTTCATCGCCCGAGGCGTTGCCCAGGCCGGTGAACCAGCGCTGCGCGCCGTCGGCGTCGTAGGTAAACCAGTAGACCACGGCCAGGTTGTCATTGATGAACTGGACGACAAAGCCTTCGCCGTCGTGCGTGGGATCGAACCAGGAGCCGCTGCGCTCGACAACGGCCATGGCGGCGGCAAGCGGGCTCAGCGCGCAGCCCAGGCACAACGCGAGCACCAGCAGCCCGTACTTGATTCTCCCTTTCATGACTCCCCCCTGAATCAAATCGTTACGCGATTTATAGCACCGCTCAGCCCGGGTGCGCCAGCCAGATGGTATGGCGAGTGCCCTTGCTGCCATGGGCGTAGACCTGCTTTTCATCAACACGATAGCCTGCCCGCCCCAGCAAACGCCCGAAGGCCGCATCCGGGCCGGCCGACCAGTACGCCACCCGACCCCCGGGCGCGAGCGCCGCGCGCGTGGCCGCCAGGCCGGCCGGTGAGTAGATCCAGTCGTTGCCGTCCTGGGTCAGCCCCTCGGGGCCGTTGTCGACATCAAGCGCAATGGCATCAAAGCGGGCATCGCCGCTCCGCAGCAGGTCGGCCACGTCGCCAATGAACACGCGGGTGCGGGGGTCGTCCAGCGGCCGGCCGGCGCGCTCGCCCAACGGCCCGCGGTTCCAGTCCACGACTTCGGGGATCAGTTCGGCCACTGTCACCTCGGCACCCTCGCCCACCGTCTTCAGTACCGCCGCCAGCGTGAACCCCATGCCCAGGCCGCCGACCAGTACACGCGCGTCCCGTTGGCGTGCCAGCCCGACGCAGACCAGCTCACCCAGCGCGTCCTCGGAGCCGTGTTTTCGCGAATTCATCAACTCCGTGCTGCCGGAGATGTGAATGAAGAAATCGTCCTTGCCCTGGTGCAGGTCCAGGCGTTTGGCAGTTCCGGGAATGGGCGCCTCGCCCAGCTTGGTCCAGTGTCTCATCGGCTCATTGTCCGGTAGCGGCGCGACAGCGTCCAGCGGGCTTCGACGCGCCGAATCCGTCCACGCGCGCCGCCGCGTTCTGCTATGGTCAATGGCCCGATCCAACCCCTTCCCCAAGGAGCAAACCATGAGCCAGGCGAAAGCAGGCGACACCGTCAAGATTCACTACACCGGCACGCTGGATGACGGCACCCAGTTCGATTCATCCGACGGCCGCGACCCGCTCGAGTTCGAAGTCGGCTCCGGCCAGGTCATCGCCGGCTTCGACAAGGCCGTCGAGGGCATGGCCGTTGGCGATGAGAAGACCATCAACATCCCGTCCGAAGAAGCCTACGGCCCGCGCCACGACCAGATGATCCAGGATGTGCCCAAAGAGGCCCTGCCCGATGGCCTGGAGCCGGAAATTGGCATGACGCTGCAGGCGCGCAACCAGGGTGGCCAGCCGCTGAACCTGACCGTCACCGCCATCGGCGACGACACCATCACCGTCGACGGCAACCACCCGCTGGCCGGCAAGGACCTGAATTTCGACCTCAAGCTGGTCGCGATCGGCTGACCGCCCATGCAGCGCCGGGACTTCGTCAAGCTGGGTGCCGGCGCCATCGCGCTGGGCACACTCGGGCGCCACGTGGCCGCCAACGACCGCCTGCAGGTGGGCGTGATCGGCTGCAATGGCATGGGCTGGGCCAATACCACCTCGTTGCTCAAGCAGGATGATTTCGACGTCGTCGCCATCTGCGATGTCGACCGGTCCGTCATCGAACGCCGCCAGGCGGACTACGCCAGGCTGCGCAAAAACCGCCCGGACAGTTACGGCGACTACCGCGAATTGCTCGCCCGGCCGGACGTCGACGCCGTCATCATCGGCACGCCGGACCACTGGCATTGCCGGCAGATGATCGACGCCGTGCGCGCCGGTAAGCACGTTTACGTGGAAAAACCGGTGGCCAACAGCATCGGTGAATGCCGGCTGATGGTCGACGCCGCCCGCGAATCGGGCCTGGCGGTCCAGACCGGCCAGTGGCAGCGCAGCGGACCGCACTACCAGCGCGCCCGCGAGATCGTCCGGTCCGGCGTGCTGGGCCAGATCCGCCTGGTGCGGACCTGGGCCTACCAGGGCTGGATGAAGCCGGTGCCGGTCAAGCCCGACGAGCCGGGCCCCGCGGGCGTCGACTACGACATGTGGCTGGGCCCGGCGCCGAAACGGCCCTACAACCCCAACCGGTTCCACTTCAATTTCCGCTGGTTCTGGGACTATGCCGGCGGCCTGATGACCGACTGGGGCGTTCACGAGATCGACATCGCGCTGTGGGTCATGGGAGCCAGCGCACCGGAAACCGTGATGGCATCAGGCGGCAAGCTGGCCTGGCCCGATGACGCCTCGGAAACGCCGGACACCTTGCAGGCGGCATACCGCTACAAGGACTTCAGCATGCTTTGGGAGCATGCCACCGGCATCGACCTGGGGCCTTATCGCATGCCCGAAGGCATCGCGTTCGTGGGCAACAACGGCACGCTGGTGGTGAGTCGCGGAGGCTACGATGTCTACCCCGAGCACGAGTTCGTCGGCTGGGGCAAGGAAGGGCCGCCCAAGATGGAGGCGATCGAGTCGGGCTATCCGGCCGAGGGCGTCAACACCCTGGACCTGCACACCGCCAATTTCGCCGACGCCATCCGCGCCGGCGACCCGTCGCGACTGAACACGCCGATCGAATCCGGCGCACTGGCGGCGATCAACGCGCAGATGGGCAATATCGCCTACCGCACCGGTGACCAGCTGGCCTGGAATGCCGATTCAGGCGCGTTTGACGACAACGAGGCCGCCAACCAACTGATCATGGCGGACTACCACAACGGCTGGACGCCGGACTGACCGGGGCGCGCGGGCCGCGCCCCGGTCCGGGTACTTACTGGCTGACCGCGCCCAGGTGGTCGGCCAGTTGCTCGGCCCAGGATCGCAGCATGCGGTCAGCGGCCGCGCGGTTCGTAACCGAGTTCGCAACTTCGCGCATACCGTGATCGTCGGCCCGGGAATCCACCACGCGGGCGATCAGCTCATCCTTGGGCGCGTCATACAGTTCCATGTAGAGTGTCATCGATCCGGCGGACTGTACCCAGGTGATGCTCGGGCCGCCGCGCCTGAGGTCCGGCGCCGTCACATCCAGGTTAAGGATCGCGGGCCGCACGGCCAGTACGCCATCGGCTGGCGCGTCGACCACCTTGTAGCCTTTCTTCGTCAGAACCTCTGAGAAAACCTTGTTGAATTCCTCGGCGACGCCCTTCTTGATCCGCTCAATGTCCTTGTCCATGACGCGGCCTTGCAGCCCGACCTCACCCAGGTTGTAGTCCCGCTCCCAGTTCTTCTTGAACTGCACGAAACAGTCCACCAGCATGACCTCGGTGTAGTTCGACAGGTCGGCGCCCGGCTTGGCATAGACCAGGTCGGCCTTGGTGTCGTGCAACCGGTGCAGGCCATTTGAGTCGACATCGGGCAAGTCGTCTTTCGCAACCGCCGCCGAGGTGGCGACCATCAGGGCCAGGACAAGCGAACGACAGCCAGGCGCGATGGACTTTGAGTGGAATCCGGACATGTTGAGCTCCTTGTTGATTAGCGTATGGAACCGCGATGCTGGAATGGTACATCGCAACGCGGAAACCCGTTAGTGCGTCGGATGCGCCGGCTCGACAAACTGCCGGTACTGCGCGCGAACCTCGTCAACCGTCAGCGCCCGATTGAAAAACATCAGGTCGTCGAAACGGCCATTGAACGGGTTGCGCTCCAGCGTGTTCTGCGGATAGCTGCCGCCAATCTTGATGCCACGCGGGTCGGTCGCTGACGAGAGGTCCGGCTTGGGTGGGCCGTCGACCGCCCAGGGGTCGCCGGCGGTGGTGTATTCGGCGTCGATGGCCTCACCGTTGATGAACAGCGCCATCTCGCCGGCATCGTAATCGAACGTGGCCGCCACGTGGGTCCAGCGGTCGCGCGGCAGGTAGGCCTGCCAGTCGCCGGGTGCGGCCAGCAACAGCGATGTCCCCTCGTCCTCGCGCCGGCCCAGGGCCACCAGGCGCAGGGTGTCATTGACGGTGATGATCTCCACCAGCGCACGGACCAGGTGCCCTTCCGAGGTGCCGGACAGTATGCCGAACAGCCCTACAGAGCCGAAACGGTCGCCCGGCTCCGCCGAGGTCGTGTTCATGCCCGGGTGCGCACCCGTGGGCTTGACCCAGCCCATCAACGTGATGGCCTGCGCGGCGTTGAACGCGTTGAGCGTGGTCACACCGCCTTCGGCGTAGACGCCCGCCTTCCAGTCGTCATTGCCTTCGGACTCAGGGTTTACCTGGCGCGTTTGCAGCGCCCGGCCCGCGCCCGGCCAGGCCGCGTCGTCCACCCGCATGTCGGCACCGCCGTTGACCAGCCACAGCGAGGTCCCGGATAGGCCCAGGTCGGTTTCCTGGCCCGGGTCGTCCGCCAGCGGGTGGTCGAAATCGTAGTGATTGACCAGGTCAGCGGCCAGGCCCGGCAGGACGGCCGGGGACGCCGCGGCGGCCTGCCCACCCAGCTCCGCGCGGACCACCGGGAAGCCCTGGTTCATCCAGCCGAAGATGCCTTCGTACAGCACCGCGGTGCGGGTATAGCCCAACCCGGCAAGCTGGTCGATGATGTAGTCCGCCGCCGCGCGCGGGCAGGAGCAGTAGGCGACGATCTGCGCGTCCCTGGGCAGGGTCTCCACCTTCGCCGCCAGGTCGGTGTAATACGGGAACGGCACCGCGCCCTCGATATGCGCGCGCTGCCAGACCGAGGTCACGCGCGTGTCCAGCAGCACCAGTCGCTTCTTCGCCACCATCGCGGCGTGCAGTTCCGGGGCGGTCACATAGCGGCCATCCCGCAGCTCGAATTCGGGGTCAGGCTGGTCCGGGTTCAGCACGTACTGGTCCGGCGTGGGCAACGCGCGCAGTGCCGGCCGCTCACCGGCCGGGTCCTTCGCCAGGCTGCGGATGTAGGCCGTCACGTTGTCGATGTCCGCTGCCGCCAGCACCCCTTCAAAGGCCGGCATCGGCGTGTCCTGGCGCCCTTTCTCGATGGCATAGCGGATGAACTCATCCTTGTTGTGCGCCAGCGCCGACGGGTTGGCCAGCGCCGGTGCCGTCACGCCCTCGCCGTCGACACCATGGCAATCCGCGCAGTGTTGCCGGTAAACGGCCGCGCCACGGGTGATATCACCCGGCACCGGGTCCTCGCTGAGCTTCACCCGCTCCGCACCGGACTCCCAGAACAGCCAGTAGGTCAGGTCCCAGGCCTCGTCGAGCGTCAGTGGGCCACCCACCTCGTCCAGGTAACCGCCCATGGGCGTGCCCTCGCGACCATAGGACAACGGCCGCAGGATGGCGTGCGGCACGCCGGACTCGAACAGGCTCTGGCTGCGCAGCGAGGGCGCATGGTCGTTGACATGACCCTGGCGATCATCGCCATGACACAGCGCGCAATACTGCTGGTAGTTGGCCGCGGCCGTGGCGGCCTGCTCGGCCGTCAACTGGCGCGGCGGCCGCTCGCGCTCGTACTCCCGGGCCTGTGCCGGTGAACCGCCAACCCACTGCAGGGCGAGCGCCAGCAGCGTAAGGAACAACAATCCATGTTTCATCAGATTCGACCCAGGGAAATTCACGGTGCGATGGTTGCAGGATAGCAGTTACGCCGGACAGAACTAACGGGTCGCTTCCGCCACGTAGGCGGCCAGGGCCTCGATTTCGGTCTCGGTCAGCAGGGCGTCGAACGCGGGCATCGCGCCGACGCCCTGC
This sequence comes from Marinihelvus fidelis, assembly GCF_008725655.1. Lineage (NCBI taxonomy): Bacteria > Pseudomonadati > Pseudomonadota > Gammaproteobacteria > Chromatiales > Wenzhouxiangellaceae > Marinihelvus > Marinihelvus fidelis. Next base: position 264,074 of record NZ_VYXP01000001.1, on the reverse strand, counting down.
TCGACTGCCAGGCGCACCCGGTCGGCGCCGGGTTTCAGGACATCCAGGTTGGGGCCGGTGACCCCTGCACTGCCGGCATCGGCCAGGGTATGGCAGGCGCCGCAGGCGGGCTGGGCCCGGTCCAGGTAGACCGCCCTGCCTTCGCGCGCCAGCGGGGACAGTGGCGTGTCCACCGCAGCGGTAGGCGTGGCTACGGCGTTTTGGTGTACAGATTCCCCGGGTTCTGGTTCGGCGGCCGCCGGTAACGTGTTCACCACGTTGACGGTCAGCGCGGCATCGCGCCAGCCGTTGTGTCCATAGCCGCGGTGGTTGGGCGTGGCGTCCGCGGGCTGGGTGTCTCCCTGACGGTCGGTGGCCCGTGACACGAACCGGTATTCACCCGCGGCCAGTTCGACCGGCAGGACAAAACTCCGCCACGCATTGGGGCCCAGGTCGGGGCCCACGAAGTCCGCCTCTCGCCAGGTCTGGCCCTCATCGGCCGAGACCTCGACCCGGCTGACGCCGCGCTCACCGGAGAAGGCGACGCCATAGAGCATCGCCTTGCCGGCCACCACCGGTCCGCCGTCACCCCCGGGGCCGTTCAGCCAGGATTTCACGTTCATCCGCCACATTGACGGGTGTTGCGGCCCGCCGGATTCCCCCACCTCGCGGACGCGGTAACCGGAGACCTGTATCTTGGCGCCCGACTCGGCCGCCGTGGGCGCCAGGCGCCTGACCCATTTCACGTTGTTGACGCCGTAGTAGCCGGGCACGATCAGCCGCAGCGGCCCGCCATGCACCAGCGGTAACGGCTCACCGTTCATTTCCCAGGCCAAAAGGCAGTCGTCCATTCCCTTGTCCAGCGGAATGGAGCGTTCGACCACCACCTGGTCGGCATCGACACCCTCCGGCAGGTCTTCGGCGCCGGTGGCGGTCAGGTACTGCGCCTCTTCGAGCGCACCGCCAAAGTGTTCCAGCACGTCAGCGACACGAACCCCGGTCCACAGCGCGCAACCCGCCGCGCCCAGGCTCCACGGCGAACCCGACGGCCGGTGCGGGAAGAACGCGCGGCCATTGCCGGAACATTGCAACACGCTGGCCACCACCCGCGTCGGCAGGGCTTTCAGTTCCGCCAGCGTCAGGCTGCCGGGACGGGCCACGCCGCTGACCTCGAAGCGCCAGCCGTCGCGGTTGGCGATGATGGATTCCGGTGGTGTCGGCAGGTTGTTGCGCACGAAAAACGCCGACTGCGGCGTGATGGGTGCGATGCCGTACGCGGCGCGCCGGGTTTCCAGCGCCCACGGCCGGTCGTTGTGCAGGATGAACCAGTCCGCCAGCTTGCCCGTCGGCATGGGGCGGACCGACGGCGTGGCACTGGCCAATAGTGCCAGCGGCTTCAGTGCCGTGCCCACGCCGGCCAGCGCCATGGCCTGGAGCAGGGTTCGACGGTGCAGAACGCTCATCACTCGATCTCCAGTCACTGTCGGCCCTAGAACCAGGGCTGCCGACTGGTCTCGGCCTGCGCGATGGCCAGGTCTCGCAGCCGCTCGGCATCTTCAAAACGCATCCAGAAGACCGTCATTGAATGGGACGCCAGGTGGATAACCAGGTGGGCCAGCCCACGGCGGGCCTGCAAGGGTGTCTGCACCAGGTCGACCCGCTGGACCTTGCTGAGCGGAAACCAGGTACTGCTGGAGCCGATAAAGCCACGGCGTGTTACCGCGTGGTCACCGACTACCGCCCAGCCCGCCTGTTTCCAGCAGCGCCAGGTGATGGCAATGACCAGCGTGGCGATCACGCACCACACGACCAGGAACGCCGGGTGCACCAGCAAGGCGGCGGTGACCATGCCCAGCGTTATCGGCGCCAGCACAAAGCCGGCATTCACCAGCATGAAGGCGCGTCCATCAACTCCCGTTAATCGTGGGGCCCCGGCATCGCAGCCGGGCAAAAACTTCGCGGTCAGGTCCGTCGCCTCGCCGGGCCGTAATGACGGCACCTGGAAGGCACGCTGGCCCGGGGCACCGGGCTGGATCTCCGCACCGGCCGCCGTGCCGGCACTGGCCTGGCGCAACTGCAGGTTGAAGCGCGCGAACAACAGGCCCACGGCGCTCTGTTTCCAGGTCACTGCCTGGATCTTGTGGGTTCGAACCGAGTTGTCGTGGCGGCTGAGCAGGCCGCTGGCGCAACGGAAGCGGTCGCCATCCACGCTCAGGGTAAAGCCGTCATAGCGAAACAGCGCGCCGATGACCGAAATCAGCGGCAGCACCATCACGGCCAGCAGGAACGCCAGCGAGGCCGCCAGGCCCAGCAGCCAGGGTCCGCCGGTCTGCCTGAGCGCGTCCGCGATGCCCGCCAGGTCCAGCCGCGCGCCCACCCAGGCCAGCAGGTTCTCCGCCGTGTCGCCGGAGCCCATGACGGTGGCAAACGCGACCGCCACCCAGATCATGAAATTCGCAGTCAGGCCGGCGATGACAACGTCCTGCCGGCTCAGCCGAAGCAGGACCTGGCCGCGCACGTGCTCGCGCCCGTCGTCGGCTTCAACTGTACCCCCGTGCTCGCCATCATGGCCTTCCGCCGCCAGCACCAGGCGCTGGCGCATCTGCCGCGCCGGTTCCAGGGCGATACCTGGCAGGCGGATCTCCTTGCCACTGCTGCCGGCGGTATCAATACCGACAGCGGCCATGCCAAACGGGCGCATGTAGAACGGCTCATGCACCGCCACGTTCTGGATGCGGTCGAAGGCGACTTTCAGCGTCTCGCGATGCAGCACGCCCTTGCGGACCTCGATGCGCCCCGGCTGCTCGCGATAACCAAAGCGCAGGTAGCTGAGCACCGACCAGGCGGCGCCGGCCAGTACGACCAGCACGCCAAGGCCCAGCACCCAGGCGAGATCGAGCCGCTCGGAATTGAAGGCGCTGGCCACCAGCACCGCGAAGGCGGGCAATGCCTGGATGAATCCGTGCCGGACCATGACCACCAGGAAGTCCAGCGCGGCCAGTGGCGAGACCCGCTTCCAGTCATCACCGCCCGCTTGCGGCACGTCGGTTTCAGCCATGTCCGCTACGCGCCAGGACCGTTTCCCGCAGTCGCTCGGCATCAGCGGCCAGCAGGCCTTCGATCTGCAGGTCGACACTGGAGCCGCCGGCGGTAAAGAACTTCAGCGTGGCCAGCCCGAACCGGCGCTGCAGCGGCCCGTGGGTCACCTCCGCATGCTGCACCCGGTCAAATGGCAGCACGGTGGTCTTGCGCCAGAACAGGCCGGTGCGGAACACGACATCATGCGCCCTGAGCGCATAACCTTTGCGGCGGAACCGTACCACGGCCAGTACCGTCAGCAGTCCGCCCAGCAACAGGGCCGCGGCCGGCAAGGCGAGCAGTGCCACCCTGACCGGCGAAGGAATCGCCACGATGGCCTGCGGCACGAGGGACAGCAGCAGGAAAACCGTCACCACGATGGCCGACTGGACGAGAATCTCGCGGCGATGCTCGGGCGGCAGCGGGTGCAGGTCGAGTGCGGCCGCACGCGGCAGCCTGTCGGTGTCAAGTTGCGGGTTGGTAAATGTCATGTGAGCCATCGATGCCTGTTGTGCGCAAACTATACGCCATTGCCCCGTACTTGAAGGTGCCCCGGCGCAAAGGGGTATCATGAATACCCGTTCAATCGTGGGGGGAGCACGCATGAACCGACGCAGCTGGGCCCTGGCCGTGATGGCCTGCGCACTGGCGCCGATCGCGCAGGCGCAGAATGACCCGATGGCGGCCGTGGCCGAACAGGCTGCCGTCCTGGAATCCGCGCCGACCCTGTCGCAGGGCGCCCACGATTTCGATGCCGGGGCCATGGCCGACGGCGCCTTCGTCTGGGTCCAGGCTGAAGCCGATGGCTTCTATACCCTCAGCCTGTCCCAGCCCGGCGCGCTTGTCCTGGTCAGTTTTCCCAACGCCGATGGCCGCTATGACGGCCGCACCAAGCCGGACCGGCTGGCTTCGGCTGCCCACCTGGACACGGCCCCGGAACTCGGGCCGCTGCTGCTGTCAACCGGCCACCCTTACCTGCTCAGCGTCAGTTCGAAAACGGGCGCGGCGACGTTGACCGTGGCGAAGACCGCGGATGCCCCGGACTTGAGCGAAGCGCCCGAAGCCGGCGCCACCCTTACCGATGGCGACCTATACTTTGAACTCACCTCCACCCTTGAACTGACGCTGCCGGCGAGCCCGTCGGCGCGCAAGGTGGAGGTGATCGCCGAGACCCGCGCCCGGCCGGACATTCGCCTGGACGGCGTGCCGGTCCCCCCCGGTGGGCGCTACCCGCTGGTCACCGACTCGGCGCTGAAATTGCGCCTGCAGCCCCCGGCCGGCGACGCGCCGCCACCCCGTGTCCTGGTTCGACTGGGCCCCGCACCGGACGGCCTCGACGAAACCGAGCCCAACGAGAAAACCGCCAACCCGCTCACCCCGGGCCAGCCGTTCCGGGGCATGCTGCTGCAGAATGACGATGACCTGCTGTCCTTCAGCCTGGACAGCCCCGCCGACCTGGCGCTGGCCATCGACCTGCCGGCACCCGACGCCCGCCTGGACGTGGAACTGCGCCGCGTGGAGGGCAGCGCGGCGACATCGCTGTGGTCGCGCGCGCCGGCGCGCGGCGGCCTGGCATCGACCCCGCTGTCACTCGCCGCGGGAAACTATGAACTGCTGCTGGAGCGCCGTGATAACGCCGCCACGGCCGCGGCTTACACGCTGTCGCTCACGCCGGGCCAGGCCGCCCGGCCGAACCAGGAGGCCGAACCCAACGACAGCCTGGCCGCTGCCCAGCCACTGACCGACGCGCTGCGCGTGTCCGGCAGTGCCGCCGCCGATGACATCGACGTCTATTCCTTCGTCGTGCCCGACGACAAGCCCGAGCATTTGTGGCGCGTGTTCACCGTGGACGCGGACCGGGTCCAGCTTACCGGCGCCGACGGCCCGGTCGCCGACGTGCGCGCCACGGGCCGGCGCTCCACCGCCGACGCCCTGGCGCTGGTGCCCGGCGAGTATTTCGCCACGGTGCGTGCCGGGGGTGACTACCTGCTCCGGGTCATGGACCTGGGCCCCCGACCATCGGACTTCGAAGGCGAACCCAACAACGACGCCAATGACGGCCAGCGACTGGTCTTTGGCAGTGGCGTGCGCGGCGGTTTCCACAGCAAGGGCGACATCGACTATTACCTGTTCCGCCTGGATGGCGAAACCGCCATCGAACTCGACATCCGCCCGCCGGAAGGCGGCGGCATGGACGCCAAGCTCTTCCAGGGCAGAACCCAGGTGGGCGCGCGGGTCATCTTCGAGGACGGCGAAGGCGCCTATACCTTCCGCTCCCTGCTGCCGGCCGGCGACTGGGCACTGGCGCTGCGCAGCCTGGAAGAAGCGATCCAGGACACCTACGAGGTCAACATCAAGCGCCTGCCGGCCCTGGCCAGCAACGAGCCGGACGACCTGCCGCGGCAGGCCACCAAGCTGCCACGTGACGGCGACCTCGCGGGCACCGTGGGCGGCTTCGACCCGGCCGACCAGGTGTTTGTCCCGCTGCCGGCAGGTGAAGGCCAGGCCGCCCTGCTCTGCGCCACGCCGCCGGGCTCGCGGCCGGCACGGCAGCGCCTGTATCACTGGTCCGACGACAGCAAGGTCGCCGACCTGCGCGAGGGCATCGCCCTGTTCGACTATGCGCCCGAGCTGGGCGGCGCGGTGCGGCTGGGCCTGGACGGCGGCGAGAGCGCCGTGGACTACGCCTGTTCATTGCGTTTCCCGCCTGGTACGGCGGCACCGGACGGCACGCCGCTGAGCGCGGATGAGAATGGCGTGATGACCCTGGCCCCGGGCCAGACCGGCCGTGTGACCCTCCCCGCCGAGGGCGATGACCCCGTACTGGCCCTGGATCTTGAGCCCGGGCAATTCGGGTTCGCCAGTTGCCGCCAGCCCGGCGCCGAGGCCCTGGACCCATCGTCGCGGGTCTGGGTCCTGGAGGATGTTCGCGAGCCACTGCGTGAAACCCTTGGCGACCTGAAACCACTGATCGCAGGGGAAGCGCCAAGGCTGCGGCTGAGCCGCAGCTATGCGCAGCGCCTCGAGGGTGGCGAACTGCCGATGAATATCGACTGCACACTGTACACGCCGGCCGAACTGCCGCGCCCCGCCGACATGGGCCCGGCCGCCGAGTTCGTGATCTTCGAGACCACCACCGGTGCCGACGGTGAGCCGACGACACAAGCGGGGCCGCCGCCACCCGGCCTGGAAGCCCTGCTGGCGGCAGAGCCCCCGGAGCGCCAGCCCGAGGGGGACCTGCCCGTCACGCTGGCCATTGCCGAACCGCCGACACTGGCGGGCTTCAGCGATGCCGGACAGCAGTTCACGGCTTCTGTCAGCGTGGCCAATGACTCGCCCGAGCGCCAGTCGCTCGATATCGGTTTTTCAGTGCCCGGCGATGGCTGGCAGATCGAGCCGGCCAGCCGCACGGCTGAACTGGCGCCAGGCAGCAAGGCTGAAATCACGGCCCACGTGACGGCGCCCCCCTGGATCAGCCCGGCGCAGCGCCCGCAACTGGTGGTCACCGCCAGCGCCGGCAGCGCATTCGCCGCCGATGCCGTGGCCATACCCGTGCTGGCCACGAGTCTACCGCTCGACCCGGTCACGTACTGGCACGCACCGGACGCGCTACGTGGCGGCCTGAACGTGTTGCACCACGGCCTGGGCGCACGCATCACCCACTGGGGCGACGAGGCCGCCGACGACAATGTCCAGGCCCGCGAAGCCGCGCTCCACGATGGCCTGGCGCCACACACCGGCAGCGTCAACCTGCCGCCCGACGTGGCCTTCAAACTCGCCGTGCCCGCTGAAATCGCCGGCGTGATGGTGCAGTTACGCAGCACCGTGGACGCGTCGCGCTGGCCAACCGCCATCGAGGTGCACGCCCCGGACGGCGCCGATGGCTGGCGCCGTGTCGCGTTGGCCGCCCTGCGCTCCAACCACGCGCCGCAGTACCTGGTGTTCGACCAACCGGTCACCGTCGATCGGTTGAGATTCACGTTCCCGAATGAAAACGGCAACAACCAGCAGGTCTATATCCAGGACCTGCAGGCGATTGTCACGCCCGGCACCCACCCGCAGGGCCTGGCCCCCATCAACATCGCGGACCCGGACCTGGGCGGACACGTGGTCTGGGCGAACTCGAATTTTGGCGGCAGCTGGAACAGTGAACTGCTGGTGGCGCGGCCGGAGCGCTCCAACAGTGGCTGGCCCAATCCGCGCAAGACCCGTACCGCGACCGCCACCCTGGCCTTTCACCAGGACCGCGCCGCCCGGGTGCAGTCCATCCACTGGCTGGGTGATGAGAAAGACCAGCTGCGCATTGCCGCCGCCCGTGTCGATGCCAGCCTGGAAGGCCCCAATGGCCCCTGGCGCTCACTCGGCACACTGGAGGCGCCGGCGACCGGTGATCTGCAGAGCACGCTCACGCTGCCATCACCGGCCTGGGCGCGCTACCTGCGGCTGACCTTCGACCTGCCGGAAACCGGCAGCCCGGTGGGCCCCGATGGCATCCGGGTCATCGAGGCGCCCGGCCACTCGGTGCTGGGCCTGTGGGAAGACGACCAGCCCAGGGCCGCGTACGAGGCCATGCATGACCTGGCCCCGGACGCGGCCGTCGAACCCATCGGCGGCCCCAGCCGCGATGCCGCCGTGGCGTTGCCGATGGGGCAAACGGTCGCGTCATCCGCGGTCATCGAGCGCAACGAGGACTGGTGGTCATTCGAGGTGCCGGCCGGGCAGGTGCACGGCTTGCAGCTGTCGTTCGAGCGCGAGCGCCCGGAAGTGGTCGCCGAGCTGTCGACCAGCGCCGGCGATTCCGTTGCCCTGGAACAGAGCGGCGCGGCCAACGAACTCCAGGCCGTGCTGCAACCGGGGAGCTACCACCTGCGTGTCTACGAACCACCCCGGTCGGTGGTGATCACCTGGGACACGTCAGGCAGCGTCGCCCACTACATTCCACGGACCCTTGCGGCCGTGCGCACCTGGGGGCGCTCGCTGCAGCCCGGCCGGGACGCGCTGCAGCTGCTGCCTTTCGGCACCGAGGGCTTCCTGCTTGAAGACTGGGCCGAGACGCCGGAGGCCCTGGAGCCCGCGCTGAGGGAACTGCCGGAAAGCCAGTCCAGCGATTCCGAGACCGCCCTGGTCATCGCTGCGAAGGGCCTGCAGGAGCGCCAGGGCGCGCGTGGCATCGTCGTCATGACGGATGCCGAAACCAGTATGCGCAGCGAACTCTGGCCGGAATTGCTGAAGACCATGCCGCGCGTCGTGGCACTCTCGGTGGATTCCGACAGCCGCGCCAACGCGGCGGTGATGATGGACTGGGCCAACATTAACGGCGGCCGTTTCCAGCGCGTCATCGGCCCACTGGGCCTGGCCGACGGCATGGACATGGCCAACGCCCTGTTCCGTGCGCCCAAGCCCTACGCCATGACGGCGACGCTGGAAGAACTGGTTGAGCCCGAAGGCGAGGCCGAACTGACCATCCAGGCCGTGGCCGGCGCGCCGGCCACCGGCGCAGTCGAACTGATCCTGGATGCCTCAGGCTCCATGCTGCAGCAGATGGAAGGCCGGCGGCGCATCGACATTGCCCACGAGGCGCTGACGAAGCTGGTGACCGACACGCTGCCGGAAGGCACGCCGTTCGCGTTCCGCGCCTTCGGCCTGGAGGAAGACGCCTGCCTGACCGAGCTGAAGATTCCGCTGGCGCCGCTGGACCGTGACGCCGCGGCCCGCGTGATCGGCGCGGTACCGGCCATCAACCTGGCCAAAACGGCCATTGCCGACAGCCTGCGCGCCGCCGGCAACGACCTGGCCGAGGCCTCTGAACCGCGCGTGGTGGTGCTGGTCACCGACGGCGAGGAGACCTGCGACGGCGACCCCGAAGCCGCCATCGAGGAACTCCGCCAGGCCGGACTGGACGCGCGCGTGAACATCGTCGGTTTCGCCATCGACGATGCCGCGCTGGCCGAGACCTTCGCCGGCTGGGCCGACGCCGGGGGCGGCAGCTACTTCGACGCCAGCGGCGCCGAGGCCCTGCAGGGCGCCATCGGCGATGCGCTGAAACCGCGCTTCGATATCATCCGCACCTACCTGGACGGCCGCCAGGAAACCGTCGGCCGCGCCACCCTGGGAGAAACCATCACGGTTCCGGCCGGGCGCCTGACGCTGGCGCCGGGCTCGGCCGCCACCGGCGATGCCGTCACCCTGCAGGTGGCGCCGCAGGCACAGCTGACGCTGGACTACGCGCCGGGACAGGGCCTGTCACTTTTGGAGCAAGCTGATGAGTGAATTCGAGCAGGTGTCGCTGTTTTTCCAGATTGTCAGCGTCGGCAATGGCACCATGGCCAACTACATGACGCTGGTGTTTGGCATGCTGGTCACCAGCTACCTGGCCGCGCACCGAATCGACCGGGTCATGATGTGGATCGCCCTGGTCATCTACTCGATGTTCGCGCTGGGGTTTTGCAACGAGATCTACCAGGTCTACAGCGACTTTTCCCGGCTCGGCATCGTGCTGGCCGAACGGGGCCAGCTTCCACAGTCCGGCCTTGGCTGGTTTGGCCCCGTGGCGACCTCGGCGGACGCGTTGCCCGTCATCCCCTGGATGGTCCTGGCAATGACCTTGTTGGCTTACGTTGGCTCCGTGGCGTTCTTTTTCCGCGCTCGTCGCTCAGCGTGGGGTGATTAGCCAGGCCTCGCGAACAGCGTCGCAGGCGCCATCCAGCCCGCCTTCCATGGGCTCGGAATCCAGCAGGGTCAGATCGTGACTCGCGTCGTAGTGGCTGGCGACTTCGCTCTTGTCGATGGAAAACGGCGGCCCCGCTTTCAGTGACTGGTCGTAGACATAAGTGACCAGGAGCTGCGGTGCCGACGGCGCCAGTTCCAGCAGGCGGCGCGTGTACCGGGTGCGCATCTCAGCGGGCAACGCGACCAGCGCGGCGCGATCATAGACCGCGTCGACCGGCCCAGCCGACCCGGCAGACAAATCGAAAATATCCCCGACAAAGATATCCAGGCCTTTCGCGCTGAACCGTTCCATGGCCCCTTCAGCGGACCGCGCCGGCGCCACGCCAAGATCTGCGAATAGTTGCTCAACCGCGTCCCGCACCAGTTCGACACCGGCAACACGATAGCCCTGCGCCAACAGCCAGGCGATATCCCGGGTCTTGCCGCAGAGTGGTACGAAGACTCGGTCGCCGGCCGACAGTCCCAGCGAGTCGACGTGACGGACCAGGAACGCATTCGCCTCCTCGTTGTGGAAGGCGATGTTGTTGCTGGCCCAGCGCTCGATCCAGAAATCAGCGTCCATCGTCCCGGGCCTGGCTCAGTTTTTCAGCACGAAGGTCACCCGTGTGGGCGGCTTCTGCGGCACGGGAATCGGTGCGAACGGCCGCAGCATGGCCTGCGGCACGATCGAGCCCTCGATCAACTCGTTGGACGCGCGGATTACCAGCACCAGGCCCTTCGTCGTCCACAGCGTGGCGGCGCCGTTATCCGGTGCGTTGATCCAGAACGAGGACGGCGCAGGCGGCCTGACCAGGGTGTAGATGCCGCGCGGCCAGGATACATCTGCGGCCTCGGTGATTTTGGAGGCCAGGTAGCCGTCGACCAGCTCCAGCTTCAGGCCGAAATGCACGTCGATGGCCTTGCTGTCGAGCTGGCCCTTGCCATCGGCGTCCATCGTGAACACCCAACGGTCATACTCGGTATCCATGCCGATCTTTGCGGTGACCTGGCTGCCGATGCTGCGGCGGTGCTGAGAGCCGTCGTAGACGTGAAACCCCTCACTGGACTCGGTCTCGAACTTCAGCGGGCCGACACAGCGGTCGAAGGCTTCGCGGGTGATAAAGCCCAGGTCCTCCAGCAGCGCCAGCTTGACGTAGAACGCCGCGTTGCCGCCGCCGATATTGTCACTGCCCGACTGCCGCAGCGCCTGGCAGGCCATGTCGTCGGGTGTGCCACTCTCCAGCCCTTCGAACAAGTGCGCGGCCAGCGCCCACGAGGTGCTTTCGGCGATGTCGTCGCTGGCCTTGGTGGCGCCGTAGTCCGACATGAAGCCGCCCGCCAGCAGGTTGCCTTTCTCCGGCCCCCACCCCCTGGCCATGCCGTTGGCGACGAAAGTCTCGTGCAGGCGGGTCCACTCGCCCTCCTTCATGCCCGCGCCCAGGCGGTGGGTCTTGACGACGTTGGCAGCGAACGCCGTGGCGTCGGCATCCCAGGCATCGGCATCCGGCGCCGAGCCGAAGACGCTGACATTGCGCTGTGAATCCAGCAGGTGGTGCGCCGCGTGCGCGGCCTCGTGCAGCAGCGACTGGATGACGGCGGCCTGGTTCTTGGCCGCCAGGTCGTCAATCTGCTCGTCGGACATCGACCGGCCGTAGACCGTTTTCAGGTACTCGGGCAACAGGTTCCGCACCGAGGCGGTATTCGGCAACGCGCTGATGTAAATCAGGTCACCCGGCGACTCGTAGGTCCAGCCCATGGTCGCGCCGGACTGCCCGGCATGCTGCACGAAAGCCACGCGCTCGACGGCATGGCAGAGCAGTTCCGGCGCCATCGCGAAGGCCTTTTTGACCAGTTCGTGATAGATGTCCGAGTCGTGGACCACCAGGCTGGCGTACTGCTCGCGCACCTGGTCGCCGTCATCCCGGCCCAGCACCTCCGGCTCGCAGTCCGCGGCGGCGCACGCCAGCGCCGGGGCAAGCACGGTCGCTGCCAACAGCAGCAGGGCCTGTCGAATCCGGGTCATCATTGGCAGCTCATGTACTGCATCGCGCAGCCCCCCATGCAACTCATCATCGACTGGTAGGCCGGGCTGTTCACCGTGGCCAGCAGGTCGGCCTGGGACGCCGTCTCCAGTGCCTTCGAGGTTTGCTGGAACAGCTCGAACTCCTCGCAACTGCAGCTGCAATCCCCGGTGGGCTCGGGCAGTTCCGGAATCGGCACGGCGGCTGGTTGCGCCGTTGCCGATTGCGCCGCGGCGGGCTCATTTGCCGCTGGCGGCTCCGGCTCCGGCGCCGGTGGTACGGGCACCGCCTGGTCTTCCCCCACGCGCTGGGCCCAAAGCTGGTTGCGGTTCGCCGCCGGGTTCCAGCCCTGGCCGAAGACCCACGCCGTTCCGGCGGCATCCGCCAGGCCCTCGATGATGACATCGGCGCTGGCGGGCGTAGTCGTCCAGGCGATGTCGCCATCGGCCGACAACCGGGTCACGTGCAGCGCGTCCAGTCCACCCCGGCGCGTGCCGGCCACCAGCAGGCCACCATCGGCCATGGGCAGGAACTGCTCGAAGGTGGCCTGCAAGCGCTCGGCGGCCGGCTCGATTCTCAACTCGCGTTGCACGCGGCCGTCCAGGCCCAGTTCCAGCAGGCGGACGCCGTGTACCGGCGGCTGCAGGTCCCGGTCGGCCGACACGTCAACCAGCATGCTGAAGCCGTTGGCGGTGGGCTGAACGTCATCGTAACCGCTGACCACGTGGTGCTCGATCTGCCGGTCGCCACCGCTGTCCAGCCTGGCCTTGCTCACCAGCGCCATCTGTTCCTCGTTCTGCGCCAACATCACGTTCATCGGCTGGTCTTGCGGGATGGCCAGCGCCCCGCCCCAGGTCAGCTCGCGCTCCAGCGCCGGCGACTCCCAGGCCAGCTGGCCCGAGGCGTCGAAACTGAGCAGGCGAGTTTCCGCGAACACGCGCGCCTCGATGATCCGGCCGCCGACATCGAACTGCTGCACGGCGTCCGCGCTGCTGCCCAGGGCCCGACCGCCCTTGACCAGGTGCATGTTCACCATGACCCCCATGCCACCGCCGGGCATGGCATAACCACCGGCCGGCCCGCTGGCGGCGTTGACCGCGCCCCATTCGGCACGCGCGAGTTCCTGCCCCGTGGCGGCGTACTTGACCACCGAAATCGAGTTGGATTCGTCGCCGCGCGCCGAGCGGGCCGACATCACGATGACAAAGAAATGGCCGTCGTCGGTGGGGAACAGGCCCGGCGCGGCGGAGCCCAGCAAGGGCAGCACCACCGACGAACGGACGCTGCCATCGGCGGCCGACCAGTACTCCAGTACCCTGTCCCCGCCATGGACACTCGGCATCACGGCCACAAAGACGCCGTCTCCGCCGCGCTGCAGCGACAGCGCGTCGAAATAACGCTGGCCCGTCGCCAGGCGATGGTTCTCGACCCGGCCATCGGCGTACAGTTCGGCCAGGTAGACGTTGATCGCCCAGTTTCCTGACGCCCGTTGTTCCATCGACGGCATGGTCTGGTACAGCAACCGGACCCGGTCGGCCGTCGCGTCGACATCGGCAAGAACGGTGGCGTGCATGGCATCGGGCCGGTCAACCCACGGCAGGCTTTCGGCCAGCGCGGCGAGCGGCAGCAGCGATACCAGCAGCCCTATCAGCCGGCAGGCCCGGGTTACGCCCATACGTCGGTGCGTGGCCGGTTCATTTCCGGCACGAGTTGCAAACGTCATCCACTGTCCCCCCATGGTCATCCCTGTTCAGTAACATGGTCGCACAGACGATCACCGCAAGCCGGTATCCGAACAATCCAGACAGGAGCCAGACGATGACCGACACCCAGCACCTGGAGCAATCCATCCACGGCCAGTGCCTGTGCGGCGCGGTCAGCATCACCATAGACCAGCCCAAACCCGAAATCGACGTCTGCCACTGCGCCATGTGCCGGCGCTGGGGCGGCGGCGCCTTCGGTGGCGTCCACGGCAAGGGCTTTACCGTTGAAGGAAAAGGCAACGTGACCGTGTATCGCTCATCAGACTGGGCGGAGCGCGCGTTCTGCCGCACCTGCGGCAGCAACCTGTGGTACCACTTCCTGCCGGCCGACAGCCACAGCTTCCTGTCAGGCCTGTTCGACCTGCCGGCGGAATTCACGATCACCCAGCAGATTTTCGTCGACGAGAAGCCGCACTGGTACGACCTGGCGCAGCAATCGGTCATGAAGACCGGTGCAGAGATCATTGCCGAGGCCGAGGCCGCCGGCTACACCTTCGACTAGCTGGTAAAGAAGTCGAACACGTTGCCCAGGTTGGACGAACGGGTGCGGTAGATCTCGGTGAACGAGCAGCGCGTACAGCTCACTGTCGTGAACCGCTTGTTCTGCACATCAAAGATCTTCGCAAAGTTACCACCGGTGGCGCGAAACTGGTCGGTCTCGAATTCGTCGTGGCTGCATTTCGCGCATTGCCAGTTGTCATGATGCATCGCCTTCCCTCCTCGTGTTGATGCGGACCCATTGTCGGCGAAACGGGCTCGCCGCGTGAGTGCCAGAATACCCGGGTAGCGCCGTAACTTTCCTGCGTCCGCAATGCAGGATATTCCGTGCTAACCTGTTGAAAACACACCACGGAAGGCATCCATGTTTCGATCAGCGCTGGGCACATTCGCCGCGACCATCATTGCGACCGCCTCATACGCGGCCGCGCCCTGGCCGTCTACCGAGGAGGACAGGGCACGAGAGGCCAAAATGGAAGAACTGGCCAAGGACCCTGCCGTCATCGAGGCACAGGTCCAGGCTTCGGCAGAAAACCTGCAATGGCTGGAAGGGCTTTTCTGCAGTGCTCTGGGGCCGGGGAACTCACCTGGCATTCGCCTGGCCGCGCTGAACGCGACCGAACAGATGACCCGCCATACGCCGTTCACCATTCAATGCCCGGCCGTCGCCGACGAGTCAGGACGACAGTCCGTGGCGCGCCAGGCCATGCGCGACGGCTGGGAATCACCCGCCGTACTGGCGAGGGTCTACCAGGATTTCTGCGTGGGTGATGCGGCGGCAGACTGGTGCGACGCAGCGTCCGTGATCGAACAGATGGCCCGGCTCGAACCGGACAACGCCTTCGTCACGCTGTTGCCGCTTCAGGACTCGGCATTGACTGCCAACGCACCCGAAATACCCCACGATATCGCTGAAGCGCGGATCCTCGAAGCCGCCAGCAGGACGCGTTTCGACGACCACAAAACCGCCTTCGCGTACGACGCGTACCGGGTATCGCACGATTACGCGAAACGACACCCCGCTCCCGATTTGCCGCCGGCACTCCAACGTGTCGCCAGGGAAATCGGCTTTACTCCGCCCAAGGATACGGCCATCGCGCCCGCCACCGCGCTGACCACATTCAGCAACATCACCACCAATGGGGGGTGGTCAGTTGTCAGGCGCGTATGCGACGACGCCGTCGCAGGACCGCCAGGGCCACTCATGGACGCCTGCCATGATGTCGCCGAACTGATGGTAGCCTCAAGCACTGAGCTGACACACCAGGCAGGCCGCAGAATGCAGAGCGCGTGGCAGCGGAAGGCCAGGAACCTGAACGAGGAACAGGCCCACGCGGCAAGCAAACAGGACTTTGAATTGCGCACGCTCGTGTCCCGTTGCCAGCAGCCGCGCAACCCGCAGGCCATGGTGTTAAAGCCGGAGGTGTTCGACCCCGAAAGTTTCGTCCAGTTGCTACGGGACTCGCAGGCATACGGAGAACGTGAAGCCTACCGCCTGGCCGCTGAGCGCGAGTACACGGCCCACCCGGACTGGTATGTGATCGACCCCGCGCGTTGTGAGAACGTGTACGCGCTGGATGCAGACACCCGCGCCGACCTGGCGGAGCTGAGCGAACTGGAAGGCTGGGCTGACGCCGTTAAGGCCTTCGCCGACCAGCTCTGAGGTTCGCCCCCACGCCGGGCGCTCTGCTATCATCCCCGCCACTACGCGCCGCGGACGGCCCCTGTCGTCCGCCGGGCGCCTTCCCACCCGAATGAAGTGAGACCCCGATATGACTGCAAAGCTGCTGCGCCTGATCGCCGCATCCCTGCTCCTGTCCATCGCCCTGCCCAGCTGGGCCCAGGACGAAAAGAACGGCGCCGAGGACAAGAAGGAAGAAGAAAAGCCCAAGTCCATCGCCGAACTGACCAAGGACTCGGAAGCCTTCGAAGGACTGTTCACGCTGTACCGCGACACCAAGACCGGCAAGACGCACCTGCTTATCAGCGAGGACCAGCTGGGCAAGGAATACATCTACTGGATGCAGGTGGCCAACGGCGTACTCGACGCCGGCTACTTCAAGGGTGCCTATGGCCCCAGCGGCATTATCGAACTGCGCCGCAACTTCAACACGGTGGAGATCTGGAAGAAGAACACCAACTTCTGGTTCGACCCGGACAATCCGCTGTCGCGGGCGTCCAGCGCCAACATCACCGACGCGCTGGTGGCCGTTCTGGAGATCAGCGGTGAGGACAAGGACGGCGGCCGCGTGCTGACCGACGCCGACAAGCTGTTCGCGTCCGAGGCGCTGGTGCAGGTGACCCCGTCGCCCAACCCGAACCCGGAGGCGGCCAAGGAGCCGAGCTTCAGCCTGGGCAAGCTGGATGAGAAGAAGACCCGCATCCTGAACCTGCGCAGCTACCCGCAGAACACCGACGTGGAAGTCGAGTACGTGTTCAACAACCCGACGCCCGTGGTGCAGGGCTCGCAGGCCGTGACCGATTCGCGCTACATCAGCGTGCGCATGATGCACAGCTTTATCGAGGTGCCGAAAAACGATTTCGTGCCGCGCCGCGATGACCCGCGCGTGGGCTTCTTCAGCGGCCAGGTCACCGACCTGACCTCCAACGCGGCCGCGCCGTTCCGCGACCACGTCAACCGCTGGCACCTGGTGAAGAAAGACCCGTCAGCAGCCATGAGCGAGCCGGTGGAGCCGATCACCTGGTGGATCGAGAACACCACGCCGCTGGAATGGCGCGACCTGATCCGTGATGCCGCGCTGGACTGGAACCGGTCGTTCGAGAAGATCGGCTTCAAGGACGCCATCGTCGTCAAGGTGCAACCAGACGATGCCGACTGGGACGCCGGCGACATCCGCTACAACGTGCTGCGCTGGACCTCGTCACCGAACCCGCCGTTCGGCGGCTACGGCCCCAGCTTCACCAACCCGCGCACCGGCCAGATCATCGGCGCCGACATCATGCTGGAATACTCGTTCATGGGCCGTTTCCTGCGCAGCCGCGGCAAGCTGCAGGACCCCACCGCGGGCCAGGACCTGGCCCTGTGGTCAGCGTTTGAGCCGGAAATGGGCGGACATTACTGCAGCCTTGGCGCCGGCCTGCAGGCGAACACGATGTTCGCCCGCGCCGCCGCCGACAGCCTTTACGGCCTGGACGACGAGCTGGACCAGCGCCTGGTCCACGACACCATGCACTACCTGATCCTGCACGAAATGGGTCACACCCTGGGCATGAACCACAACATGAAGGCCACTCAGCTGCTGACCCCGGACGAGGCCTTCAGCACGGATAACCTCGCTGACGGCCTGCTGGCCGGCTCGATCATGGACTACCCGGCGGTCAACTTCGCGCCCACGCGCGAGCAGCAGGGCCTGTACTACAGCGTGGTCCCCGGCCCCTACGACGACTGGTTCGTCGAGTATGGCTATTCGCAGGCCCTGGACGACCCGGCCGCCGAGGAACAGCGCCTGGAGGCCATCCTGGCCCGCTCGACGGAGCCGCAACTGGCCTTCGGCAACGACGCCGACGACATGCGCTCGCCCGGCGCCGGCATCGACCCCCGGGTCAACATTTACGACATGAGCAGCGATTCCATCGGCTATGCCTCGCAGCAGATGACCCTGTTCCAGGACGCTCTCGACCGCCTGCCGGAAAACTACCCGGCCCAGGGCAAGTCCTACCAGGAGACCGTCGAGGCCGTGACCGTGATGCTGGCCCTGTGGGGCCGCTCCGCGGCGGTGACGTCGCGCTGGATCGGTGGCGTCTATGTTGACCGCGCGATGGTCGGCCAGCCCGGTGCCAGCGCACCGTTCCGGCCGGTCAGCCGTGCCCGCCAGCAGAACGCCATGCAGGTGCTGGCCGAGCAGGTCTTCGCACCGGGCGCCATCCACATCTCGCCCGAGCTGTTGCAGCACACGGCGCCGCGGCGCCGCGGCTTCAACCACTTCGGCCAGACCGAGGATCCGAAGATTCACGACGCCGTGCTGAACATCCAGAAGGGCGTGCTCGACCACCTGTTGAACCCCGTGGTCATGAAGCGCATCACCGACAGCGGCGCCTACGGCAACACGTATTCGCTGGCGGACATGATGGGCGACCTGACCGGCGCCATCTTCAATGCCGACGCCCGTGGTGACATCGACAGCTTCCGCCAGAACCTGCAGGTCGAGTACGTGCAGCGCCTGGCCAAGATGGCCCGTGGCAATGGCGGCCAGCACACCGCGACCTCGGCCGCGGTGTTTGAACTGGAACAGGTGGCCGACCTGCTCGACGGCCGCCGCGGCGGTGACCGCTCCACCCAGGCGCATGTCGCCCACCTGGAGATGATCATCGACCGGGCCCTGTCAGCCGACGTCTGACGCTCAAGCCCTACCGGCGGCCCCGTGGATACCACGGGGTCGCCACTCTCCTACTTGCCCTGTCCGCCGAAAATGTCGATTGCGGCGATAGCAAATTTCCAGCTTGGCGTTATCATGTGGGCCCGGCCTGACGGCCACCAAACCCATGGATAACTGATCGTGGCCAGCTCCACCAGCAAGTCGACTTACCGGTTCCTGTTCGTGTCCTACGACAGCCTGATCGCGGATCTCGTCTACCGCGTCATGCTCGAGGGCCACGAGGTTCGCTACGCCGTTTCCAACCCGGTCGACCGTGAAGTCGGCGCCGGGTTCGTGCCCATGGTCGACGACTGGAAAGAGCACGTCGACTGGGCCGATGTCATCGTTTTCGACGACGTGCTGGGCATGGGCACCGAGGCCCAGAAGTTGCGTGAACAGGGCAAGCACGTGGTGGGCGGCACGCCGTACACCGACATGCTGGAAGATGACCGCTCCTTCGGCCAGGAAGAACTGAAGAAGTACGGCATCTCGATCATCCCGTACCGCCATTTCAACGCCTTCGAAGAGGCCATCGAGTTCGTCCGCGCCAACCCCGGCCGCTACGTGATCAAGCCCTCCGGCGAGGCCCAGAACATGAAGGGCCTGCTGTTTGTCGGCGAGGAGGAGGACGGCTCCGACGTGCTCCAGGTGCTGGAGGACTACCACCAGGCCTGGGCGGAGAAGATTCCGTCGTTCCAGTTGCAGAAACGCGTGGTCGGCGTGGAAGTGGCCGTGGGCGCGTTCTTCAACGGCAAGGAATTCATCTACCCCATCAACGTCAACTTCGAGCACAAGAAACTGTTCCCGGGCGACCTGGGGCCGTCCACCGGCGAGATGGGCACGGCGATGTTCTGGTCCGGCCCCAACCGCATCTTCAACCAGACGCTGAAGAAGCTGGAACCGCGCCTGGCCGAGGAAGGCTATGTCGGCTACATCGACCTGAACTGCATCGTCAGTGGCAACAACATCTACCCGCTGGAGTTCACCGCGCGTTTTGGCTACCCGACCATCTTCATCCAGCAAGAGGGCATGGTCACGCCGATGGGCGAGTTCCTGCAGGGCATTGCCAGTGGCGAGCGCAAATCGTTCCGCACCAAATCCGGCTTCCAGGTGGGCGTGCGCATTGTCGTGCCGCCATTCCCGTTCCAGGATCCCGAGACCTTCCGGGTGAAGTCGAAAGACACGGTGATCCATTTCCGCCGCGGCAAGGAGGGCGTGCACTTCGAGGACGTCAAGCTGATCAATGACGAGTGGGTGATCACCGGCAACTCCGGCGTCATCCTGGTGGTGGTGGGCACCGGCGCGACCATGAAGCAGGCGCAGAAGCAGGCCTATGCCCGGATCAAAAACCTGATCATTCCGCATATGTATTACCGCGTCGACATCGGCGACCGCTGGTTCGAGGACAGCGACCGCCTGCACAGCTGGGGCTATTTGCGCGAACTATGAACAACGTCCGTGAAGAAACATCGATAGAGGCCTGCCGCGACCTGTGGAACGCGTTTTCACCCAACGCGCATGCCTGGGACGACTGGGACCTGATGTATGCCTTCCACGACCAGGAGAACTACGATTTCCACTTCCTGGTGCATTCCACCGATGGTGTCGATGACGGCCTGGTGCCACTGGTGCGCGATAACCGCGACGGCAGCTACGAGCTGTTTGGCGGCAGCTACCCGGACGCCCGCGTGCTGTGGATCCAGCCCGCGCATTTCGGCGATTTCTACGCTGCGTTCCCGGACCGAACCGACCTGTTCGACCTGAAAGGCGCGTTCGTCGAGGAGCTGCTGGCCGCCTGCCCGCAGTTCGAGCCCAACTTCACCGAGGTGGACCAGCGTTACTACCTGGAACCGAAGGCGTTTGACTACGACTTCAACAACCACATCCAGACGTTTTCGTCCGAGAAGCGCAAGGGCTTCCTCTACGACCTGCGCAAGGTGCGCGAGCGCAACCTGGATTTGCGCTGGAGCGAAGACGACGAGACCGATCTGTTCATCAAGCTGGTCAACCGCAACTTCGGCGACGAATCAGACTACGCCAAACCCTCGGGCCAGGCCGAACTGCACCGCGTGATCAGCGACCTGAAGGAATCCGGCTGGCTGCGCACCCTGACCATCGCCGTCGATGGCGAGATGCAGGCGGTATCGATGTCGGCGCATTTTGGCCAGAACTGGATCGCGCTTTACGCGTCCAGCAACAACGACATCAAGAACCTGGGCAAGCTGCTCAACGTCGAAACCATCCAGGAGGCCAGCCGCCGCGGGGTCGACGAGATCAGCTACATGACCGGCATGGCCTGGAAAGCGGCGTGGAAGATGAGCGCCGAGGCCTGCCGGACGATGCGCAAGCCGGCACGCCCGCCGGTCACCCCGGTAGAGGCCACACCCGCCGGCTAGTGACCGCCGGCACCTGTCGGCGCGTCCAGGGTCGCCTGCATCAGGTCGGCCCGCAACAGCATGATCCGGGCCAGCAGCGCGTGCCGGCCATCACGCGTGATGGCCATGCCATGCTCCGGTGGCCTGGCCAGCACCTGCA
Source organism: Marinihelvus fidelis (assembly GCF_008725655.1). NCBI lineage: Bacteria > Pseudomonadati > Pseudomonadota > Gammaproteobacteria > Chromatiales > Wenzhouxiangellaceae > Marinihelvus > Marinihelvus fidelis. Next base: position 243,116 of record NZ_VYXP01000001.1, on the reverse strand, counting down.
GGGTCTCCACCTCGCCCGTGTACCAGTCCCAGCGCCGGATTTCATGGTGGCCGGCGGTGACGGCCAGGAAATACGCGCCGTCCGGCCCCAGTGTAAAGCTATGGTGGGTACCCTCACCCAGGGCCACGGTTTCGGGCTCACCGCCCGCCGTCGGCACCCGCAGCAACCGCTTATCCTCCGCGCTGCCCTCGGCCATGTACAGCCAGCGCCCGTCGGGACCCTCACCCAGGAGTTCATGAACGGCCGTTGTCACGACCCGTGGTTCGTGCTCACCGGGCCGTACCGCCCACGTGGCCGGCTGGCCATCGGCGCGATCCATGGAGGCCACGTACAGGGTATGGCCGTCATTCGACCAGGCCAGGTCATAATCCCGGCCCGGTTCGTCGAACACGGGCCGCGGCGGCCCCAGTGGCGCATCCCGAAGGTAGGCCTGCAACCGGCCATCGACCTGGACCTCGTAGGCCAGCGTGCCGTGGGCAGCCGACAGGTCCGGATGCCAGATGTAGCTGCTGCGGTGATCGGTCCATTGTTGCGGGTTCTGGCCCTCGGCATCGACCACCCAGATCTCACGATGACCACTGCGATCGGAAATGAAGGCGATCCGGCCATCCGGCCACACGTAGGGAAAACGCTCTCGCTGGGTGCTGCCGAACAGGCGCCGTTCCTCGCCATTGGCCAGGTCGACGGCCCACACGTCGTTTTCAAACCCCAGCTGGGCGTAGACCAGGCGCCAGGTCGCGCCGCCGTCGACGGCGCGGATTGAAGGCTGGTCGCCGCCCTCGCTACCGGCGACCAGCGGCATCGGCTCACCTTCGCCGCTTGCCGAAACCTGCCACAGGCTCATCCGCGGCCAGCGGCCACTGGCGAACACCACGGAACGACCATCGGGTGTCCAGGCCGGCTCGGTGTTCCAGGCCGTTGCGCCCGGCAATGCGCGTGGCAGAGCCTTCCCAGGCTGCCCAGCGCCAAGATCAATGACCTGTACCTGGCCTCTAAGCGGCCCGGGTGAGCGGGTAAACGCCAACTGTTTGCCATCGGGCGAAAAGGCCGGCGCCAGGTCAATGGTGGCCGGTGGCGGGTCGGTCAGGATGGTTCGGTCACCGCTCTCGATATCGACCAGCGTCAGCCACTGCCGGTAAGGCTGGTCCGTTCCCTCGGTCACGACCAGCGTGCGGCTATCCGGTGACCAGTCCACCGAGGCCTGGATGGTACGGGCGGCGTCCAGGTTCCGGGGCACCCCGAATTCACCCAGCGGGCGTTCGGCGCCACCCAGCGCCGACACCATCACCAGTTGCCGGCGGTCCAGTCCCTGACGGCGAAGAAAAACCAGCCAGTCACCATCGGGGGACCACGCGGGGCTTTCCTCGATCGACGCCGTGTCAGTCAGGCGCAGCACCCCGTCAGCGCCCACCAGGCGCACATACAGGTCGACCTGGTCCTGCCCGCCATCCCAGATGTAGGCCACGTGGCGCCCATCGGGCGACAAGGCGGGGAACCGCTCCACCCCATCGGAGGTGGTCAACAGTTCTGGTACAACGGCCGTTTGCACACCCTTTGGGGTTGCGTTTGACGGGCCCTGCCCCGGACGCGCCAAAACCACCGCCAATACGACAGCAACGACAAACAACGACACCAGCACCCAGGCCAGGGCGGGTTTGTGACTTCTCGCTGAATTCTCCACCGGGGTCTGCGCGGTGGACGCCGGAGCAAGCTGTGCACCTGAAACCGGCTGTTCGTGTACCGTCAGGCTGCGCCGATTCAACCAGCGGTCGATCTCGTGTTCGAAAGCAAAAACGGTCGCGCCGGATTCGTGCACCAGGCGGCGCACCGGGAGGCCCTCTTTCTCCTCCCAGCGTTGCACCGTGCGTACGGTCTTGCCCAGGTAGTTCGCAATTTCCTTCCAGGAACCCAATCGCTTGCGCTCAAACTTCTTTTTTACCGAAGCTGCTGACTCAGTTCCTGGTGGCTTGACTCCCCTCATCCCTGACCCCTTTGGACACGCGGCGGCGCGTGTGAAAGTCGTCCTCAAACCCCAAAATTAGCGCACAACGACGTGCCTGTCATTCAATGTCGTGCCTTGTCAGGTTTTGTCGCATGCACCAAAGCCCCGCCATTGCTAGTTTTTAACTCGCACCATTCGCGAACCGGGCTTACACCCGTCGCCGCATCCAATTCAGCCCAACAAGGGGGACGAAATATCATGAACCGCAAGCGATCAGTCACCGTCAATCTCCAGGTACTCATTACCGCCGCCCTGCTGGGGGCATCCGGCACCGCGCTGGCCAAATCCAACGGCACCCCTGGGGACGTCGCAGAACTGCGCGAAGACGTGGACGCCAACACGGTGGCCATCAGCGAGAACGGCGCGGCCATCGCCGCAAATTCCAGCGCCATTGGCGCTAATCAGTCCGGCATCCTGGCCAATGCAGCCGGCATCGCGACCAACGCGAACGACATCGCCAACAACGCGCAACAGGTGCAGACGCTGTTCCAGGGGCTGGATGAGGTCAACACCCGCGCCATCGACAACACGCACCGGATTGCCGCGGCAGAGAACGAGATCGACCTTAACGCCATTGAACTGGGACGCACCAACGACGACATCGACATCATCGACGGCAAGATCGCCGAGCTGAATGTCCTGCTGCAGTCGGCCGGGGAAATGATGCTGGCACTGGAGGAACGCACCGACCGGATGAACCAGTACAGCCGCGCCACGCGCCGCTGGGTGCGGGCCATGGCGGCGGCGCGCGAGCACGAATCCCGCCTGACCGACACCAACTTCATCTACTCCGCCCTGCTGAACGGCGAAGGACCCGAGCAACTGCCAGGCACCTACTGGGCGTTGTGGATTGAACGCGCCATGGACATCGTCGAGTTCACCCGCTGCCACGTGGATGACGAGGATGGCCTGTACCCGTCCCTGGATCGGGGTGACCTGGACTGCGTGCTCTCCGACGGCACGCCGGTGGCGATGCCGGAAGGTGCGGAGGACGGCGTCATCCTCAGCCGCGAGGAAACCGCGGTCGCGACGCACCACACCGTGGTGACCATGGAGTGGGAGATTGAAAACGCCATGACTGAACTTGAGAACCTGTTCGCGGCCGCCACCGACAAAAACCAGCGCCCCGCCTGCCGGGACTACATGATTCGTTTCTATGACATCTACGGCGCGGCGAAGCCGGACGACAACGACCAGGGCCAGGAGGATTCCTACTGGCAATGCGTATCGTCATACCAGTACTCAGCGGATCAGGTCTACGCCATGAAGGCCACGCTGCAGAACACCCTGCAGGAAAGCATGGACGTCATCACCATTGGCGGCGACGACGGCACAAAGATCCTCGATGAGTGCGAGAAGAGCCTGGTCATTGACGGCGAATACTGGGACAACTGCGCGGCCGAGGAAGCGGCGCTGGTCGACCAGTGGGAGACGATTGAAGTCAAGGGCGAAAAGGACATCGAGAAAACCACCGATTGCCAGACCAAGTTCCACATCTTTGGCTGGGACGGCAACGGCTGCACCCTGAACGACTGGACCAGTATCTTCTGATCCGGGCATGAACTGGCCGCGGGCCCGGGTCAAACCCGGGCCCGCGGTGTTTTGGTTTACAGGGCCAACGGTCCAGGCGCGCCGGCCAGCGCCCGGTACACATCGACCATGGCCAGCACCTCGGCCGTCTGGCTCTGCACCGCCACGTCACGCACGGAGACCAATTCCTGGTCGGCCGACAGCACTTCGAAGTAGCCGATGAAACCGCGCTCGTAACGGACCCGCGCCAGTCGAGCAGCCTCGGTGGCCGCCTCGACGGCCAGTAACAGGTGCTCGGTGCGTTGCCGGCTCTGCTGGTAACGCACCAGGCTGGATTCAGTGTCTTCAAGAGCGGTCAGCACGGTCTGCTGGTAGTTGGCCAGGGCCTCGCGGCTCTCGGCGTCGGCCGCGTCGATGCGCGAGCGGACGTAGCCGTAGTTCAGGAAGGTCCAGTCGACACCCAGGGCGACGGCGCGCGAACCGGTGCCATCGGAGAACAGGTCACCGGCCTCCGGGGCCACGGTGCCCAGCAGGCCACTGAGCGTGAAGCGCGGGTACAAATCCGCCGTGGCCACGCCGATGCGTGCCGTGGCCGCGGCCAGGCGGCGTTCGGCGGCGGCGATATCGGGGCGCCGGCGCAGCAGGTCGCCGGGGGTGCCGGCGGCGATCACCGGCCGCTCACCCGGCAGCGCCTTCACCGGCGCCAGCACGTCGACCAGCGCATCCGGGGACTGGCCGGTGAGCACCGCGATGCGATGCATGGCCACGCGGATACTGGCCCGAAGCAGTGGCAGCCCGGCATTGATGCGCTCAAGCTGCGCCTGGGCGCGGACCTGGTCGAACTCGGTGCCGCGACCGGCGTCCAGCCGCGCCGTGACAATATCCACGGCTTCGCGTTGCAGACTGACGTTGGCTTCGACCACCGCGTACAGCTGCTGCAGGCCACGCAGCTCGAAATAGCTGCTGGCCAGCTGTCCGACCAGTGCGACCTGGACGGCGGCCACGTCGGCAGCCGTGGCGTCCAGCTCGGCACGCTGTGACTCGGTGATGCGGCGCAGCCGCCCGAACAGGTCCAGTTCCCAATCCGCAACCAGGCCGGCACTGTAGCTGTCGACGCGGCGGGGGCCGGCGCCCGGGGGAATCCGCTCGCTGTCGGCCAGCCTCAGCTTCGCCCCGTCGGCCTGGGCCGAAACGTTGGGCCACTGGCCGCGTTCCGCACCCTCAAGCAGCGCCGAGGCGCGGTCATAGCGCGCCAGCGCGGCGGCCAGGGCCTGGTTCGCGTCCAGGGTCTGCTGCACCAGTTCGGCCAGCAGCGGGTCGCCAAAGCCACCCCAGAACAGCTGCTCACTGCTGGCGTCCAGCTGGTGGTCGCGGGCCAGGTCGAACTCGGCCGGCGCTTGGGTTTCCGGGCGCTCGTAGTCTGGCCCGACGGCGCAGGCGGACAGCAACGCTGCAGCGCCGGCGATGATCAGCCTACGCATGGGACTCTCCCGGCTGGATGACAGCCTCGTTGTCGTGTGTCGCCCCCGGCAGGTCGCCGTGACTGGCCAGCGGGCGGCTGCCCGACAGCTTGCGCAGGGCGACGTAGAACACCGGCGTCAGGAACAGGCCGAAGGCAGTCACGCCCAGCATGCCGGCGAACACCGCTACGCCCAGCACCTGCCGCACCTCGGCGCCGGCGCCCGTGGCCAGCATCAGCGGAACGACGGCCGCGGTGAACGTGATCGAGGTCATGACGATCGGCCGCAGGCGCAGGCGGCAGGCTTCCAGCGCCGCCTCGACGATGCCCTGGCCGCGCAGTTCCAGGTCGCGGGCGAATTCGACGATCAGGATGGCGTTCTTGCACGCCAGCGCGATCAGCACCACCAGTCCCACCTGCACGAAGATGTTGTTGTCGCCACCGGTGAGCCACACCCCTGCCAGCGCCGAGAGCATGCACATCGGCACGATCAGGATCACCGCCAGCGGCAGTACCCAGCTCTCATACAGCGCCGCGAGCACCAGAAATACCAGCAGGATCGCCAGCGGGAACACCAGCAGCGCGGCATTGCCCTGGGTGGCCTGCTGGAAACTCAGGTCGGTCCACTCGAATGTCATGCCGGGCGGCAGCACGTTTGCCGCGATGTCCTGCAACGCGTCCATCGACTGGCCGGACGACAACACGCGCGGGTCGGCTTCGCCGGCCAGGTCGGCGGCCGGGTAGCCGTTGTAGCGCAGCACCGGGTCCGGGCCGTAACTCTCGCGGATATCCACCATGGAGCCGATCGGCACCATGTCGCCGTTGGCATTGCGCGTGCGCAACCGGGCGATGTCCTCGACACTGTCGCGGAACTCCCCGTCGGCCTGCGCCATCACCTGCCAGGTGCGGCCAAAACGATTGAAGTCGTTAACGTAGGTCGAGCCCAGGTAGGTCTGCAGGGTGCCGAACAGTTCGTCCAGCGGCACGCCCTGCGCTTTCGCCTTGGCGCGGTCGACCACCGCGTCCAGCTGCGGCACATTGGCCTGGTAACTGCTGATGGGGAAGCCAAAGCCGGGCGTCTGCACGATGGTGCCCTGGAACGCGTTGACGGCATTCTGCAGCGCGCCGTAGCCCAGGTCGGCACGGTCCTCGATAAACAGCTGGAATCCGGAACCGTTGCCCAGGCCCTGGATGGGCGGCGGCATGAAGGCAAACGCCTGGCCGCCTTTCAGTCCGGCGATACCCTGGTTGATACGCGCGTTGATCTCCTCGGCGCTCAGCTCGCGCTCGGATGAATGCGACAGCGGGAAGAACACCACGCCGGTGTTGGACGTGTTGGTAAACTGCAGGCCGTTCAGCCCCGGAAACGCTACCGCGTGCTCCACGCCGTCGATGTCCAGGGCGATGTCGATGACTTCCTGCAGCATCTCGTCGGTGCGGTTCAGCGACGCGCCCTCGGGCAGCTTGACGCCGGCCATCAGGTACATCTTGTCCTGGATCGGGATAAAGCCGCCGGGCACCGACTGGAACATGCCGGCCGTGGCCGCGAGCAGGCCGATATAGATCACGAACACCGCGCCCCGGCGCGTCAGCGAACGCGACACCGTGCCCTGGTATTTTTCCGATGCCGAGTTGAACAGGCGGTTGAAGGGCCGGAACACCCAGCCGAACATCGCGTCGATCAGGCGGGTCAGGCCGTCCTTCTCCGCGCCTTTCGGCTGCAGCAGGCGAGCCGCGAGCGCCGGTGACAGGGTCAGCGAGTTGATCGTCGAGATCACCGTCGAAATCGCGATGGTGACGGCGAACTGGCGGTAGAACTGGCCGGTCACGCCATCCAGGAAGGCCATCGGTACAAACACCGCGCAAAGTACCAGTCCGATGGCGACGATGGGCCCGGAGACCTCGCGCATGGCCTGGTGGGCGGCGGCCAGCGGGGTCAGGCCTTCCTCGATATTGCGCTCGACGTTCTCGACCACGACGATGGCGTCATCGACGACGATACCGATGGCCAGCACCAGCCCGAACAGCACCAGGGAGTTAATGGAATAACCCAGCAGGAAAAGGGCGGCGAAGGTGCCGACAATGGATACCGGCACCGCCAGCAGGGGAATGATTGACGCGCGCCAGGTCTGCAGGAACAGCGTCACCACCAGCACCACCAGCAGCACCGCTTCCAGCAGCGTGGAGATCACCGAACGGATGGACTCGCTGACGAACACGGTGGTGTCGTAGATGCTGCGGTATTCAACGCCCTCGGGGAACGACACGGACATCTCGTCCATGGCGGCGATGACCTGCTCGCGAATTTCCAGCGCGTTGGCGCCGGGCGCCTCGAAGATACCGATGGCCACAGCCTCCTGGCCGTCCAGCTTGGAGCGCAGGCTGTAACTGCCCGCGCCCAATTCCAGCCGAGCTACATCGGCCAGGCGGACGATCTCGCCGCGTGCGCCCGTTTTGAGCACGATATCGCCGAACTCGTCGACGGTTTCCAGGCGGCCCTGGGCATTGATCAGGGTCAGGAACTCGCTGCCCGGCATCGGTTCCGCACCCAGCTGACCGGCCGACACCTGGACATTCTGTTCGCGCATGGCGCCGATGACATCGTTGGCGGTCAGCCCGCGCGCGGCCACCTTCTCCGGGTTCAGCCAGGCACGCATGGCATAGTCGCCGCCACCAAACAGCTGCGCGTCACCCACACCGGGGATCCGCGCCAGCCGGTCACGCACGTGCAGGCGCGCGTAATTTCGCAGGTACAGCGTGTCGTAGCGATTATCCGGCGAGACCAGGTGAACGACCATCAGGAAGGTCGGTGACTGCTTCTGCGTGGTGACACCCTGCCGCCGCACCGCTTCGGGCAGGCGTGCCAGCGTCTGGCTGACCCGGTTCTGCACCCGCACGGTGGCATCGTCCGGGTCGGTGCCCGGCCGGAATGTCACCGTCATCTGCAGCACGCCGTCGGAGCCGGCCACTGACTTGTAGTACATCAGGTCCTCGACACCGCTGATGGATTCTTCCAGCGGCGTCGCCACGGTATCGGCGATCTCTTTCGGGTTGGCGCCGGGGTAGACCGTCTGCACCATCACCGAGGGCGGCACCACGTTGGGGTACTCGCTCACCGGCAGGCTGGGAATGGCGATCAGGCCGATCGCGAAGATGACGATCGACAGCACCGCAGCGAAGATCGGCCGGTCAAGGAAAAAACGTGAGAAATTCATGGCGTGGTCCTCCCCTGGGCCTGTCTCAGCGCTGGTTCTGCGCCACGGCGGCGCTGTCATCGCCCGCGCCCGGCCGCATCGCCACCGGGTTGGGGCTCACGGGCATGCCCGGGAAGAAGATGCGCTGGGTGCCGTTAACGACCACCCGGTCACCGGGCTCCAGCCCGGCATTGATCACCAGCAGGCTACCGGCCTCGGACCCGGGCACGACGTCGCGGCGAGCCGCGGTGTTGTCGTCGCCAATCACGTAGACATAGCGACGGTCCTGGTCGGTCAGCACGGCCTTGCGGTCCACCAGGATGGCCTGGTCGAGACGGGTCACGGGCATGTCGACACGGGCAAACTGGCCCGGTGTGAACAGTCCGTCGGGGTTCGGCAATTCGGCACGAAACGTCAGCGTGCCCGTGGCCGGGTCGACACGATTATCGATGTAGTCCAGCGTCGCCATGCGGTTCGTTTCCGTTGCGCCGCCCAGGGTCACGCGCACCGGCGTGCCTGCACGCGGATCCACCAGCTGGCGGCTGCCGTGGGCATCCGACTCGTTGCTGTTGAAGTAAACGTGCAGCGGGTTCACTGACACGATGGTCGTCAGCAGTGACTGGTTGGCGTTGGCCAGGTTGCCGCGGGTCACCAGCGCGCGGCCGGCGCGACCACTGACCGGCGCGATCACGCGGGTGTACTCGAGATCCAGCTCCGCGGTCTCAACCGTGGCCTCGGCCAGCGCGACGCGCGCCTGCGCATCGGCCAGGGCGGCTACGCGCTGGTCATGTTCCTCGCGGGAAATGGCGCGGTCGTCCATCAGTTCCCGGGCCCGCTCGGCTTCCTGGCCAGCCAGTTGCAACTGGTTGCGCGCGCCTTCGAGTTCGGCGCGGGCCGCCCGGGCACGGGCTTCATAGGGGCGCGCGTCGATCTCGAACAGCACGTCGCCGGCGTCCACCAGTTCACCCTCGGTGAACGTCACCGACTCGATATAGCCGCTCACCCGCGGCCGCAACTCGACCGTTTCGGGGGCTTCCAGCCGACCCGTGAAGGTCTCGTTGATGGTCACGGCCTCGACCAGCACTGCCGCCACGTCGACTTCCGGCGGTGGCGGTGCGTCCTGCCCGGTCGCGCCCTGGACATCACAGCCCGCCAGCACAGCAGTAGCCAGCGCCGCCAGCGCGAACTGGCCCAATCGGTGTGTCACCGGCAACTGCCGGAGTAAGAGAGATTGCATGGTTTTCGCCCCCGAAACTTGGTCGCAGAATCAATATGGGAAGACCGATTCAGGTCTTCCTGTTACGGAGGAAAGATTACGGGTGATGGGCTGGCCGGGGGTAGCGAGATACTGCTCATTGATTGCCTGTTTCTGCAAAAGCAGGTCAATTCGCTGCACCTGGACAGTGACTATATTCATGCATTGCTTATGTGACAACAAGGTTTCAGGCCAATGTTCAATTGATGACCTGTGATGGACCCTTGTACACTCTCCGTATGCCAAATGGCATACCAATTGCCTGATCCTGCCTATTGATTGCCTATTTCTGCAATAGATTGGATCGATCCTGTCGACCCTTCCGGGCCGCCCCTATACTCAATAATCATTCGAGTCACGAATCCTGGAATACGACCATGGCAGCCGACATCTCACCACTCAAGGAAGGCCAGAATGGCGTCGTCAACGAACGCCTGGTGCGGCTTGTCAGTCGCCAGTTTTCCGGTCCCGGAAAAATCGAAACGGATATCCCCGGGCTTTGCCTGTTCCGCTCCGATTCGAACACGACCTGCCAGGCGGGGACCTACGAGCCGTCGCTGTTTTTTGGCATCCAGGGCGCCAAGGACGTGCAACTGGGCGACCGGAATATCCGCTTCGAGCCGTTCTCCTACCTGTTTGCCACCGTGCACCTGCCGGTGCTGGTCAACCATATCGACGCCAGCCCCGAACACCCGTACATGGGCCTGAAGCTGACCGTCCAGCCCGAAGAATTGACGCAGTTGCTGATGGAGACCAGTGGCTCGGCGCCTCAATGTGACCGCGACATGCCCTGTGACAAGTCCTGCGGCCTGACCCAGGCTGTCATGGGCAACGACATGCAGCTCGCCCTGGAGCGACTCCTGGGCCTGCTCGAAAAGCCGGACGACATCCCCGTGCTCGCACCGATGGCGCGGCGCGAAATTCTTTACCGGGCGTTGATGGGCGAACTGGGCCCGCATATCCGCAGGTTCGCCACCATCGACCCGCAGGAACAACGTATCTCCCAGGTGATCGGCATCCTCCAGGATCGCTTCAATGAGCCGATGCGCGTCGGCGACCTGGCCGAGCAGGTCAACATGAGCGAATCAAGCCTGTATCACAGCTTCAAGCGGGTCACGCGGATGTCGCCGCTGCAGTACCAGAAGATGCTGCGCCTGAACGAAGCGCGACGCCTGATGCTGACCGAGGGCCTGGAGGCCGCATCGGCCAGTTACCAGGTGGGCTACGAGAGCCCGTCACAGTTCAGCCGCGAGTACCGCCGGCTGTTCGGCGCGCCGCCGCGTACCGAGATCGGGCGCCTGCGGGCGCAGGCGCACACCCAGCTATAGGCCACTTCTGGCGCGGCCGAAGATCACTCTCGGCCGCCGCCGGCCGTTCAACACTTTGCCCGCCCAGGTCGAGCGTACGACCGCGTCGTAGACCAGCAGCGACAGGCCAACCGTGGCCAGGCAGACCACCGCCAGCTTGATGCTCCAGTGCAGCGGCCACTCGGCCACCATCACCTGCAGCCACACCACCAACGGCAGGTGCACCAGGTACAGCCAGTAGGACGCATCCGCCAGGTAGCGCACCACCGGGCTGGGACGATCAAAAAACCGCCTGAACAGGCCGATGCTGGCAGCCACCAGGTGCCACATCATCACCGCGTACGTGAACACGAACACCCCGCGCAGCCATGCATAGCGGGCATGCGTGGGCTCCGACTGGACGTCCGCCAGGAAGACGGTCACGACCAGCGCAACCACCAGGCAGACCAGTCGCCAGGCTGACAGGCGAGACAGGTCATCCATCCGCACCGGAACGCGCTGCAGGCACCAGCCAAAGACGAAAAAACCGCCATAGACCGCCAGTACCTGCAGATCCGGAACCAGCGACCGGTCCGGCGTATCCATACCCCAGTTGTCCATGAACCAGAGGCAGCCGGCCACGGGTAGCGCGGCGACCAGCAAGCCGGCCCGCGATCGCGCCACCCAGGCCGTGAGGGTATCCAGCACCCTGCTGCCGGTGTGGCTCAGCGACCCGGACACACCCACGCAACCACGAACCAGCAGGGTCAAAGCGGTGATCAGCAGCAGGTAGTACAGGAACCACAGGTGGGTGCCGACAAACAGCCCGGCCGGCAGCGACCCGAAGGTCGCGAAACCGGCTTCCAGCGCCGCGGCGACATCAACATCCCCGCGCAGGCTCTGGCCACCCAGGATCCAGCCGCTGACCAGCAGCGGCCGCAACACGAACCAGCCGGCCACGAACGGCAGGCCGATGCGCAATAGGCGCGAGGACAGGAAGTCCTGCATGCCCTTGCGTTGCAGGGTCATGCGGCTGAAGAACCCGGCCACCAGGAAGAACAGCTCCATGCGGAACGAGTGACTGACCAGAACGAACACCGGAACGATGTCGCCAGTGGACACGTCCATGACCGCCCAGCCGATGTACACCGGCATGAACGACAGGCTGGCGTGGAAGACGATACCCAGCAGCAGGGCGAACGCCCTGACGCCATCCAGGTAATCAATCCTTGTGGCCGGGGATGCCATGATCAGTAGAACCCGACCTCGTCGACCTCGTATTCGAACTCGGCCGGACGCACGTCATAAGCCACCAGGCTGATGCCGGTCAGCGTGGCCGGGTTCAGCGGCGTCTGCTCGGACCATGCCCGTTTCATCGAGTCGAAGGGAATCTTCACGTCCTGGAAATCGCCACCACTGGCCGGGCTGATGATCGCGGCATGGAAGTCGAAGTTGGTGACCTCGGCGCTGTTGGCCGACACCGACAGGTTGCCCTTGTTGATGCGGACCCGCAGCCGGATGCCTTCGAAGTCGCTGGCGTCGAAGGGCTGTCCCTGGGGCGCCAGCGGCAACGCTGCGCTGGCCCAACCCGGCTGACCGCGTGCCGGCGAGATCTCACCCTTCACCGTCAGGACGCCTTCCGCAACCGTGGGCGCCTGGGTGGTCTGGCCGCCGGCGCTGGTGTCGGTGATAAAGAAGCGGGGCACGCCGCGGGACGTGGCCCCGGCGCTGCTGAAGTCATCCACGACGGGGGCAGATTCCGCGGCCCAGCTGGTGGCGGTGAAACAGATGGCCATGGCGGCCAGCGAAGTCATCGGGTAGCGAATGAAACTCATGATCGGGTTCTCCTGTTGAATGGGTCGTACAGCCAACAAGTGCCCGAATCCCGCCAAAAGGTGACAACACATTTAGCCACCGGCTCACTACGCAGAATTGTCATCCAGAAAAGTTTCTGTCACCTTCATCCGGGTTCCGGGCACTTAATGACCGATGCTCAAGAATTCGCAAATCGACGGCCCGCGCGGAAACCGCGCAACCGATGCCGACCTGGTCGCAGCGTCGCTGGGGGGTGATCGCCAGGCCTTTGGCCACGTGGTTGACCGCTACCAGCGGCTGCTCTGCTCCGTGGCCTATGCCTCGCTTGGCAATATTGCCCAGAGCGAAGACCTGGCCCAGGAGGCCTTTATCGAGGCCTGGCACAAGCTGCCCACGCTGGCCGAACCGGAAAAGCTGAAGGCCTGGCTCTGCGGCATCCTGCGATTCAAGCTCAGCCATCACCACCGCAGCGAATCGCGCCGCCCAATGGCCGCCGCGCAGGCGCTGGACACGGTGGTGCACTTGCCCACCGACGCCGCCGGCGTCGAGGAACAGGCCATGGATGACGAACAACAGGCGCTGCTCTGGCAGGCGCTCGAGAACGTGCCGGAAAACTACCGCGAAGTGATGGTGCTCTATTACCGCGAACAACGCTCGATGGCCCAGGTCGCGCAGGACCTGGACCTGAGCGAGGCCACCGTGAAGCAACGCCTGTCGCGCGGCCGCAAGATGCTGCAGGAACGCATGATGCGCTTCGTGGAAGATGCCCTGACACGAAGCACACCCGGCCATATTTTCACCGCGGGCGTGATCGCCGCCCTGCCCGCCGCCATGGTGGCCACACCGGCGAAGGCCATGGGCGCCGGCGCCGTGGCCACCCAGGCCGGCTCGGCCATCAAGTGGACCGGGCTGGCCGCGTTCCTGGCCTCGGCCTCGGGATTCATCAGCTCGGCCTTCGCGTTGCGCGCGACGCTGGACCGGGTACGGACAAAAAGGGAACGCCGGCAGGTTATACGCACCGTCGTGGCGTTCATGGGTGTCGCGCTGCTGTTTGCGGTGGCCCTGCTGGGCATGGTGCAATTCACCCGCAACCATCCGGCACTGGCCGTTCCCATGGCATGGACGGCCCAGGTCATTGTCCTTGGCTTTATCGCCGGCTACATCGCGCTGACGGCGCGCCTGATGGGCGGTATGCGCCGGCTGAGATCCGCGGAACGAGCGCGACGGCCCGAACGGTTTACCGCCGAGGCCGACCAGGTCGACGCGCCGCGGCGGGAATACCGCAGCCGCGCCAGCCTGTTCGGCCTGCCGCTGGTGCACATCAAGTTCGCGATGGCCGAGGAAGGCGAGACCCCCGCCACCGGCTGGATCGCCGCCGGCGAGCGCGCATACGGCATCCTGTTCGCCTGGGGCGGCTATGCAGTGGGCATGATCAGCGTGGGTATTGTTTCCGTGGGCGTGGTCACCGTAGGCGCAGTCGGCTTCGGCCTGGTCGGCGTGGGCACTGTCGGCGTGGGCCTGCTGGCCATCGGCGCGGCGGCCATCGGCTTTCGCGCCTATGGATCGCTGTCGGCGCTGGGCTGGGACGGCGCCCTGGGAGGCGGCTTTGCCATTGCCCATGACGCGGCGATCGCCCCCGTCGCCGTCGCCCAAGAAACCAACAGCGAACGTGCAGCCGAGTTGCTCGACCTGGCGAGCACCCAGGCCACGCAGCCGGTCGCGCTACTGCTGATCGCCGCCCTGGTCATTGTTCCGGTCGTGCTGTATGCCCGTGCAGTGAGACGGCGTTACAAGCAGGAAAATGACGGCCACTGACCCCGCAAAGCAACCTGTCCCGGCTATGATGGCTTAAGGAACCACGTTGTCGCCCGGGAAAATCCATGTTTGAACCCGTCCGCTATGTCGCCAACCGTGACGGCCAGTACGTCGCCTACCAGGTCATGGGCAGCGGTGAACTCGACATCATTTTCATCCCCGACTGGGTGACCAACCTGGAGGTCATGGCCGAAGAGCCCAGCATCGCCCGGTTTTTCGAGACACTCTCTTCATTCGGCCGCCTGATCCTGTTTGACAAGCGCGGCAGCGGCCTGTCCGACCCGGTGCCGCTGGGCGCCATCCCCACACCCGAAGAATGGATGCAGGACATCGTGACGGTCATGAACGACCTGGACTCCGATGCCGCCGCCATCATCGGCCATGCCGAGGGCGGCAGCATGGCCACCCTGTTCGCGGCCACGCGCCCCAACCGCTGCCGTGCCTTGGTTCTGGTCGACACCTGTGCCAGGCGCCTTCGCGCCCCCGGCTATCCCGAGGGTATGCCGGAAGAGGTCGCCCAGCGAAAATTCATCGACCACGGCATCAGGACATGGTGCACCGGCGAAAGCGCGCGCGACCTGGCCCCCGACCTGGCCATCAGCCGCTCCTTCATCCAGCGCCGTGCGCGCCTGGAACGGCTGGCCATGAGCCCGGCGCAATTCGCGGCCATGTATCCCACCACCTACGAGATGGACACGCGGCACGTGCTGGGCACCCTGAAGATGCCGACCCTGGTGCTGCACCGCAGCGACAACCCGTACATGCGGGTCGATGGCGGCCGTTACCTGGCCGACAACATTCCGGGCGCCACGATGGTCGAGATCCCCGGCAACGAACACCTGTTCCACGCCGGCGACACGGTGGCGATGCTGGATGCCGTCGGCCAGTTCCTGGCCGGCACCACCGAGGCCCAACGGCACGACCGCGTGCTGTCCACGGTCATGTTCACCGATATCGCCGGCTCCACCGAGCTGGCCGCCAGGATGGGCGACCAGGCCTGGAGTGAGTTGCTGGCCAAACACCATGCCGTGGTCCGCGCCCAACTGCAGCGCTTCCGCGGCAAGGAAGTCGACAACGCCGGCGACGGCTTTTTCGCCACCTTCGACGGCCCGGCCCGGGGCGCGCGCTGTGCGCTGTCCATTCGGGACGAAGTCCGGGCCCTGGGGCTCGACATCCGCGCCGGACTGCATACCGGCGAAGTGGAGCGCCATGGCAAGCGCAAGGTCACCGGCATCGCCGTGCATATCGGCGCCCGGGTCGCCGCCCTGGCCGAGCCGGGCCAGGTGTTGGTATCACGAACCGTGTCCGACCTGGTCGCCGGCTCCGGGCTGAAGTTCTCACCGCTGGGTGACTTCGCCCTCAAGGGGGTGGACGGCGAGTGGAGCCTGTTCGAGGTGCTGTGAGTGAGCGGTTCATGCCACCGCACGACCGTCATTGCGACGCAGGTACTGGTGCACGTAGTAGCCCTGGATCGCATCAATGGCCACGTGCAGGATCATGGGTAGCCAGAGCGAGCCCGAAAGCAGGTATAACGCGGCCAGAAAGCCGCCGACCAGCATCACCCGGGGCACACCCGACAGCCCCTGGTAAGCATGGCCGAGCCCAAACAGGACGGTGGCGACAATGGCCGCCAGCCAGGCGGGCATCCAGTACGCGAGATAGCCGATCAGGAATCCCCTCCAGAGCAACTCCTCGACCACGCCAGCGGTCAGGCTCAGGCCGAAGAAGGCCCGTCTTTCCCGCAGGGTATGGGGCAGGAGGGGCTCCACGCCATCCAGCTGCGCAGCAAGCTGTTCCCGCTTCCCGGGGTCATCACCCGCCAGGGCCCTGAATTGCACGATCATGAGCGCAATCGCGACCGCGGTGACAATGGCGGCGATGATCATTCCCGTGTCGACCTTCATGCCCAGGCCAAGCGCTTCCGGCTCCCGCCCCTGCCCGAACCACATGGCGATACAGAGAAAGAAGAACGTCCACTGGATCACCATCGTGGTGCGGTAGATCGACAGGCGGGTCAGTTGGCCGGAGACGAGCAAAGCCCAGTAACGGCGGTAGCTATAGAAGCCGTAAGCGGGCCACAGCACCGCGAACAGCATGAAAAGGCTGTGATCGAGCCAGCCCGGGGCGTATGATTGTATGTTCATGGACAGAATAATATTCACGTTAACATGAATAATCAACATGAAAAGCACTAGCACTGGCCCTGAAGCCGTCATGGCCATCGCCGACCTGGAGCAGGCGCGACTGCTGGCCGACCCGCTGAAACTCAGCATCCTGCAGGCCATGGGTGGCGAGGCGAAGACCACCATGCAGGTCGCAGAGGCCATGGGCGAGAAGCCAACCCGCCTGTACAGACACGTTGAAGCACTGGAGGCTGCCGGACTGGTTCGCCTGGTTCGCACCCGGCCCAAACGCGGCACGGTAGAAAAGTACTACCAGGCCGTGGCGCGCCGGTTCGAAGTCCACCCGGACCTGTTTGCCCCGGAAGACAACACGCTGGACACCATGCTGGCTGGCATCCTGACCAGGGCGACCACGGAAATCGGTGAAGCCATGAGAAACTTCCGCCAATCACCGCACCCAGACGGCCCGCAGCCGTTATTCCTGCACCTACGTGCGGAAGTCAGCGCAGCTGACCTGGACGATTTGCACCGAAGGCTGATGGACTGGGCCGATGACCTGGAGTCACGGCAAGCGACAGCGAGCCACGAGAGCACCGCAAACTGGTCCGGATTCCTGGCGTTTTATCCGTCGCCGACCGGGCAGAAAAGCAATCGGGAAAACACGTCATGAGACAAGACGAATCAGATCGCCTTGGGTTTCGCCTGCGCGGCAACGAAATGACGCGGACAGAGACGTTCACCGATGCCGCGTTCGCCTTTGCGCTGACCCTTTTGGTGGTGTCCATCGACCATATTCCGGCCAGCTACGACGAGCTCGTCGCGGCAATGCAGGGCATTCCTGCATTCGGGCTGTCCTGCGCGCTGTTGTTCCTGTTCTGGCACGGGCACTGGAACTGGAGCCGGCGCTACGGCCTCGAAGACTTTCCCAGCATGATGCTCAGCTTTGTCCTGGTGTTCGCCGTACTCTGCTACGTCTACCCGATGCGCTATGTCACGTCCATATTCACGGCATGGATTACCGGCGGGCGGCTATCGGCCGGCGCCAGAATCGATGAACTGGGCGACCTTTACGGCATTTTCGCCATCTACAGCCTGGGCTTTGCCGCCATGTGCCTGGTCATCCTTGCACTGTACCTGCGCGCGTGGTTACAGCGCGAAGCACTTGAGCTCAATGTAACCGAGCGGTTTATCACCCGGGCGGAAATGGGCAGTTGGTCCATCCTTGCCAGCGTGGGACTGCTGGCGGCCCTGATGGGGATGTTTGCCCCACACCGAATGTGGACCGTGCCCGGCTGGGTCTATTTGCTGCTGCCCATCGTCATGCCCCTCTACGGAACGATCGTGGGACGGCGGCTGGCAAGGATGAAAGCTACGCTCTGAGCAAAGCGTGGCCGGAACCCCGGCCACGCTGCCCCCCACTTCTGCGAACCGGTTGACCCGGTTCGTGTGCACAGATCGCGGGCTCCCACAATCACGGCTGGATGTCGTCAATACTCAACCGGGTAATCCAGTAGGCCGTGTCCGGGGTCGGCCAGTCGTTGTAACGGGCGTTATTGACGTAAAGCGCATCGCCATGAAACGCACCACTGGCGACACCATCCATGTCCGGATCGATGATTTTGCCCAGCATTTCACCTGTCAACAGGTCGTCATCAAGCGCCACCACCTGGACCCAGTCCCCCCCGGAACCATCACCAAAGGGGGTGAGGATGAACAGCAGGTTGTCGCGCATGATGATGCCGTCAATGAAGCCCACCAGCGGTGGATTCACGTCGATCAGGTCGGACTGCCCTGTGGTGGGGTCGACACGGTAGATCTGCGCCGTCTGCGAATCACCGACAATCAACGTGGAACCATCCGGCGTCGCCACGATGCCGTTGCCGGTGGTGATGCCGCCAGCCAGCGGGATGGCCGTCGCAGCGTCAGGCTCCATCGGTATCCGACCGTTTTTCGACAGCGGCAGGCTGTACAGGAACGGAGCAGTGAAGTCGGTGAAATACACCGTATCGCGTGTGATGGCGATGTCATTGATCACGTGACCCAAATCGGCCAGCTGGTAGATCATGACCACCTCACCGGTATCGCCGTCATACACCGTGGCGTCACCGTAGAAGCAGCCAGCGACAAACAGCAGGTTGCTGCGCCGGTCCAGTCGCATGCCCAGCTTCTGGCAATCGGTCAGGACGTCAAAGTCCGGCACCGGCGGAACCAGGACCTCACCCTCGCCCGAGCGCAGGTCGACCCTGTAGATTGAACCGTCCACCGAGCCGCTGTACGCGGTGGTGCCCTTGCCGATGGTGAAGCCCTCGTGCGGAGAGCCATCGAGCACTGGAACAGTCTTTGGAAACATCTGCTTGCCCGCGTGTGTGACTGGCGACAATGCGGTCAGGACAGCAGCTGTAAGCACCAGGATTTTCAGTTTGTTACGGTTCATTTTTCCCCCGCGAATCAACAAAAGTAAATTGTGTCTAAAATGCACACAGGACAAGATGTTGGAAAATCCCGGTGCGCACTCTTGGTTCAATACCCTGGAGCACGCCGCGAGAAATGGCCTGATCGAACCCTGATTTTTTCCTGATTGTTCGTTCTTGCCCAGCAAGGGGAAGGTTTGAAGATGGATCAAGCGGCGACACATGCTTTTGGCCCGTGGCGCTTTGACGCGCTGACGGGCGACCTGTCGACCGCGGACTCAACGACAAGGCTGGAGCCCCAGGTGGCCCGGCTGCTGGCTTTTTTCCTGGACCACCAGGACGTCCTGCAAACCCGTGACGACCTGATCGACGGCGCCTGGGATGGCCGGCTGGTGTCCGACCATGCCATCAACAGGTGTATTTCCATCCTGCGCCACACGCTGACGCCGGACGATCGCAACGCCTACATCGAGACCGTAGTCCGTCGTGGCTTCGTCAGTCACTTCCCTCCGGCCGAGACCGAAGTCACCCGACCGGAGACAACGCCATCAACACAACGGAGAACGCGGCGGGGGATGGCCGCACGGGTCGTACTCGTCGTACTCATTGCCGTTGCCGCCGTCGTCATCGAGCGGGCATGGCCGCCTGAAGCGCCGCCGGCCCGGCCTTTCTCGGCCACGGACACACCACTGATCGCGGTGCTGCCATTCATGACCACCAGCCTGGACGAGGACAGCGAATTCCTGGCCAAGGGCATGCATGACGACCTGCTGACGCGCCTGGCCCAGTTGCAGTCGCTTCGGGTCGTCTCGCGAACATCGGTGCAGGGATACCGGGGCACGGAACGTAACATCCGTGAAATCGGCCGCGCACTCCGGGCAGACGCCATACTTGAAGGCGGAATCCAACGCTCCGGCGACAACGTGCGAATCAACATGCAGTTGATCGATGCCCGGGACGACAGCCACCTTTGGGCCGGCCAGTACGACCGTCAACTGTCCGCCACCAACCTGTTCACCGTGCAGTCCGAAATCACCGAAGCGGTCTCAACCGCCCTGCACACCCAGCTGACAGAGCAGGACTCCAGCCAACTCAAGCTGTTGCCCACCGACAACATGGCGGCCTACCGCGCGTGGCACCAGGCCCTGCAGGTCCGGTTCAACAATGGCATGGGAGACCCGGCCTACCGCGAATACCTGGAGGCCGCCGTTGAACTGGACCCGGGTTTCGTCCGCGCCTGGGCGGAACTGGTGGGCGTGATCAGCTACACTGGTTTTGAAAAGGGCGAGACCTCGGCCATTGCCCATCTCAATGGCCTGCTTGAGCGCATTCGCAAACTGTCCCCCGGTTCCGCAGAACACCTGCTGGCGCAAACGTATTACACCTACTACACCCTGCGTGACTACCCACTGGCCGGAGACCTGGTCCGCCAGGTCCGGGGCATGCATCCGAACGACCCCCAGGTGCTGGAGCTCCAGTCCTGGATCCAGCGCCGGCTGGGCGACTTCGATGGCAAAGCCGAATCCGTTCGGCTGGCGTCCGTGCTGGACCCGATGAACCCCTACTGGAACCTGGCGCTCTCCGCCAGCCTGATGGTGACGCACCGATACGACGAAGCGTTGGATGCCATCAATTACGCCGCCTTCCGAACCGTGGAGCTGGACTACACGCAGGCCCTGCTCTCGCTCCGGGACACCGGTGACCTGGCCGGCCTGCCTGGCGCGCTGTCTGCGATTGAGCGCGAGCATGGCGATACCTTAATGGCCGACCTGCATTGGAACGCCGCGATCGGCGCCCGGGACTACGAAGGCGCGCTCGAGGTGATCGACGCCTTTGAAAGCGGCAGCGCGGGGGCGCAGGCCTGGACACATCATCCGTGGCCTGAACCCACCCTGGCCCACATGGTCACCTTGTGGTTCATGGGTGACACGGAAGGCCTGCAGCCCCTGTTGGCCGAGGCCCGGGAGCGCCTGGGTATCGACGAGATCACGCCTCAAACCGACGAGTACGACGTGATGAACCTGGCCTACCTGGCCGCCATTGATGGCGATCAGTCCGAGACCGAACGCCTTGTCCGCGCCTGGCAACGAAAGGCCAGCCAGGACCTGGCCAACCTGGCGAACAACACCGATTACGCCTGCCGCGTTCTGGGCATGGCCGGGGCCACGGCCGCGACGGTGCAGTGCCTGCGAGATGGCCTGGACGGGCCGAGCATGGTCATGCCTTTCATGGAACCACATTTGCCCTTCTACGATGCGATCAGGGAAGCGCCGGCGTTTGTCACCCTGGTTAATAGTCTGGACGATTGAACCCTGCAATGATCACCGAGGCTGTCATCCCGGGCCGGGAGTGAGATACATTGTCCCCGGAACGGCGCAGGCTAATAACAATGAAAAACACCGTCAGGCACGTGGTCATTCTCGGAGGTGGAACGGCAGGCTGGATCAGCGCCGCCATGCTGGTCCAGTTCCTGGGCGCAGACACGCGGATCAGCCTGGTTGAATCCAGCCGCATCGGCACCATCGGCGTGGGCGAAGCCACCATTCCGACCATCAAGACACTCAATTCGAGCCTGGACCTGGGCGAACAGCACTTCATCCGCCAGGTTGATGCCACCTTCAAACTGGGCATCCAGTTCGAAGGCTGGGGCGGCAAGGACAGCCTGTACATGCACACGTTTGGTGAAGTGGGCAAAGACCAGTCGTTCTGCCCCTTCCATCACTATGTCCTGAGGGCCCGGCTGGCCGGCAAGGACGTTGACCTTTGGGACTACTCGCTGAACTACCAGGCGGCGCGCCGGCACCTTTTCGCGCCGGTCCGGTCGGGGCCGGACATGCCCGCGATGGACTACGCCTATCATTTTGACGCGGCGCTGTATGCGAACTACCTCAGGGATTACGCCGTCAGCAAGGGCGTCGAGCGAATCGATGCGGTGGTGGAGTCGGTCCGAACAGACCCGGAAAGCGGTCACGTGACCCAACTGCACCTGGATAACGACGACACCCTGGGCGGCGACCTGTTTATCGACTGCAGCGGCTTCCGCGCGTTGCTCATCGAGCAGACGCTGGGTGTGAAGTTCATCGACTGGGACCACTGGCTACCCTGTGACCGGGCCGTCGCGGTGCAGTCCGGCAAACTGGCGTCGCTGCCGCCCTATACGCGTTCAATCGCGCACCCCGGCGGCTGGCAGTGGCAGATCCCGTTACAGAGCCGCACCGGCAATGGCCTGGTGTACTCCAGCCGCGAATACAGCGATGACCAGGCCCGGGCGATCCTGGAATCCGGTATCGACGGCGACGCCACCACCGACTACAACCTGATCCGCTTCCGCGTGGGTGTGCGCGAGCGCCCCTGGCACAAGAACGTGGTTGCGGTCGGACTGTCGGGCGGCTTCCTGGAACCGCTGGAATCGACCAGCATTCACCTTGTGCACTCCGCGCTCCTGCGCCTGATCTGGTGCTTTCCCCACCAGGGCATTTCCCGTTTCGAGGTGGATGAATTCAATCGCCAGGTCCGGCACGAATGGGCGCAGATCCGTGATTTCATCATCGCCCACTATCACCTGAACAATCGCGATGATTCGGAATTGTGGCGACATTGCGCGAGCATGGAACTGTCGCACGAACTGGCGCACAAGATCTCGCTCTACCGGGAGACCGGAAAGCTGCTCAGGGAGTGCGAGGCGCTGTTCGGCATACCGTCGTGGCTGCAAGTGCTGGAAGGCCAGGGCGTGCGCCCCGGTGAATGCCATCCCATTGCCGCGGCGACGGCGCTTGAAGAGGTGGATGACATGCTGGCTCGCCTGCGACAATCCATTTCCAGGCCGATTGGCGCGATGCCATCGCACGCGCAGTTCATCGGCATGCTAGCTTAGGCACCGCTCACCCTTACAGGAAATATTCCGGAATGAAACGACTGATACCGACCCTGCTGGTCGGCCTGATCACCACCATGAACCACGACACTTCGATGGCCGATATGAACATAGAAAGCGGCCCCTCGGCCGGCCCGGTCAACCTGCCGCTGATCCCATACCCGAGATCGGTCACCCCGGGACCGGGCCAGCTGAGAATGGCCGGCAACGTCACGCTGTCCACCCCGGACGAGGCGGAGAACGCCAGCCGGGCGCTGCGCGAATGGCTGGCCGACAGGGGCATCAACGTCTCAATGGACACCGGCCCGCGGATATCCTTGTCTCTGGGCGACGCGCAGACCCACGGCGCCGAGGGCTACCGCCTGTCCATCGCTGACGACATCCGCATCGAAGCCGCCACCGACACCGGCCTGTTCTATGGCGTGCAGACGCTGCGACAGCTGTTCCCCGTCCAGGCCCAACCCGGGTACACCCTGCCCCACGTGGTGATCGACGACCGGCCCGAGTTCGAATGGCGCGGCAACATGCTGGACGTGGCGCGCAGCTTTTTGCCACTGGAGTACCTGCGCGCGCATATCGACCGCATGTCGCGCTTCAAGCTCAACCGCCTGCACCTGCACCTGTCCGACGACCAGGGCTGGCGGGTTGAGATCAAGGCCTTTCCGAAACTGACCGAGGTAGGCGGCGCCAGCTCGGTTGAAGGTGGCCGTTCCGGGTTCTACACCCAGGCGGAGCTGCGTGAGCTGGTCGCCTACGGCGAAGCACGTGGCGTGATCATCGTGCCGGAAATCGACCTGCCGGGACACACCCAGGCGGCCATCGCGTCCTATCCGGAACTGGCCTGCCCGGATGTCACCAACCTGTCGACCTATTCCGGCGTGGAAGTGGGTTTCAGCAAGCTGTGCCTGACCCAACCGGAGACCACGTACTCGTTTACCGAGGGCGTGCTCACCGAGATCGTTGATATCTTCCCGTCGCCCTACATCCATATCGGCGGTGACGAGATCAAGGACCCGCTGTACGCGGAATTCATCGGCAAGGCGACCCGTATCGTCGAATCGCTGGGCCGCACCGCGGTGGCCTGGGAAGAGGCCTCGGTGGCCGACAACGACCCCGGCGTGCTGCTGCAGCTGTGGAATGACGAATACGACATCCAGCCGGCGCTGGACCGCGGCCACAGGCTGATCCTGTCGCCGTGCTCGTACACGTATTTCGACCACGGCAACTACGAAGGCCAGCCGAACACCTACACCTGGTGCCGCAAGGAAGGTGTGCCGATGGAACGGGCCTACCAGTTCAATCCGCAGTCCTACTCACAGGTGCACGGCGTTGAGTCGGCGATGTGGTCGGAACTGGTGCACACCGATGCCACCGCCGACAACCGGCTCTGGCCGCGGGTGCTGACCACCGCGGAAATTGGCTGGAGCCCGGCGGAGGCCCGCAACTATGAGCAGTTCCTTGACCGCCTGGAGGCGCTCAGGCCACAACTCGACGCCATGGGTATCCAGTACTACCGCCCGCAAGCGTTGCCCTGAACCTGAACCCGGCGCCGCCAGGAGCCGCCTGGTGGCGCCGCGTGATATGCTGGTGCAAACAGACCGGCACGGCGCTCCACCCGCTGGTGCCGCGAGAAACGAAAGGAGTTGGGCCCCTTGTTTCGCTTTCACACCATGGCATGCCAGGGCATGGTCATGCTGGCGACTGTCCCGGCCATTGCGTTGGCCAGCGACGAATCGCCGCGCGCCTCTGAGTTTGGGCCGGGCGTCCTTGAAGAAGTCATCGTCACGGCGCAGAAGCGCGAGCAACCACTGCGCGATGTCCCCATTTCAATCTCGGTGATCGACGGCCAGGCGCTGGAAAACAGCGGCCTGCTGGAACTCGAGGACCTGTCCGCGCAGGTACCGGGTTTTACGGTCACCGAGGCCGCCGTGTCTACGCTGGTGTTCGTGCGCGGACTGGGCTCCGGCATCAACCCGGGTTTCGAACAGTCGGTGGGCATGTACGTCGACGGCGTCTACGCGGGGCGCGGACGCCAGTACCGGGCAGCCTTCCTGGATGTCGAGCGGGTCGAGCTGCTGCGCGGCCCCCAGGGCACTTTGTTTGGCAAGAACACGATTGCCGGGGCCATCAACATCACCACGGCGCGACCACAGGATGAGTTCGGTGGTCACGTGTCGGCCATGCTCGACGCCGAGCACGGCGAGCAGCTGTACAACGCCGTCCTGACCGGTCCACTGGCCCCCACCCTGGATGGCCGGTTCGCGGTCCGCGCCGGGCAGATGGACGGCTGGATGTTCAATAGCGTTCCCGGGCGTGACGAGACGGATGTCGACGAACACGTGGTGCGAGGCATGTTGCGCTGGCAACCCGGCGAGGATGTGGACGCCCTATTCAAGCTTGAGCACAGCCGTTACCGGACCGACGGCCGCAGCACGCAGATCACCAACGCCGGCCCCTGGTTGCCACTCTACCAGGGCTGGGACCCGGCATTCGAAGACCAGTTCGACCTGCAAAAATCGGTCGGTGGCATTGGCCTGGACCACTCCGACACCGAGACATTGAATGCCCTGCTCAGCATCGACCGGCACTGGAGCGGGTTGACCCTGACCAGCGTCACCGGCTGGATGAGTTATGACTACGCGGACGAACTCGATGTCGACTTCGGCCCCATCCCCAACCTGTTCCAGCACGAACCGCAGGACTTCTCGCAATTCAGCCAGGAATTTCGCCTGGCCACGGCAACCGACCAACCGGTCTCGTACATGGCCGGGGTGTATTTCGAGGCGGGCGACCTGGATCACCGGCTTGCCCTGGACGCAGACCTTACAACCCTGGGGTTGCCGCTACCGCTGGCGACCCGCAACATCCTGTTCGACCAGGACTCGCACGCCTGGGCCGTGTTTGGCCAGGCCACCTGGCAAATGACCGACCTGTGGCGGCTGAACGCCGGACTTCGCTACACGCGCGAGTCCAAGAGTGCGTTGCAGTCACTGTGGTTCACCGACTTCCAGCAGCCCACGCCCAACCCCGTGTATGACGCGATTTTCGCCGCCGCAGGTTTCGGCATCGCCCATACTTTTGACCAGGACCGCGACGAGGACAACTGGAGTCCCTCGTTGAGCGTGCAGTTTGACGCCAGCGACACGGTGACCGCCTATGCCTCGGCGGCGCGCGGTTTCAAGGCCGGTGGGTTCAATGCCGCCGAGGTGACCGGTGACCCGGACAACTTCGAGTTTGAGAACGAGACCGCGACCACCTTCGAGCTGGGCGCCAAGACCCGCTTTGCCGGTGACCGGGCGCGGGTGGACATCGCCCTGTTCCACACCCGATTCGATGACCTGCAGGTGTCCACCTTCGAGGGCGTGAACTTTGTCGTCGGCAATGCCGCCCAGGCCACGTCCCGCGGCATCGAACTGGACGGCAGCTGGCGTGTGTCGAAGGCGTTCACGCTGAACCTGGCGTGGTCTTTCCTCGATGCCGAGTACGACCATTTTCCGAACGCCGCCTGCACCATTGCCCAGACCATCGAAAGCGGGCTGGGACCGATGTGCACGCAGGACCTTTCAGGACGCCCGACGCAGTACGCGCCGGGCCATGCCGGGCGCGTTTCGCTGGCCTGGGAGCAGGCGCTGTCCGGTGGCCAGCTGCTGTTCGCCGACCTGGGCGTGAGCCACAGCGATGGTTATTTCGTCGACCAGGACCTCGACCCCAACGCCTTTCAGCCGGCTTACCAGAAGGTCGACCTGCGACTGGGCTGGGCATCGGCGAATGAGCACTGGACCGTGGCGCTTCTGGGCCGCAACCTGGGCGACGAGCTCACCCGCAACCATGGCAGTGACGTGCCGCTGCTGGCCGGCGCGCACTACTCGACCACCGACCGACCACGCTCCGTGGCATTGCAGGTCCGCTACGGATTCTGACCCTTGGGAGAACCGCCAGGAATGAACAACAAGAAAACGTCTCCAGGCCACCCTCAACACCTCGACTTCGAAACCGACGTTTTCCCCGAAGAACTTGAAGTCCTGCGCGATCGCCGCCGCCAGGAAGGGCTGGACGACAGCACGCTGGACGGCCCGCCAAACCCCGACCTGGGGCTGGTCGGCCTGGCCATCTCCGGAGGCGGCATCCGCTCGGCGACCTTTTCACTGGGTGTCATCCAGGGCCTGGCCCGGAACGGCTTGCTCAAGCATGTCGACTACCTGTCGACGGTCTCCGGCGGCGGCTACACGGGGTCCTGTATCAGCGCGCTGCTGAACGACCCGGAAAACCGGCCGGACAACGACCGGTTCCCGCTTCGCTATACGCAGAAGTCATCAGAGCCGCCGGCCATGACGCACCTGCGAAACTTCGCCAACTACCTGAACCCCGTCGGCCTGTTGCCACTGCTGCGCCTGCCCAACCTGATGCTGCGCGGCATCCTGCTGAACCTGTTCGTGTTCCTGCCGTTCATCATGGCGGCCGTGTTTGTCACCGAGGCCGCCTACGAACTGGGGCCCAACTGGGACATGTTGCCCCGGCTGGTGGCACCGCTGGTGATGCTGTTCGTGCTGCTGGCACTCGCCTTCCCGTTCCTGATCCGGCTGCTGGGCAAATCATTCGACTGGAACCGGCGAAACGTGTTCGAACTCCTGTTGACCATTCCACTGCTGCTGGCCGGCCTGGTCCTGTTGGCGATTCCCGTGCTGCACGTCACCCGGCTGGCCATCGAGCACAGCACCGACCAGTTCTGGTACTGGTTTACCCACCTGCCACCGGACAAGGTCTGGCAATTCATGACGGTGGTCGGTGGCGTGATCGTCCTGTTCATGCTGGCCGGCAAGGCCAGTGAAAACGTCGGCCGGATTTTCGGCAAGCTGCTGCTCTGGCTGGTCGGACTGATCGGCCCGGTCATTGTCTACCTGATCTTCCTGGGCCTGTGCCTGTGGCAGATTGACTCGCCGTTCCTGCCGGTGGGTTCCGCCAAGGGTCTGAATGACGCGGTCGCCTGTACCGAGCCCTGCCTGGCCGGGGGTGACAGCACGGGCAGCCACGGTGACGACCCGCTGGACAGTGACGACACCCTTTATGAACTGCTGTTCGAACGCGAGCCCGGGCCCGCCACGGCCACCGAGTTGCGCAACGCGCTGGCCGGGCGCGGTTTGCAGATGGGCGAGAATGCCGTCGCGCGTTGCCAGTCCGGAAACTGCGACACCGCGCCCGACCCGATGTTCTGGCGCGAAGACCGGCGCGTCTGGGTCATCAACCTGGACCCGTCGCAGCTGGCGGAATGTCCGCCCTACCAGGGCCACGCGGCAGCCGGCCAGCGCGGCAGCCGGCACCAGTGCGTGTATTTCACAAGGGCATCCGCGGCCAGCCTGCGCATTCACGGCCCGCTCCTGCATCTTTTCGATGGCGCCGAGGACTGGTGGTTCGTAGGGGTGTTTATAGCGCTGTTGCTGATCAACCGCTTCATGCTCGATATCAATATCACCTCGCCGCACGGCTTCTACCGCGACCGCCTGAGCAAGGCCTTCCTGTTCCGCGTTCAACCCGATGGCGAGACCACGCCGGAGGACAACCTGAAGCTTTCGGCCCTGAACGCGCCGGGCACGGCTGCACCCTATCACCTGGTGAACGTGGCCATGAACCTGCAAGGCAGCCACGCCGCTGACCTGCGCGGCCGCGAGTGTGACTTCTTCACCTTCAGCCGGAATTTCTGCGGCGGGGTCCGTACAGGCTGGGCGCCAACGAAGGAGATGGAGCGCTACGACCGCCACCTGGACCTGGCCACGGCGATGGCGATTTCCGGTGCCGCCGCTGCCCCCAACATGGGCACGACCACGAACCGGGCCCTGGTGTTCATCATGACGTTGCTTAATATTCGCCTGGGTTACTGGCTGCCCAACCCGAGCGCGGTCAACCGCGACATGGCATTCAAGCGGTTCCGCCTGGGCAGCGCCAAGCCCACCTTGATCTGGAAAGAAGCGCTGGGGCGGCTGGATGAGAAAGGCACCCATATCAACGTTTCCGATGGCGGCCATATCGAGAACCTGGCCATCTACCAGCTGCTTCGGCGCCGCTGCAAGTTCATCCTGGCCATCGATGGGGAGTGCGACCCGGCCATGGAATTCAGCGGCCTGACCACCCTGATGCGCTATGCCCGCATCGACATGGGCGTGGATATCAGCATCAACCTGGATCCGCTGCGCAAGACGCCGGATGGCCTGAGCGAGAAGCACGCGGCGCTGGGACACATCCGCTATGCCGATGGGTCAACGGGGCAGTTGTTGTACATCAAGCTGTCGGTGTCAGGCGATGAACCGGAGTATGTTCACTCCTACCGCTGCAAGCACCCGCTGTTCCCCCATGAACCCACGTCGGACCAGTTCTTCACAGAAGCCCAGTTCGAGGCGTACAGGGCACTGGGCGCGCATGCCTGCGAGGGGCTGCTGGCCGATGTCGAGGCGCTGGGTGGTTTCGCCCGGCTCAGGGACGATCCGCGCGACAGCACGTCGGAGGCCTGAACGGGTCAGGGCGCGCAGTCGCCCTGCTCGCCATCCAGGCACCAGCTGTTTGGCTCCCGCGGCTGGCCGGGCTCGAGCGCGATGGCCTCGCCGGTCGAATACTGCTGCTCGTTCGCGGCCCAGCGATACTTGTGCACTTCTTCATAGAGCGCCTTGCGTACGCGGTTGAACACGCCCACCGGGCGATGTTCGGGCAAGGAGTGCCACGGGTTGAATGACAGGTTTTCGCAGTACAGGTTCTGGCCCGGCGTATCGAAATCCTGGGCCGGGATCTCCAGTCGAGCGACCTTGATGAACGGCGAGTCCTTCTCGCTCCAGGCAATGGTCGCGTCCTCTACCGGCATCGGCTTGCCGGGTACCTGCGGCTGCACCATGAAGTCGAAACAGGCCGGCCCGGCCTGCAGTTGCTCACCCATGCGCAGGCGCAGGAAATTGTAGTCGGAACGCGGTGTGGCCCAGTTGCCGGTCTTCGTGGACCCGGTCTCGCCGTCATCGGCCGGGCACTCGGCCGGCCGGGCACTGAACTTGATGTACTGGTCGGGCCCCAGCGCATAGGCGGAGGCGCTGAAATACTGCGTCAGCAACGGCGTCTCGGGCGGCTTCTTTTTCGTGCCCAGCACCAGTCGTAACTCGCGCCAGCGCCAGCTCAACGGGTTCCAGCTCCAGCCATTGAGGAAATAGCCGAAGTTGTCCTGAACCGCCAGGTACTTGGTCAGCTCGACGTAGTCATCCAGGTGGCGGATAAAGTAGTTGGTGGCGTTCATCATCACGAAGTCCTGGGTCGGCGCCGTTTTCTGCCACGCCAGCAACTTCTCGCCGGGCACATCCATCACCTTGATGGCCATGCCACGCGCGTCCGGCTTCTTGTCCGGGTTCATCACGTAGTCGCCATTGGAATAACGAATCCAGGCGGGGTAGCGGCCCGGTGCTGCAAACAGCCCCCAGCGGAAACGGCTCTCGACCTCGGGCACGATGAAGTGCGCCTTCACGCAACCGTGGGTCTTGATGTGGACGTCGCGGCGGAACACCACCGCGCCCTCGTCATCGAGGGCCTCGTCGGCCGGCCCCTTGCCCTTGAGTCCAGCCGGGGTCACGTGACCGGTCAGGCCCTTCTCGGTCAGGTCATCACGGGTGCGGTTGATCATGCGCAGCGCCATCGCGATGGCATCGGCCATGACCGCATCCTCGTTGGGCCCGATGACTTCGCCCAGCGGCATGTGCTCGCGGTAGCGCCGCTCTTTCAGGCCATTCCAGGCCAGCGACACCACGACCACGATGGACAGCAGGATGAACATCCGGGCCAGGGTCTTCCGGATCATGTTTCACCTCCACCGCGCTGGTAGCGGGTCTGGCCGCCGCAGCGGTAGGCATCCGGCTGGGCGAAATAGGTCGCCAGCCGGGCACGAATGGTCGCCACGGCGGCGCGGGTGGCGTCATCCAGCGTCACCGAGTTTTCGTGGTTGAGCAGGTACTCGTCCAGGTTGCAGGCCTGGCCTTCCGGCCAGGTCTCCGGCACGCGCGCTTCCTCGCCTTCGGCCGGCATCAGGGCCAGTGCCTGGGCGACGATGCCGGCAAACACCCCATCGAACAGCGGCGTATGCGGCGGGTCATCCAGGTGCGTTTTCAGGTACTCGATGATCTCGTAGCGCTGCGCCGGCGTGTAGCCCGGGCCAATGGCCCCGTACTGGGGCGGGTTGCCCTCGCGCCAGGCGTTGTAGCCGGCCCGGAATTCGTGGCCGGTGTTGGCGTTGCCATCGATACGGGTATCCAGCCAGAAGCCGCCATCGTGGCCGTCATCCAGCGCCAGGCCCACCTGCCTGGGGTCGAAATCCGGCCGACCGATAAAGAACCGCGTATCGCGCTCGTGCTGCGGGCTCAGCACCTGGTATAGGTTGCGAATCGAGCCGTTGTGCATGTACGGCGCCGTCGACCAGGCGCCGGCCAGTGGCCGCGCCTTGTACACCGCGGCGACCTCGGGCAGGTCCAGCGCCCCGAAGCCATTAAGGTCCTGGATCTCCGCCTCGCTGAAACCACCCTGCTCGTAAAGCCGCTTTTTCATCAGCAGGCCGATGTAATTCAGGCCCTGGCCATTGGTCACCGCCGCCAGGTTGATCGCGTCCAGCTGCCGGGTTCGGTCATCGACGAGCGTTTGGCGTTCCGTGGCCCAGGCCTGGCAGTCCAGGCCATCGCCTACCGGCGCCTCACCGGCCGCGCAGGCCGTGTGAACCCGTGGGAAGTCCCAGGCCAGGGTGCGTTCGATCTGCTGATCCAGCTCATGGGCGACCACCTCACGCACTTCGCCAATGCCCAGGCCCGTGGGTGTCAGGTCGAAGGTGTAACTGACGAAATTCACCGCTGCGTTGGGGTCGGTGCCGATCTCGTCGATGCCCAGCGTTTTCATCCGCCAGTGCGGGTCGGACGCCGTCTTCAGCGGCGCCTCGATCGCGCGCTGGCGGTCACTGGCCGGGTGCGGCCCGTGACAGCCCTGGCAGGTACGGATGAAATGCAGCCCGCCGGCCACGGCCTTGTCGCGGTCGATCTCGCCCAGCAGGTCTTCCGGCCAGGCCGGTGGGCGCAGTCGGCGCAGGGCCAGTTCGATGGTGTGCAGGTCGAGCAGCCGCGTGGTGGTGTCATAGCGTCGCTGTTCCGAAATCGGCCGGCCATAACGGTCACGTAGGCGGTAGGTCGCGCCCACGCCCAGCGACTCACCCAGGTTACGCGCCATCGGCTGCGCCACCGAGGCGCTGTACTGCACCCAGTCGAACTTCCAGATGTCCCACACCGGCGGGTAACTGACCGGCGCATTGCCCGGCTCGTAGTTACTTGCCGTGATGTGATCGCCAAAGACCATGTTGGCGATCCGGGTCAGTGCGTCGGTGCGGCCGTAGCCTTCCTGGATGGGCGCCAGGCCGTGGCGCTTTTCGTTGTAACCCATTTTCAGCAGCGCGCCCAGGGTTTCACCGAAGGCGTCGTGCAGCGCGCTGACGGCCTCGTCGCTGGGGTCTGCGCCCAGCACCTTGGCGGCAAAACGCCGGAACTTGAGCGGATTGAGGTAGGTGCTGGTCATCGACGCCAGCAGCACCGGGACAAAATGCGGCATGTTGGCGGCGGTAAACGCGTGCATCGCCTGGCCACCATCAATTCGCAGCGATACCGTGCTGCCATCGTCCTTGCGAACGCGCAGCGCGCCCGTATGGCAGGCCGCGCAGGTGACATCCAGCACGTTCTCGCCCAATTGCGGGTCGAAATGCCGGGTGAAGCCCACCGGTAGCAAGTGCGGGTTGGCGTCGGTCGCCTCGGTATCGACCTGGAAGCCGTAGGCGCGCATCTGGTTGGGGTCGGCCAGCCGCTGGCGGCCCCACGGCAGTTCCAGGTTGACGAACCAGTCGTAGCGCATGTTCCTGAGCACGTTGCCGGTGCCCTGGGGCGTGTAGTAATAGGTCTGGCGATCCACGGCCTCGCGGCCCACACCCCAGCCCTGGTCCAGGTAGACCACCCGTCCCGGCGGTTCGATCTCCGGCACTTCCGAATGGGGCCAGTGCAGGGTCAGGAAGAAGCCAATCGCGAGTACGGCCACCAGGACCAGGCCGCCACGCCAGGCCACGGACCACACTTGCTTCAGGGTCAGGCGGGCGAACCAGCCCAGCAGACCGGCCAGCAGCAATACCGGCAGCAACAGCAGGTACCGCGCGGCGCGAAACAGGGCCCTGGCCAGGGCGACCAGGGTTTCACGCAACCATCGGAGCGGGCTGTCCAGGAAGCGCCTGAACTCGTCACGGATGGCCAGGCCTGTACCGCGCAGGAAGCGTCGCACCCGCCCGGGCCAGTGACCGATGCCCCGCTTTCGTTGTTTGTCGTTCATCGCGTGGGCCTCCGGTCGTTGTTATTGGTAGGGGTTGAAGTTCAGTGCCAGCCCCGGCGTGTCTACGGTCGCCTTCAACAGCAACCCGGCGGAACCACAGGTGGCATAAAGCGTCTTCCGGTCGGCGCCGCCAAAACACAGGCTCGACGGAAGGGGCGCAAACGCCCCATCCAGTTGGATCGGCACGTATTCGACGTCCTTACCATCCGGGCTGATGATGGAGAAACCGCCGTTCGACATCGGGTTGTTGCCGTCCGGCAGCATCGTGGCCACGTAGACATTGCCGGCCTCGTCCACCGTCATGGAGTCGAGGATCGCCTGCCCGGGAAGGTCGGCGGTCAGCAAGTGACTGCCGTCCATGCTCAGGGGATTGGGGCGAATCCGTCCGGGGCCATCAAGCTCCCAGTACATGACCTGGCGGCTGTAGGTCATCGCGGCGTAAAGGCGGTCTTCCGCAGGTGACAGCGCGATGCCATTGGGACAGGACAGCGGGAAAATCATCTCGGTGATCTTCGAGCCATCCGGGGCGGCGTAATAGATGCCGGTGACATCCACGTCACGCGGGCGCTGTTTGCCCCAGTCAGAAATCCAGCAATGGCCGGTCTTGTCGAACACCAGGTCGTCCGGCCCTCGCAGGCCGAGGGGTTTGGGGTGGCTGACCGGCTTTGGCTGTCGCGGCCCGAAACCGCTCATGTCCATACCGTCACTGAAGCTGCGGTAGGCCATGTTGACCCGGCCATCGGAAAGGTTAACGTGCTCGATCCGGCCACCCTCGTAGTCATCGGGCTGGGTGGTGCCGATGGCCAGCGTCTGGCCGTTGGGCAAGGGCACGTCCAGCCAGTTGAAGCCGCCATTGTTGGCAATCCACGCGTGGCCATCCGGGCCCAGCGCCAGGCCGTTGGGGCCGCCCTTGATGTCGGCGACCCGGGTTCGGCTACCGTCCGCGCCAATTCGGGTCAGGCACTGGTTCCTGATCTCCACCAGCAGGACCGAACCGTCCGGCAGGTACTTGGGCGATTCGGGATAACCGAGCCCGCTGGCAATGATCTCAAAAGCGGATATCCGGCTGGCAGTCATACGTATT
This sequence comes from Marinihelvus fidelis, assembly GCF_008725655.1. Taxonomy (NCBI): domain Bacteria; kingdom Pseudomonadati; phylum Pseudomonadota; class Gammaproteobacteria; order Chromatiales; family Wenzhouxiangellaceae; genus Marinihelvus; species Marinihelvus fidelis. The sequence continues at coordinate 208,903 of NZ_VYXP01000001.1, read as the reverse complement.
CCCCTTGTTCTTTCGTTGTCAGGCCCTGATGGTCGTCGCGGTGTCCTGTTCGGGGCCGTCCTTGCCGGTCAGCCCCGCCAGGACCAGTCCGCGGTACATGGGCTCCGCGGCTTCCTCGCTCATGCACACCGTTTTCATCCGCTGGATGGCAAATTCCGGCCCCAGGAAGGGATTGATCTGCAACGAAGCGGCGTAGGCTGCACGCGCGCCATCAAGGTCGCCCCCAAGCGCTAGCACGTTGGCCAGCAGGATGTAAGCAATATTGAATGCCGGTTGGTCTTCCAGCGCCTGGTTCGCGGCCTTGGCGGCGCCTTCCAGGTCGCCCAGGCGATTGAGCGCCGAGCCACGGAAGTAGTGCCAGTAAGGGCGCGACGGATGCTTTGGCGCCATGGCCAGGAGGCGGTCAGCGATGGCCACCGCTTCGCGGGTTTCGGCTTCATTGCCTGTCCAGCCCAGGTTCATCGACAGGTAGCCCCATGCCATCAGGTCCAGGGGTGCGATGTCGACCGCCAGGCGCAGGGCCTCGCGCGCCCTCAAGCCCTCGCCATGATGGGTCCAGACCAGGCCGGCATTTTCCAGCACCGTCAGGTCACGCGGCCCCAACCGGAATGCCTCTTCGATCATCTCCAGTGACTCGCGGGTGTCGGCCTCGGGGTCCTGGCTGACCGCGTTGATCACACGCTGGCTCAGGATCATGGATAACGACGCCCGTGCCGCCGCGTACTGCGGGTCCAGCGCCACGGCTTTGCGCAGGAGCTTCAGGGACGTCTCGTAGTCCTGCGGCGAGAAATGGGTCAACCAGAAATTGAAGGCCTTCTGGACCAGGCCCCAGGCATCCAGGTTGTCGGTTGGCGCGTCGTAGGCGATGCGCGTGTCGGCGAGTTTCACCTGGCCGCCGATGGCCGCAACAATGGATTTCGATACCTCGCCCTGGACATCGAACAGGTCCTTGATCTGGCGGTCGTAGGTCGACGCCCAAAGCTGGTCGCCGGTGGTGGCGTCACACAACTCGACCATAAGGCGCATGCGCTCGCCCGCGCGCTGGAAGCTGCCCGTCAACGCGTAGTGAATGCTGAGAACCTCGGCGACTTCCTTCAGGTCCACCGACTGGCCCTGGAACTGCATGGTCGCCAGGTGGGAGGCCACGCGGAGGTCGGCCAGCTGCGAGAGGTCGGCGCTGATTTCGGAGGAAATACCAGCGGCAATATTGCGGTCTTCTTCCAGCGAAGACAGGGTCCTGAGCGGCAGAACGGCGATCGAGGACCGGTTCCGCGACTTGCTCGGCAATTCCGAACCCTTGCCCCGACCTGTCTGCGGCGACTCACCGGCGACAAAACCGGACTCGTGCCCAAAGGTCCGCCGCATCCAGCGCCCGACACCCGGAAAGAAGAACGCGATGATGCCGTAACAGATGCCGAACATGGCCGCGATGGCGGTGAGTGCCGAAAAAAGGCCTTCCCGCGATTCAAGCCAGTTCAGGAATTCGATGATCGAGTCCATGGCACCCGTTAGACTTCCCGTTGCTTAATGACGGAATTGGTGCTGGATTTTCATATACATAGCACGCAATTACAACAAATCCAGTGAAATTCGCGTTTGACCCCGTGCCCCAAACCAGTCTCTATCGGTCGCCAACTTCTTCGAACTGAAGCGACAATCCGCGGACTTTGCACCGATGTGTCTATTATGAACCAAAGATAAATTTTTGCGCCGATGCCGGGCCGAATGACCCTTTTGTGACAATGGGCGCGACCCGGGGTGACAGCACCAACGGGTCAGCTTCCCGCCACTTTCTTCTTGCCGTGCAGCATTGCGGCAACCAGGTTTTCGCGGTGCACCCACGAACTCCAGGCCACGCCAGCCAGGTGCAACGCCACCAGTAGCATCAGCGCGTTGGTCAGCCATAGGTGCGTCTCGCCCACCCAGGCGATGCCCCAGAAACGGTCGGTGGTATACATCCAGCCAGTGATTGAAATGGCCGCCACGAACAGCAGCAGGACCACCGTCATCCAGCCCCCGGCCGGGTTGTGCCCCAGGTGCCGGGTCGCACGGCCCTGGCGTGCATCCCGCAGGTATGCCAGCGCCTGGCCGGGCGGGCGGACGAACTGACTGAATCGGGCGTAGTACGGGCCGGCAAAACCCCAGGCAAACCGTATGGCGACGACCGCCATGGCCCCGTAGCCGACCCACTCGTGCAGCCGACCCGGGCTATGCCGCGTCAGCCAGCTGGCCACGACGGTGGCGACCAGCGACCAGTGCAACAGCCGCAGAAGCGGGTCCCAGACCCGCACCCACCCGCCCACCGCGGGCGGTTTACTCTTCGTGGTCGTCCTCAATGGGCACCGGCTCTAGGGTGACCGGGTGGAAGTAGGCTTCAACCCGCTCTCCGTCAGCGTTTTTGGCATAGACCTCGTAACACCCGCCATCGACCTTGACGCGACGGACTTCCCAGCCCTCGGATTCAAGCTGCTTCTGCAGCACGTCCTTGTCCTGCCAGCCCTCTTCGGGCCCGGAGTCACAGGTTGCCAGGCCCGTGGCCCAGGCTTGCGGTGCGAGCGCCAAGGCCAGCACAACGGCAAGCGGCTTCAAACGATTGACTCGAATCATGGTTGACCTCCTTGAATCAGGTTCGCAGTATACGCCTCACTCGAAATCGGTGGCACGGAAAGGTTCCACACGCCCCTGCGTTTGCGCCCTCACCTTTTCGATATCACTTTCGGTGACCGCATCACCGCTGTCCATGGCATTGCCCCAGCTGTTGCGGATATAGGTGGCCATCGCGGCCAGGTCTTCGTCGCTGATGGCGTCGTTGGTCGCGTAGCCTGGCATGACCGCCGCGGTATTCCAGAAATCCTGTCCCACCCAAATGGGCCCGGCCAGGCCGTGCAGCAGCACGCGGACCAGCCTGTCGCGATCGTAGACCCAGCCACTGTCCCAGAAGGTCGGCCCCAGGCCTGGCATGCCGTTGCCATGTGGGCCGTGGCAGCCGGCGCAGGCTCCTTGACCGGCGTACAGCGCCTGCCCCCGGTCGTAACGGCGCTGCCCGGCCGGTGACAGGCGGTCACGGTTGCTGGCCTGCTGCCGGTTCTCGCCAAGGCGATCCAGCATGTCCATGAACACGGGGTCCGGATACGCTCCCCCGATGGCCTCGACAAACGCCGCTGCATCATCGCCCAGGCCGCTGACCACCGCCTCGCGGGTATAGGGCCGGTCGATATGGGCGTCGAGCACGAGCCTGGACACGTCCGCGCCGCCGTCGATGGCGGCAACGGACACCGCGGCCTGCAGCGCGCGAGGGTATCCCGCGTTCGCCATGGCGCGCAGTGACTGGTGATAAGCCGCATGATCGCTGGCGGGCAGCGCCTCACCCACGGCCGCGGCGGCCATGGCGACATGGTGGTCGGCATCACGCATGTAGCGCCGCACCGTGTCGATATCCACCGCACCCAGGCCGTGCAGGGTCCACAGCGCATTGACCAGTGCCACGGAATGATCCGACCCGGCCATCAAGGCGCGGATGGCGTTTGCCACGCTGCTGGCCTGGCGTTCAACCAGTAGCCGCCGCGCGGTGTCGCGCTGCCAGGCGTTGGCGTGGGCCAGGTAGGGCACCAGCGATGCGCTGTCCAGCGCGTCCAGGTCCGGAACCGGGGCGGCCCTGTTCTCAGCCCATCTCAGCCTGTAGACCCTGCCCATGGTGTTGTTGCCATGGTCGAGTTCGCGGTCCCTGATCTGGTCCGCCAGGTAGCGGGTCAGGAAATCCCGGTGCTGAATGATGCCGTGATACATGTCGAGGATGTAGACGGTGCCATCCGGCGCGTTATACAGGTTCACCGGGCGGAAACGTTCATCGGTTGACGCCAGCAACTCCTGGCCGGGAAACAGGGCTTCCCCGCGGAGCTCGCCATTCGCCTCGATGATGCGGCGGGCGCTGACCAGGTTGGCGGCGGGTTCCGGGGTCAGGCCCATGCCGTAGTACGCCGCCGGAAAGTTGCTGCCCCGGTACACCAGGCTTCCGCTCGCGGCGGTGAAACTGACCAGCTTGCCGCGGTCCGGGCCATCGGCGACCAGGGTGCCCTCCAGGTAGCCCCGGTTGACCCCGGGGTTGATGCGCGCGGGGAATACGAAATTGTCTCCGATGGGGTGCGCAGGCATGTCAGGCCAGTAGCCCGGGTTCTTCAACAGGGCGCCCGGCAACAGGTACTCGCCGTGAATCGGCGAGCTGTTGCCATTGTGATAGAGCCGGCCATAGTCATCCATCGACAGGCCCCACTGACCACGGTAGTCCGTTCCGGCACGGACGACTTTCCAGTCAGTGTTGCGATAGATCTCTTCAGCCCCGGCGGGCACTTCCGCGCCCAATGGCAGCACCCGGTACCTGCGATCGCTCTTGGCGTTGTAGTACCAGCCGTCAATGCCATAGAGCATGGTGTTGGGCTTGTGCTCGACATTGCCACCCGAGGCGTAAGTCGGGTCCACGACGTCGTGGCGGCCCAGCCGCACCTGGCCATCGGCTTCGAGCACCTCGGCGAAATACAGGGATTCATGGTCGGCGTAGAAAATCCCGCCGTCCACCACGGCCACCGTTCTGGGCAGCAACACGTTGTCGAGCAGGACCGTGCGCCGGTCGACGGCGCCATCACCATCGGTATCTTCGAGCAGGGCGATATTACCGTCCGGTTTCATTTCACCGCTGCCGTGGACATCCGGCATGTAGGTTGTCATTTCCGCGACCCACATGCGCCCGCTGGCATCAAACGCCATGGCCACCGGGTTGAAGACATCGGGCTCGGAGACCACGGGCTCGACCACGAACCCCTTCTGCACCTGGAAGGCCTCCAGGGCCTGCGCAACCGTCAAGATCGGCGCGCCGGGAATTTCGTGCCGCGGGATCACGTCACGCATGTCGTGCCCTACACGGTCGCCTTCAAATTCTTCATCCGCGGGTTGACCCCAGGATGCCGGAATCGCCAGGCTGGACAGGGCAAGCAGCCCCAGATAGAAGGTGAGTTTTTTCAAAACAGCTGATTGACTTTCGGGAACCTGTCCATTGTCAATGAAAACGCGGGCGGAACCCAGACCTGACGACACGAACGCGACGCCGGCAAGGGGCCAAACCACTAGAATGGAGTGGGAACAGCCACATCAACCGACATGACCGACAGCCTGCCCACACCCACCAGCGCCATTCGCGGACCCGCGTTGACGTTCACCGGCGACCCCTTCCAGGCCGGCCTGGAAGACACCCTGGTTTACGAGTCGGACGCCATCGTCGCCTTTGGTGGCGGCCTCATCACCCATTTTGGCCCGGCGGGTCATGTACAACCACAGTTGCCGGCGGACCTGGCGATCACGAGCTACGGCCCCGATGCGCTGATCTCGGCCGGCTTTATCGACAGCCACGTGCATTTCCCGCAAACACCGATGATCGCGGCATTTGGTGAACAACTGCTGGACTGGCTGAACCGGTACACCTTCCCCACCGAGCGCAAGTTTGCCGACAAGGCCTTCGCCGCGTCGGTCGCGGATGTCTTCCTGCGCGAGAACCTGCGCAACGGCATCACCACCAGCTGCGTATACGGCACCGTCTTTCCTCAATCAGTGGACGCGTTGTTCGAGGCCGCCGAACGCCTTGGCATGCGCCTGGCCGCCGGCAAGGTCATGATGAACCGCAACGCCCCACCTGATCTGCTGGACACCACGCAAAGCAGCTACGACGACTCGTTGGCCCTGATTCGAAAATGGCACGGCAGGGGGCGGCTGATGTACGCGATCACACCCCGTTTCGCGCCGACCAGCACCCAGGAGCAACTGGACGCCGCCGGACAGTTGTGGGACGCGTTTCCGGACGTCTACATGCAGACCCACCTGTCCGAAACCACCCGTGAAATCGAGTGGGTGAGCGAACTGTTCCCGGGGCACGCGGGCTACCTTGACGTCTACGACCACAGCAAACTGTGTCGCCCCCGCGCCGTGTTTGGCCACTGCATCCACCTGACCGATGACGAACTCCATGCCATGCATTGCACCGGGTCTGCCATTGCACATTGCCCGACGTCGAACTTTTTCCTGGGTAGCGGTTGCTTTGATCTCTACCGGGCCATGGACCACGGCCGCCCCGTCCGGGTGGGGTTGGGCACGGATCTCGGCGCCGGCACGTCGTTCTCCATTTTCGAAACGCTCAACGCCGCTTACACGGCCGCGCAAACGCACGGACAGGCGCTGACGGCCGGCCACGCGTTCTACCTGGCCACCCGAGGCACCGCCCGCGCGATGTACCTCGAAGACAAGGTCGGCAGTATCGCAACAGGCATGGAAGCGGACCTGGTGGTGCTGGACATGAAGTCGACGCCCATCATCGACTACCGGATGAAATTTGCCGAAGACATCCATGATGCCCTGTTCATCCAGATGATCATGGGCGACGACCGTGCCGTTCAGGCGACTTTCATCAACGGCATCTGCCAACATCGGCGAAATGCGAACTGATTAACCCGGAAAACTCACCCGAGACCCGGCAAGCTAGTCGATCAGCCCAAAGAACCGCGGTAGCGCCTCGCTGATGGCCGGCACGTAGGCCACCATCATCAGGGCCAGGAACATCGCCAGGAACATGGGAATCATCGGCCGCACGATCTGGCCGATACTGGTCTTTGCGATCGCGCAGCCGACAAACAGAATGCCCCCGACCGGCGGCGTGCACAGCCCGATGCACAGGTTGAGCACCATCATGATGCCAAAATGCAGCGGCGACATGCCCAGCTCCACCGCCACGGGCAGGAAGATGGGTGTGAAGATCAGCACCGCCGGCGTCATGTCCATGAAGATGCCCACCAGTAGCAGGACCACGTTGATCAGCAACAGGATGATGATGGGATTGTCGCTGATGGTGACCATCGCGTTGGCCACCAGCGCCGGGATGTTCTCGTAGGCCAGGATCCACGACATCGCCATCGAGGTCGCGATCAGGAACATGACAATGGCGGTGGTCTCCACCGACTTCAGCACCAGGGCATGCAGGTCGGCCAGGTCGATCTCCCGGTAGATGAACATCGACAGCACCCAGGCGTAGAGCACCGCGATGGCGCCCGCCTCGGTGGCGGTGAAGATGCCGGCGATGATGCCGCCGATGACCAGCACGATCAGGAACAGGCTGGGGAACGCGGCAACCGCCGTGCGTGCCACCACGCCCAGCGATACCCGCTCACCCGCCGGGAAATTGTTGCGCTTGGCGTAGATGCCGCAGACCAGCATCAGCGCCAGCCCCACCAGCAACCCGGGCAGGTAGCCCGCCACGAACAGCGCCGCGATGGAGACCCCGCCGCTGGCCACCGCGTAGATGATCAGGATATTGCTGGGCGGAATGAGCAGCCCCGTGGTCGAAGCCGTGGCGGTGACGGCCGCGTTGAAATTCTTGTCGTAACCCGCCTTGTTCATTTCCGGGATCATGAAACCGCCGATGGCGGAGGTCGCGGCCACCGCGGAACCGGAAATGGCGCCAAAAATCATGCAGGAAATGACGTTGACGAAGGCCAGGCCACCCGGCACCGCGCCGATCAGCGCCTTCGAAAAGGCCACCACGCGCCGGGCGATGCCGCCCTGGGCCATCAGCTGGCCGGACAGCACGAACAGCGGAATGGCGAGCAGGGAAAAGCTGTCGATGCCACCGGCCATGCGCTGGGCGATGGTCGTGACCGCCGGGTCGAAACCCATGGTCATCAGCATGGTCGCCAGCGTGGCCAGCCCCAGGCTGAAGGCGATGGGCACGCCCATCGTGAACAGCAGGGCGAATGTCACCAGCAACACGGCAATACTCATGATTCACCCCCCAACACCGGGTCGGTGGTTGTCGCCCCACTGGCCGGGCTCAGGGCGAACAACGTGATCAGCGCCCCGGTCAACGGGATCACCGAGTAGACGATGGCCACGGGTATGCCCAGCACCGCGGAGGTCTGTTTCAGTTCCCAGGTCAGCGCCACCAGCTTGCCGCCGCCAACGACCAGCACGCCCAGTGCGAACAACACGATGACGAAGGCGGTGAATCCATGCAGCCAGGCCTCGGCCTTCCCCGTGACCTTCTGCGCCAGCAGGTCCAGGCCCAGGTGCGCCCGGTGCCGGGTCGAATAGGCGGCGCCCAACAGGCTGACCCAGATCAGCAGAAAGCGTGCGACTTCCTCGGTCCAGGAGCTGGGTGCAGAAAACACGTAACGGGAAATCACCTGCCAGCTGACCGCGCCGACAAGGGCGACCATCAGCGCCACCAGCACGTGTTTGAGCACGGCTTCCAGGCCATCCGCCAACGGCGTCAACAGCTTCATTCCACGCCCTCCAGCGCTGCGATCAGGCGCCCGACCTCGGTGCCGTCATAGGACGCTTTCATGCCCTGCACGGCGGCCATGAACGGGGCCTTGTCCGGGTAGGTGACGGTCACGCCGGCGGCCTTGACGGCGGCCAGCGCTTCTTCGGTCGCCGTGTTCCACAGCTCGCGCTGGTAGGCGACGGAGTCGTCGACCGCACGCTGAACCCATTGCTGCTGCTGTGCATCCAGCGACTCCCAGACGTACTCGCTCATCAGCAGGATATCCGGCACAGCCGAATGCTCGTTCAGCGCATAGTACTTGCAGACTTCGTAGTGGCCGGACAGGTAAAACGACGGCGGGTTGTTCTCCGCGCCATCGACCACGCCCTGCTGGAGTGCGGAGTACAGCTCGCCCCAGGAAATCGGCGTGGCGCTGCCGCCCATCGCGGCGACCATTTCGACCGCCGTCTGGCTTTTCATGACGCGGATCTTTTCCCCGGCGATGTCCGCGGGCGTTTCGACCGGTGTGTCGACCATGTAGAAACTGCGGCTGCCCGAATCGTAGTAGCCCATGCCCTTGAGCCGGGCGATGGCCACCGAATCAAGCAGTTCCTGGCCGATGGCCGAATCCAGGGCGCGGAAATAGTGCCCGCGATCGCGGAACACGTAGGGAATGCTGAACACCTTCATGCTGGGCACGAACGCTTCCAGAGGCGCTGCCGATACCTTGGTCATGGCCAGGGAGCCGATCTGCACCAGTTCGACCAGGTCGCGCTCGGCGCCCAGCTGCGCGCTGGGGTAGATATCCACGCGCATGGTTCCGCCGGAATAGGCGTGCAGCTGCTCGGCCATGTGCACCATGCCCAGGTGCACCGTGTGCTGGGTATCCAGCGCGTGGGCCAGCTTGAGGACGACCACGTCGTCCTGCCGCGCACAGCCGGCCAACAGGCCGGCCAGGAAGACCAGCCCCGCCAGGGTAAATCGTGAGTGACGCATTGAGCCGTGTTCTGGAGTTATGTATCGCTCACTTTAGTGGCATCGGATTCCCGTAACAAGGAGAGCACAAGGTACCCCACAATCCCCACCGCCGCGAACAGCCCGATCCAGACCAGCACGGTCTTCCAGGACCAGTCCGGCTCCGCCGCCAGAGCAATTTCACCGGCGCCGGCCTGGCGTGCGCCCAGCACGGCCAGGGACGGTTCCCCGGCCTGCCCGAGCATGGAAAACAGCGCGTTATCGCCTAGCAGCCGCTGCTGCGGGAATTGCTCACCCTGGTCCCGCGCGCGACCGGTAGCCAGCGTGAACGGCCCATCACCCTGGGCCAGGAACAGCAGGCGCTCGGGCCGCCAGCCCAGGCGCAGGACTGGCGCACCGTTGACCTGCCCGGACAGCACCCGGACGCGCCAGTGGTCTGCGCGGCTGGGCACGATGGCACCCGCGCCGGACTGCAGCACTGTGCCCGACGTGTTGACGCGGTAGAACACGCCTTCATGGACGTGGCGCCAGGGTCCCTCGCTGCCCTCGCGGGCATAAACGGCCGCACGGACCACGCCGTTGCCGCCAGGCAACACCAGTTCCAGACGGTCGACCGGCAGGTAGCCGCCGGCATCGAAGGTGAATTCGCGCCCGTCTTCACCTGCTTCCCGCGGCTCGAGTTCAAGCCAGTCACGCTCGGCCGCCGGGCCGCGATCGTGGCGAATGGCGGTGATGGTCGCCGGTCGCCAACCTGCCGGCATGTCACGCCAGGTCACCCGCAGGTAATCGCCGATGGGGCCATCCACGCCAACCCGGTTCTCTTCGATGCGCGCCTCTTCAAACGCGAGTTCGGCCAGCGTGCCACGCGCCAGCGGGCGCCAGTCCGCCAGGTCGTCGCCCTGCTCGACAATCACCGTGCCGATAAAGCCATCCGCCGCCCCGGACCAGGTGAACGCCAGGCCCGAGATGCGCTCCTCGTGCTCACGCAGATCGACGATCAACGCCTGTAATTGCTGCCCCGGTTCGGTGGGCTCCGGCACCACCGAGCGGAACTGCAGCGTGGTGCCCGGTTCATCCAGTTGCATCAGCACGTTCAGTCGCCGCTGTGACTCCGCCACCTCGCCGTACAACGGGATCACACCCAGCGGCGTGAGCGACTCGAGCACCTCGGCATCGTCGCCGGGCCGTTCGATGATGCGCGGCACGGCCTGCCCGACCCCGTTATAGATACCCAGGTCGCGCAGGCTCGCGTCATGCGCCGAACGGTAGACCGCCAGCGGGATATCCACGACCTGGTATTCACCGGCCTGCGTCACCTCCACCGGGAAGTGCCAGGCATAGTCATCCCGAGCTGGCACTTGCGCGACGGCCGGCGCGGGCATGGCCGCGAGCCCGGCCAGCAGCAGGGTCAACAGTGGTTTCACGGTCACGATTCGTCCTCCGGTACGCGCGGCGGCGCCGGCGCGAAATAGCCGACCACCAGCAGCAGTACACCCACGCCGATAAAGGAAATGATGCGCTCGATGGTGCCGGAATTGCCCAGGTCCACCAGGAACAGCTTCAGCACCACCAGTGCCATGAATCCTGCGCCGGCCAGCCAAAGGCCCCGCTGCCCACGCCGGGCGCCCAGGACCATGCCGGCGAAGCCCAGCATGCCCCAGTAGATGGACAACGCGGTCTGCGCCACCACCGAATCGAATAGCCGGTCGGCATCCCATGGCACGGCGGCCAGGTGGTGCACGCCACGCAGCAAGGCCAGTGTCGTCAACACCAGGAACGTGGCGCCCAGCAAGAGCCGGTAGGCCGACAGCACGGCGGGCGCACCCGTGTTTCCAAGCCCAGCCTGATCACGCCGGATGACCACCAGCGACAACAGCGCGACACCACCGGCAAACAGTACCGCCAGGTCAAACGGGTTGAGCACCGGCATGTAGGGTAGCGGCCCGGTGTCACCCGGCAGGGTGTAGGTGACAACGCCCAGGTAGAGCATCTGCCCCGCCACCATGCACAGGCTGAGCGCAAAATAGGCCAGCGGATGCGCAGGAACCGGCCAGGCCGGACTGCGGCGAAACCGCCAGATGACCAGGGCGGCGATGCCCGGGACCGCGCTCGCAGCGGCGATATCCCAGGCGCCGGAAACCCACTCGCCCACCTGGTATCCCAGCTCAACGGCCACCATCAGGGTCAGCAGGATAACCGTCCCGACATGCCAGGTCCGGGCCGACCGATGGCCCTGCCGGTCCATCGAACGGACCAGCCAGGCCTGCACAACAAACGCCACCGGCCAGGCCAGCCAGCCCAGGCCGCCCAGGAAATGTCCGTATTGATCGGTGCCATGCAGGGCCAGCAAGGCCAGCGCCGGCAGGAACAGCAGCGCCAGGCCGCGCGCCATGGCCCAGTCCCGATTCTGCCCATACCAGGCCGAAACCACTACGGTGGCGGAAAGGAACAGCACCACGGCTGCCATCTGCAGGTCCCGGCCTACGCGGTCGTCGATTTCCGCGACCCCGGTACCCAGCCACCACAGCACACCCCAAGCGAACAGGCCCCAGGCCATGACGCCATAGAGCCTGCCCACGGGCGGCAACCTGAAGTGCTCCAGCCGCCTTGCCGCGAACAGCGCCGCCAGGCTGATCAGCGCACCATTCAGAACATTGCCGTTCAGCACCGGCCAGCCCACATCATTACGCCAGCCGTGCAGCACGAACGCACAGCCACTGAAAACGATCAGCGTCGCGCCGGCAAAGTTGGCCAGGTGCTGTGGCTGGCGCGTGGCGAGCCAGATCAGGGCCGCACCCTCCAGCGCCCAGGCCGTGGCCGTCCAGCCGGCATCCAGCGCCAGCGGAATGGCAATGGTCGCAAACGCTACCGCGAGCGCCAGAAAGGAATCACGCAGCACCTGCAGGGCCGCGCCATGGCGGCGGTGCAGCCAGGTGGCCGTCAGCGCGTAGAACACCGCCAGCACGGCCGCGCTGATGGCCAGCCCGTACTCGGTATCGCTCACCAGCGCCGCCTGCAGCGCGAAAACGATCACCGGCGTACCGAAGACCAGCGTACCGTCGACCAGGCCGATCTTCCTGGGCGGTTGACGCAGCGCGTAGAGAATCGCGATCACCTGGTAGAGCACAAAGTGCGCCACCAGGAACGGTTCGGTACTGGCAAACAGCCCCGGCCGGTAATAGTGGTACCCCCACAGGCTGCCAATCACAAAGGTGAACACGAAGCCAACCAGGTTCACGGCGCGCCAGGCCTGGAACCAGGCCACCGCCACGATCAGCAGGTTCAGGACCAGGTAGTAGCTGAACAGCGTGACGTGGCTGCCCTGCCCCGTCGACGCCAGCACCGGCGCCAGGAAACCGCCCACCGCGCCCAGGACGATCAGCGCCCGCGATTTCTGCAGCACCGACAGCGCGCAGGTGAATGCGGTCAGTGCCACCAGCAGCACGAACGCGATACCCGCCGGCAGCAGTTGCCAGATCCGCAACGCCGCGAAGATGACCAGGAACAGGACGCCCACGCCGCCGCCCTGCAGGCTGAGCGAATACACGCGCAGGCGGTGTCGCAGCCGCCAACCCACCACCACCATGGCCAGCCCGCCGGCCGCCACCGCCAGCAGACGGAACTCGATGGGCAGGCTGAACAGCTCGTTGTCGACGGCATACTTCAGGAAGAACGCAACGCCGATAAAGGACAGGATGACCCCCACCTTGACCGGCACATTGCCGGTGGTGAACCACGACGAAAGCCAGCCACCCAGTTGCCTGAAAAAGGTCTGGACATACGGCGGCGGCGCTTCGGGCGTGAATACGGGCGGCCTGGCTGCCGGGCGGGGATCGGTCGCAGCCGGTTCTGAGGTGGATTCGGGTGCTGGGGGTTCCGGGTCCAGCTCAGGCACCGAGTCCCTGGCCGGCCCATCAACGGGCAGGTGGCTTACGTCTTCGGCAGGCCCCGTGGCTGGCTGGGTAGGTACCTTCGTTTCCGGCGGTGTGGCGGCGGCCGGTGCGTCTGCATCCTTACGACCGCCGGCCTCGTTCACCTGGCGCCACAGCTTCTCGAAGTCGTACTGCAGTTCCTTGATGCGCTTCTCGAGGCCCAGCAGGCGGCCCAGCAGGAAACCCAGGCCGGCGCCGGCGATGGGCGCCAAAAACCAGTCATTGCCGGCCATCAGCAGCAGGCCAGCGATGAATCCCCCTATTGTCAGGCCAACCGCCATTTCTCCAGTTTACCCCAATCCGGAACGATCGCCGCCCTTGCCCCGGAGACGTTGACGGAACACCCGGCGGCACGTTGCAAGAATTACATCACCGGGAAGAATCTGCCGCAAAAAGACGCCCGGCGCGGCGCGGCAGCCCCGCGAAACCCGCATTGCCAATGGCCTGCCCGCTTCTGGCATACCGATTGCATCTAATCGGGTGAACCCGAATCACACAGGAGGTCTGTCATGAACTGGGACACCATCGAAGGCAACTGGAAGCAATTCAAGGGCAAGGCCCGCAATCAGTGGGGCAAGCTCACCGACGACGACTGGGACCAGGTCGAGGGTCGCCGCGAGCAGCTCGCCGGCAAGATCCAGGAGCGTTACGGCAAGTCACGCGACGCCGCCGAGCGCGAGGTCGATGAGTGGATCGATTCGATTTGACACACCTGCCCCACCGTTTGAGAACCCTGGCGGCCCCCTCTCCACAGCCCGCCACGTTTCCACGCCCGGCGACGCCGGGCGTGGATTTTATTTTTCGGCGGCGGCCGCGCGTTCGCGCACACCCTCGGCCAAGATGGCCAGCGCCTCGTCGAAGTCGTCGCGCGTTGCAACCAGCGGCGGCAGGAATCGCACCACGTTGCCGCCGGCCGAAGGCACGATCAGCCCCTTCTCACGCAGCAGGGCGACCAGGTCGCCCGGCGGCTCAGCGACCTGGATGCCGATCATGAAACCACGCCCGCGAACCTGGACGATATAGTCAGGGAACTTGGCCTTCAGTGCCTGTAGCTGCTCCATCACATAGGCACCATTGGTCGCCACGTTGTCCAGCACGGCTTCTTCTTCCATGGCCTCCAGCGTGGCCAGCGCCGCGGCGCAGACCAGTGGCGTGCCGCCAAACGTGGTGCCGTGCGAGCCCGGCGTGAACAGGCCCGCATGGCGGTCGTCGATCCACACCGCGCCGATGGGCGAGCCATTACCCAGCCCCTTGGCCATGCCGATTGCGTCCGGGCGGATGCCCGCCTGCTCATAGGCGAAAAACGTACCCGTGCGCCCCACGCCACATTGCACCTCGTCAACGAGCAGCAGGATGCCTTTCTCGTCACACAACGCGCGCAGGCCGCGGAGGAAATCCGCGTCGGCCGGACGGATGCCGCCTTCGCCCTGGATGGTCTCGACCAGGATCGCCGCGGTGTCATCAGTAATGGCGGTGCGGAAACTGTCCAGGTCATTGAACGCCGCGGTCACGAAACCAGGCACCAGCGGCCGGAACCCGCCCTGGATCTTCTCCTGCGGCGTCGCGCTCATGCCGCCGAAGGTGCGGCCATGAAATGCCTGCGCGGCGACGATCACCTGGTAGCAGCGCCCTTCCTCGCCTGCTTTCGCGCGGCCAAACAGCCGTGACAGCTTGATCAGTGTCTCGTTGGCCTCGGCGCCGCTGTTGCAGAAAAATACCTTGCCACCACCGCCGGCCAGGCCGTTGAGTTTCGCCGCCAACGCCGCCTGCTGTTCATTGCGGAACAAGTTGCTCACGTGGGTCAGCTCGGCCGCCTGGGCCTGGATGGCGCTCACCACCTTCGGGTGCGAATGCCCCATCGTTACGACCGCAATGCCCGCACAGAAATCCAGGTAGCTGCGGCCGCCATCGTCCCACAGCCGCGTGCCCTCGCCGCGCACGAAGGTCAACGGCGGCATGCCGTAGTTGCCTAGCACGTGGTCTTGGTAAAGGCTTTCGGTATTGGCACTCATGGGTCGTTCTCTCGGATGGGTGGACAACGCGGTGATTCCAGGCACCGTGGCGCTGCACGTTTGGCGACATCGAAATATACCCGCTTCACCCGCGCTGTCCAGCGCGCTGGCGCCGCACGCCGGCGTGCATGGTGCTTGCCGCCGTGTAGAATTCCATTGTCGAACAGGAGCCGCCCATGCCCTCTCAAGAATCCCGTTGTTCCCGTGCCGCCCAAATCCTTGCGACCGCCTGCCTGGCGCTCTCTGCCACGGCCATGGCGGCGCCGTTGTCACTGACCCCGGCGCCGCGTGAAGTCAGCTATGAGTGGATGTCGCTGGCGCGATGGTTCGAGATGCACGCCGAGGACGTGGCGCTGGCCGAGCAAGGCACGTCGCCGCTGGTGTTTATCGGTGACTCCATTACGGAGGCCTGGGAGCACGCCGGCATTGAGCCCTGGCAGGCGCATTTCCTGCCACGCGGCGCAGTGGATTTTGGCATCGGCGGCGACATCACCGGCAACCTGCTGTGGCGGCTCGACAATGGCGCGGCGGGGCAACTGGACCCGAAGGCCGTGGTGCTGCTGATCGGCATCAACAACAACTGGTTCACCCAGGACCCGCCGGAGACCATCGCCGAAGGCGTCATCGCCGTCGTGGACCGGCTGGAGTCCGATTTCCCGAATGCCGACATCCTGCTGCTGGGCGTATTTCCCGCCGGCGAGTCCGCGGATGACCCCCAGCGAGCCAGGGTCAGCACCATCAACCAGGGTATCCGCCCGCTGGATGAGCGACCGCGGGTGACCTACATGGACATCGGGGGTGTGTTCCTGGAAGACGACGGCAGCATTTCCGCCGAGATCATGCCGGACTTTCTGCACCTCTCGCCCGAAGGCTACCAACGCTGGGCTCACGCCATACTCCCCTGGGTCGAAGATCGTGTCGACATGGTGACCCCAACTGTTTCCAATCCTTAACCGGAGACCGAACCGTGAACAAGAACAAGTACAACGCCAACCTTCGCCGACGGGTCACGTTCAGCGCCACCCTTGTCGCCTGGATGCTGGTCTCGGGCGCGGCAGGCGCAGCCGAAACCGACCGCTGGAACGTCCTGGTCAGTGGCGTGGTGATCGGCCAGGTCACCGTTGAGCGCGACGGAAACCAGTACGAGGTCGACTACGAGTACCGCAACAATGGCCGCGGGCCGACGAAGGAAGAATCGATCACGATCGATGAGGCCGGCCTGCCCACCACGTGGCATATCGACGGCCACACGACCTTCGGCAACCAGGTAGCGGAACGCTTCGCGCTCGAGGACGGCGTAGCGCGGTGGACCGACTCCACCGGCAGCACCGAGCAGGCGCCTGGAGAGCCGACACTATATGTGGCCCAGGAGGGATCGCCCTTCGCCCTTTGGATTTACGCCAATGCACTGCTGAAAGACCTGGACATGAGCCTTCCGGCCCTGCCCGGCGGCGAACTGCGGCTGACGGAACTGCAACCCGTGAGCGTGGCCGGTGACAGCGGCGAAACCCAGGTCATGGCCTACGCACTGTCCGGCACCGAGCTCGACCCCGCCTATTTCTTGCTGGATGACGAACAGGCGTTTTTCGGTTACTTCTCACCACGCTTCGTGGTCATTCGTGAAGGCTTCGAAGGCAACGAAACCGCCCTCAATGAACTCGCCGCCAACCTGGCCGCGCAGCACTACGCGGACATCCAGGCACGGGTGAAGCACGATTACGGCAAGCCCGTCCGGGTCGCCAATGTTCACGTGTTTGACCCCCGCGAGATGCAGCTGTCGGGTTTAAAGGACGTCGTGGTCAAAGGCAACCGGGTTGTTGCCGTGGTTGATGCCGGCACCGTGACCGCCGGCGACGAGGTGGTCATCGAGGGCAGCGGCGGCACCCTGCTGCCGGGCCTCTGGGACATGCATGGCCACGTCGGCCAGGACGACGCGTTGCTCAATATCGCCGCGGGCGTCACCTCCATTCGCGACATGGGAAACCGCAATGACGTGCTCGACGAACTGATCGAGAAAATCAGCTCCGGCGTGGTGGCCGGGCCGCGAATCGTTCGTTCGGGCATGATCGAGGGCCGCAGCGAGTTCAACAATAACAACGGCATGCTGGTAGGCAACCAGCAAGAAGCCCTGGACGCCGTCGACTGGTACGCCGACCGCGGCTTCTGGCAGATCAAGATCTACAATTCCATGCGCGGTGAATGGGTGCCGGCCATGGTCGAACGGGCCCACGAGCGTGGCCTGCGGGTTGCGGGGCACGTGCCCGCCTTCGACCGTGCCAATGCAATGATCGAAGCCGGTTACGACGAACTCACCCATATCAACCAGGTCATGCTGGGCTACGTGCTTGAATCGGACGAGGATACGCGCACGCTGCTGCGGCTGACCGCCCTGAAGCGGCTGCAGGACCTCGACTTGGACGCCGGTGAAGTCCAGCACACCATCGACCTGATGGTGGAGCATGATGTCGCCGTAGACCCCACCATGGCGATTCATGAAGCCCTGCTGCTGGGCCGCAATGGCGAGACCCGCGCCGGTGTGCGTGACTACATCGACCACATGCCCGTGGGTGTACAGCGCCAGGCGCGCGTGGCCTGGGCCGACATCTCGACGCCGGAAGACGATGCCGCCTACCGCGCCGCTTACGACAGGATCCTGGGCACCATCCGCATGATGCGCGAGGCGGGCGTGTTCATTGTCTTCGGTACCGACATGGGCGGCGCCTTCAACCAGCACCGCGAGATGGAGATCTACCAGCAGGCCGGGTTCTCGGCGGGAGAGATTCTTCGCCGGGCCACCCTGGACATGGCCGAATACACCGGCCAGGGTGACGACCTGGGCGCCATCGAAGCCGGCAAGCTGGCCGACTTCTTCCTGGTGCCCGGCAACCCGCTGGACGACCTGAAGGCCATCAAGACCATTTCCATGGTCATGGCCGACGGCACCGTCTACTACCCCACGGAGATCTACCAGGCGGTCGGCATCCTGCCATTTACGGACCTGCCCGCGGTGATGGGGGCAGAATAGCGGTCTAGCGCCGCTCCAGGTAAAACCGGTCCTGCGCGCCTTCCAGGTAGTTCATTGGATCGGCGGACTCGCGGTCCTGTCGCCCGGTAAACGGAATCGCACCATCGGCCGTGTAGCGGTAACTCGCGTATTCCTCGCCATCGATGGTCACGGTGACCTCGTACTTGCCGGGCGCGACAATCTCACTCGCCGGCAAAAAGCCGCTGCCGTCGGCACGGCGCAGCGCCAGCTCCTGCGCTACCCACCAGGGCTTGGCCTGGATGGTCGCGTGGGTGGCCGCGCCGGGTTCCATGTTGTACTGGCCAATCAACTCGCCATCACGCTCAACACCCACGGTCACGTGCAGGTCGGTCCATAAGCCCGGGCTGGCGTCGCGGTCGCGGATGAACAGGTTGAAGGTCGGCGCCTGGGACAGGTTGCCATTGGGCACGTAGATGTACGCCCAGTCGTTCCAGGGCCCTTCCAGGTACAGGTTCGGCTGGTCGTAAGCGCTGGCCGCAGCCGCGCCCTCAACGACAAATGGCAGTGACCAGAACGGGGCGCCATCGATCGACCATGTCAGGGTGTACCCGCCCTCGGCCAACGGCGCCGGGTCACTGTTGTTCACCGCCGATGCTGTCCAGTAGGGAAAGCTGTCCTTGCGCGCCTCCCAGTAGACGGTGCTGACCACCTCGCCGCCCTTGTTCGCCAGTTGGGACACCAGGAATGCGCCCGTGTCCTTGTTATAGGGGGCGATGTGCTGCGGGTCCTGGAAATCCGGCAGAAACGTCATGCGAACACGTTCGAAGAAGCGCAGCTGGCCTTTCTCCCAGAACACCTGGTCCGACATCGACTTGAGGATGTCGCTGTACATGATCGATGGAAACGGCTGCGACTCGTCGATGGTCACCGCGTGATCGCTGGCGGGGGCCGGGTCGGCGGTCGAGGAACTGCAGGCAGCGGCCAGCATCAGGCTGGCGCAGATGGACACAATCCGTGGGCCTTGAGCGTGCATATGGGTCTCCCGTGAGTGAGTGTGATCGGTGTCTTGCCACCTCTCTAACTCACGGGACAGCCAAATACTGACACCCAAATAGCGATGGGGTCAGAGCACTTACTCTGACCCCATCGTTCGAATCAGCCGCCCTGGCTGTCGACCCAGCGCTGCACCCGCGCTTCCAGTAACGGCATCGGCAGCGCGCCGCCGCCCAGCACGGTGTCGTGGAAGCCGCGGATGTCGAAAGCGTCACCCAGCTCTGCTTCGGCCATCGCGCGCAGTTCCTGGATCTTCAGCATGCCGATCTTGTAGGACACCGCCTGGCCGGGCATGGTCAGGTAACGGCGGACCTCGGAACGCACGGCGCCTTCGGGAATGGCGGAATTGTCGAAGAAGAACTGCACGGCCTGCTCCTGGCTCCAGCCCTTGGCGTGCAGGCCGGTGTCGACCACCAGGCGGATGGCGCGCCACATCTCCGCTGTCAGGCGGCCGAAATCCATGTACGGATCCTTGAACTGGCCCATCTCCTTGGACAGCGCCTCGGCGTACAGCGCCCAGCCCTCGGAATAGACCGAGAAGCGGGCCTGCGTGCGGAACTGCGGCACGCCCTCCAGTTCCAGCGCGATGGAGACCTGCATGTGATGACCCGGCGAGGCCTCGTGGTAGGCCACCGTCTCCATGTCGGTCTTCGAGTACGCGCTCATGTCGGACATGTGCACGTAATAAACACCCGGGCGGCTGCCGTCCGGCGTGCCCGGCATGTAATGCTGCGCGCCGCCATCGACCTCGCGGAAGGCTTCCACGCGCTTCACTTCCAGCCCCGCCTTCGGCAGCAGGCCAAACCACTCGGGCAGCTTCTGGTCGATTTCCGCCAGGTAGGCGCGGGTGTCTCCGAGATAGGCTTCGCGGCCTTCATCCGTGTTGGGGTAGTAGAAACGCGGATCGGTGCGGATGAATTCGAAGAAGGCCTCCAGGTCACCCTCGAAGCCAACCTGCTCGCGAATGGCTTCCATCTCGCCCTTGATGCGCGCCACTTCGGACAGGCCCAGTTCGTGGACCTCGTCCGCGGTCATGTCCAGGGTGGTGTACACCGACAACTGGTGGTTGTAGTAGTCCACGCCGTCCGGCAGCGCGGCCACGCCGCGAGCGACTTCGTCGGCGTTGGCCATTTCCGCCTGCAGCCATTCAATGTAGGCCGTGTAGGCCGGGCCGAAGGCCTCGTTCATGGCGTTCTCGACCTCCAGCATCAAGGCATCGGCAGTCGGTGCGTCGATCTCGCCCGCGCTGGCCAGGCTGTCGATCTTGCGACGCGCGTCGGCCAGGACCGGGGAATCTTCCTCACCGCTGAACGGCCCGCCGTCCACCACGTTGGACGCCCGTTTCAGCGCAACCTCGAAGGCAAACTTCGGCGGACGAACGCCCATTCCGGCAGACGCCTGGCCAATCTCCAGCACCTGGCCCATGGCCCGGCCGCCCTCGCGGAGCCGCTGGATGTAGGCGCGCATGTCCGCCTCGGTGTCGACCTTGTGGAAATTGATCAGGAACGTCGGCAGCTGGTCCTCGGGGCCGCCCAGTTCGCCGAACAGGTAGTCCTGGTAGAAGAACCGGAGATCCTGCGCCGCGGCTTCCGCCTGGAAGACCCAAAGGTCCCAGGACTCCTGCGCCAGCGGCGACAGGGCGTCGTAATCGAAGTTGGCACCCAGTTCCTCTACCGTGCCCTGCAGCCAGGCGACCTCGTCCTGGACGGCCTCGATGCTGTAGTCGTCGAGCTCGTCGTAACGTTCCTTGCGGCCCAGGAAGGTCAGCATGAACGGGCTGCGTTGTAGCTGCTCCTCGTAACGTTCATCGAACCAGGCGTTCAGGCGCTCGGTTTCCGAGGGCGCCGGTGCGGTTTCCACCACCTCGGTGGCCGGTGCCAGTTCCGCCGTGTTACTGGACGCGCCGGCGGATTCCGTCTCGGCGGCATCCTTCTGGCAGGCGGTTAAAGCGACAAGAGTCAAGCCACTGATCAGCAGCAAGCGCGTGGAGTGATACGTCATGGTTGGGAATCCGTGTGTTGGGTTCGATCGACGAATCCTGCCACGAATCATCGCCCGCGTCGAAACCCGGGCACAAAAAAAGCGGCGGCCCGAAGGCCGCCGCGCATCCCCCTCGAAGGGCTGGCTGGAATCAGCTCAATGACAGCATCGCCACGACCAAAAGCGGAAGAGGACGGGCAATGTGCGCTTGGGACGATGAAGACTGAAGTCCACCAGCAAACAACCAGTGTGACCAGTTTGAAAAATCTCTCACCCGGTGAAAAAAATCAGTGGGGCGTTCTGCGAAACTCGAGGTCAATGGCATTGCTGACTGCATCGGTGCCGTTCGTGGAACGCAACAACAAAGTCGCCCTGCCGGTGGGCACCGAACGGGCCGGGATCGCAACCAGCACCTTACCGTTGGGTTGAGGTGTTGCGGCCAAGTCCAGTGAGGGGTGTCCTGACGAAAACGCCAGTTCCAGGTCAACGGCTGGCGACGCCGCCAGTTCCAACGGGACATCCAGGCTAAACAGCACCAGGCCATCTTGCGGTGGGACCTGGATCACGCGCACATTCCCTGGCGTACCGGCGGACCGCATGGCGCCGGAATCAAGTCTTACCTGGACCACGCTTGAATAGGGTGCGCCGGTGGTGTCCAGCATTTCCCGGAGCGTTCTGACTTCTGAATTTGAGCGCCAGAACAACGCCACGCTGACAATGGCCAGCAGCACGCTGGCCGCGGTCGCGTAGCGCGCCATTGGCGCCGAAAACCGGCCGGTGGCGCGTATTGCTTCGGATGTGCCATCAGCCCCTGGCGCCTTTTCCACGGCCACCCTGAGGGCCAGAGCCGCTTCGACTTCGTCCTGGAGTTCAGTGCTGGACATCATCTGCAGTTCGAATTCGGCAGTTTCCTCATCCGACAGCGCACCGGCGACATACAGGTCGACCTTGTCTTTCATGTGTCCTGGATCAGCCATCAAACAGGCCTCCAAACAGCAGCGCCCTGAGCTCGAGGTTCTCGCACAGCAACTCCCGCATTCTCTGGCGCGCGCGGTAAAGCACGCGATCGAAATGCGCGGCCGTCAGTTCCAGGTCCGTGCAGATATCCGCCTTGTCCTCCTCCAGGAGGTAAAACCGGTGCAGGATCTCGCGATCCCTTGGTTGCGTAAGTTGCGCCATGACGCCTTCCAGCATCCTCCTTGCGCGATGTTGGTCTATCCGTTCCGCTTTACGGTCTTTATGTGGCGTCTGCAGCTCAATTATCCCATCGTCCTGTCGCAAGTAACGTTTTTCCTTGCGAAAGTGTTCCAGCAGGCGATTCAGGGCGACCTGGCGAAGAAACCCGCACAACGCGTCCGGGGTATGCAGGTCGCCTTCCCGGAGTTTACGCAGGGCGATAATGAAGGTGTCCTGGGCGATATCGGACGCCAGTTGCGCGTCCTGGGTACGCTGCAGCAGCAACAGCTTGATGGGGCGCTCGTGTTGCTCGATCAACTCCCGTTCAGCGGCGGGATCCCCTCGCACGATACGCTCCACCAGGGCGGCGGAGGCTGAGGACGGCTGGTCCAATGAGGGCTCCCTGAAAAACGAAACCCGTTCATCATACTTCATGGTTTTTTTAATTATCAGGTCAACGACTACTGAAACACATTTCGGTCGACAGCGTGATGCGTGGAAGTCAGCGCGAAGGCCGCCCAGATCGATGGGTCATACCATTCCTCGCTCCGGATCAACTCAAGCTGCGCGTCATTAAGGGCAAGGGCCGCGTCGCCATCCCTGCGCAGAAGGCTGACGTAAAACACCCGCATGAACTCTGCCGTCGCCCGGTCCGGAATCTTCCAAAGCGTTGCCATCACGGCGCCTGCACCCTGTGACATCATGCCAGTGGCCAGGCTGCGGACACCCGCGCCGGCGTAC
Organism: Marinihelvus fidelis; assembly: GCF_008725655.1. Lineage (NCBI taxonomy): Bacteria > Pseudomonadati > Pseudomonadota > Gammaproteobacteria > Chromatiales > Wenzhouxiangellaceae > Marinihelvus > Marinihelvus fidelis. The sequence continues at coordinate 185,752 of NZ_VYXP01000001.1, read as the reverse complement.
TGCCGGCCCAGCATGGTTTCGCATCCGCTGATCACCACCAGGTTGGTTTCATACCGTTGCTTGAGCAATTCCGTGATGCTCAGGAACCCACGCTGGCGATCACCATTGATGTCAATGGATGACGTGGCGATGCCAACGATGTCCGGTGTTTCGGCATTGAAGTATCCATGCGTGGCGATATGCAGGACATCGGCCTGTCGGGCGCCTTCGGCCAGCAACACGTCGCTGGTCGCGTCGCGGCCAAGATAGGTCGCGATCGAGTCTTCAGGGTAAACCGCGGAGATCGCCTCGGCCTCCCTGGCCGTGTAGGGCAGGCGCTCCAGCGAGGCGGACCAGTTGCGGAAAGCCACCCGGCTGGAATTGTCGGCAGATGCCGGGTCAAACTGGGGATCCGCGAAAATAACGATGCGAACATCATCACCCGGCGGGTTCTCCATCGGGTGGGACACTGATCCGTAATACGTTCGCATGGAAGGCGCGCGCAAGACCGGGGCGAGCTCGGCCAGTGCCCGGTACGGCCTGATATCGGGATTCACATTGATGGCAGAAAACGGTACGCCGTGCATGACATCACCGGTCACCAGGATGATGCGCCGGTAGCGGCCGGAATGGATCAGCTCTATCGGCAGCACCGCGGAAAGGTCGGCCAGCGAACCCGACCAGGGGTCCGCCCCGGCCACGTTCATCTGGCCCCGGGCGCTATCAACAAGCCGTTTCACCTGCTCAATCGACGGCAGGGCCATCACCGATTCCGAATGCCTGTCACGGATGACCACCAGGCTGGCCTTCTTGCTGACGTAGTAACGAAGGACCAGGTCACCTTCGGGGATGTCAATCTCACCGGGCGCATGTGTTGTGGCTACCATCGCGGTCTGGGGCCGATCGCCTGCCCCGCCCTGCACCAGGTAGCGCTCCCGGGCCAGGTCGCGGGACAACCTTGCGGCCGCAATCACCGCGCCCCGTGCAGTCACATCCCCGCTGGCCGAGGCGCTGGCGTCGACCAATGCCTTTTCGGCAGCCAGGTAGGCTTCAAGCCGCACCGCGTCATCAAAAAATTCCGCAGCTTGGGATGTGCCGTCTGTCCGGGCGGCAAAATGCCCATCAACCGACAACTGCTCCAGGACATCAAGAACCTGGTCCGGCGCATGGTTGAGCAATATGGCGATATAGCTGGAGACAAAGGGTTCCGCCGCCGAGGCCCAGGCCAGTTGGCTATCGTATGATCCCTCCAGCCCCCGCAAGACATGTTGGTAAACATCGACGCCCCGCCGGGCACTGCGCTCGGCGCTTGCCAAGTCTCCACGGGCGGCATGGTGATCGATCGTGATTTGCGCAAACGCCAGGCGCCGCACGGGGTGGCTGTAGGCACGGCCCTCGCCACCTTCATCGTCGTCCAGCAGGCCATCGAGCACCGCGTACCAATGACCGAAATCGTCTTCGCTGCCGTCAATCCGGGCGAGTTCCAGCAACACCAATGCAGCGTCAATCCGTTGCTCGGTAAATGCGCGAGGGTCATCGAACGCCTCAACGGCAAAGGGTACGGCCAGCTCGCCCTGCCCCAACGCCATGTAATCACGTGCGACCTCGATGCCGGCCGGGATGGCCCGATAGGCGCCGGCCTGCCGGAAGAACGCCAGCACCGCCTTGTGTGTTGTCAGCGCGCCGCCGGGGTCCCCCTCCCGGCGCTGGATCGTGGCCAGCTTGGTCACGTTCTCAAAATAGACCCGCCCCCGCTCGTGCTCGAATGGCGCAATCGACTCTTCGAAATAGCGCTTGGCCAGGCCAAGCTCGCCCATCTTCAGGTAGGCATCCCCGATGATGTAAAGGTCGTTCGCCAGCATCGATTCATCACCGGCCTCCAGGCTTAACGCCACGTTTCCACGCAGGTAACGCAGCGCCGCGGAAAAATCCCCGCCCAGGACCAGTGTGTAGGCCAGGTTGGTATTGATGTGCGCCCTCAGCGCCGGATCGCCACCTTCCGGCCCAAGTACATCCAGGGCTTCGCGCAGGATGATCTCGCTGCCGTCCAGCCGGTCGGCCTGCAAGCGGATTAACCATTCCAGCCGCAGCAACTCGGCATGGACCTCGCTGTCTCCCGTTTTTATAGCCAGCGGGATGGTGGAGTCGATCAACGTTTCAGCGGCGGCGTGTGCCGCGACCCGCTCACCGGGGTTGTGCTGCGCGGCATCCAGCAGCGCTTCAACCTCGGCCACGACAGAGTCCAGGTCAGCCGGCCCCGACGCTTCGCTGGCCAGCGAAGCTATAAACAACCCGAAGATGGCGGCGACGCGAATCATTCAGCTCGGGTTGCCCCTGTAGGGCTTCCAGTCGTAACTGGAAAAGGCAATGCGTCCAGCGGTGTCGACCCACTTGATCTGGTCGGTGAACCGGAGAATGTCTCCCTTTGAGTTGCGAACTCGCGACACCTTCCACTCGGTGACCTTCCATCCACCGGTGAACAGGGCGCCACCGCCATCCACGTTGTCATCAAGCAGAAAATCGTCGTTCGACGGGTCTTCAACAAGGCGCAGTTTCAGCGACTTGAGTACCCGCAAGAACTGGGCATCCCATTCTTTGTTGATGTCCTGGACCACCGCATAATCATTGCCCGCACTGGCCCTGGCGAGTCTGAACAGCCTTTCGGGTAGCTCTTCCGGGTGATAACCACGCAAATCGGCACGGGCCACCTCGGCGATAAAAATCGGCTCTATCACGGCGGTTGCGCCTGAAGCACTCCCTGCACTGTCCAACCAATCATCCAGTTTTGACATCTTATTCTCCGGTTTGAAATACAAAGTCCAGCACATGCCCCATGTGAACGCGCTGGCCACATTGGTCCTGACCATGGTCCGGTCCGTTGGTCGACGCAGGGTGCACGCGACGCCGCAGCCAGTCCCCAAGCCGGCCCATCCTTCCAAGAACCTCCCCCATCGCGTAGCGGCCACCCTGGAAAATGGATGGACTGGCTTTGCGGATCGTGTTCTGGATGGTCTCCACCACGATTGCGCTGCCAAGTGAACCGAGCCGGTCACCAAACTGGTGGGCCTCTGCTTCAAGCAGCAGGTAGGGCCAGAGTGGAAGATCCCGTACCCGGCGATTCAGCCAGCGCACATCCAGGTCACCGATATAGCGAATACACAACTGATCCAGGACGGGTCGGCCATTCCTGGAAAGGCGGCCGACCCGTTTGAAATATTCCACACCCGTTGGCACCTCTGCGAGGTCGGCTGCAACCAGGTTCCGGTGAGCAATATCGACTGACACCGCACCCATTCCCGGGGTAATGGCCGTGTTGATCCGGTTGGCCGCCTGGGGCGTGGCGTTCCATTCAAAAAAATGTTCCCAGCCAATGGCGTACTCGGAAGGAATGGATTGATTCTCTGCGAACAGTTCGTCCAGCCCATGATGCTGTGGACCATGCGGCTGGACGCCATCATTCAACCGATAGCGGGATCGAATCATGCTGTGCCCAAACCGAAACGCGGCATGGGAGAATTCAGGTGGAATACTGTCTTCATCCAGGTAGAGGTACCGCCCCGGGTTCTCGTAATAGACGCGGTATACCAGGCGGTCCAGGATTCGGCTCAGGTAGTCTTCAAAAACGACCAGTTGAAAGAGCAGAACGGTCAGCTCGCGAGCCTCTTCGCCGCTTGTGGCGCAGGCACGCACGATCAACTGGTTATGAACCCGCTGCCAGAGCCGGTGGAACTGGGCAATGACCCTGTTCTCGTCGTTTCGTTGCTCAACCAGCCTTGCAACGCCGTTGTCTCGCAGGAGGTCCCAGTTGTCCTCGCCGCACTCGAACAGGCCACTGGTGGCGCTGTACTGGCGATTCCCTTTTTCGCCGTAGAGACTGTCAAGTTGCAACCGTGGCTGCACTTTTCTGGACGAAGGCGTGGGGTTGGTCTCGGGCACAATATCGTGTGACACGAACTGTCCTAGATAGGTGTACCCGGCCGGAACGTGACTGAACGCGCCCGTCTCAGACCGAACCATCCGGTTGGCCAGGTCCCGCAGGTCGGCAAACTCGGAACGACTCTGCCGGCCACTCGCATTGTGGATTACCGGCTCGGTCGGCAGTGAAAAGAATGTCGCACCCATGACGTTGGCTTTGTCCGTTTAATCCAAGACCCTACTCTTAATCACGCTCAATAAACCCCGGAGATATCGTCAACCGGACCAACACCCTTCCCGGCAGCCACAAACACCACCGCCCCGGCAAAAAAGCCAGGGCGGCAATGGGCACGAGCGTGGCAGCGTCAGAAGCAGTTGCTTTCGCTGACTCGTTCGCGCGCGGCGATGACGGTGTGATCTGCGATACAGACCCCCTCGGAGATTCGCGCCTTGTCACCGATGGTGACGTTGTTGCCGATCACGGCGCCCGCGCCAATGTCGGCCCGTTCGTCGATCACCGTGTCAGCGCCGACGGTGACACCGGCACCCAGTTTGGCGCCCCGGCCGATGAATGTCCGGGCGCCGATGACGCAGTCTTCACCCAGGGTCGCCGACTGATCCACTTCGACTTCGCTGGCCAACAGGCAGCGCGCGCCGATCGTGGCGTTGCGCCGCAGGATGTTCCAGGCACCGATGACAGCGTCATCCAGCACCGTGACATTACGCTCAATGACCGCACCGTCGCCCACCAGCACGCCCGGCGCCAGCCAGGCACGGTTGGAAACCTCTGGCGGATTCGCCTCGCAGGCATCGACCGTGCCGTCACCGTCGGAGTCAGGTTGGCCCGGCTCGTCGTTGAACAGGCAGCTGATGTCGGCCAGTTCGAAGTTGATGCCAGCGGCATCGCCGTCGGACAGGCTGATCGGCATTCCCGCCGTGACATCGCAGGTCCCGTCCGTGCAATCGATGGCGTCGAACAGGACCGTGCTGAAGTCACCGGACGCGTGGCCGGCCAGCGCAAAGTAGGTACCGGAAGGCAGGCCCTCGAATCGGTACTCGCCCTGGCCGTCCGTCGCCATGGACCCGGCAACCGAACCGTCTGAATGGAACAGCGTGACATCCGCGCCGGCCAATGGCGTGGCACTGTTGGCCACGGTGACCGCGCCACTGATGGTGCGAGGCAAGCCAAGCACGAAGTGCACCGCGGCGGGATCCGCACCGGGTTCACCGATGCCAATCGCCGTCATCAATGCCGGGTCGGTGCTCGCCGGGTCACATTCACCATCACAGGCCGTGCCGTCGAAGATCTCGTCAATGTAGCCGTTGCCGATTCCACCCAGGCCCGGCGCGCTGGTGGCCGCGTAGTACAGGCCTTCGGGGAAACTGGCCGGCGACACGAAGTCACCCAGGCCGTCGGTCGTCGCCTGCCCTGCGAGAGCCCCGTCTTCGCTGAAGAAGAACACGGTGGCCAGTTTCAGCGCGTTGCCCGCTTCGTCCCTGACCGAACCCCGGATCAGCGTGCCGCGATCGAGCTCAAAGCTCAGTCGCGAACTACCATCCAGCGCATGCGTCTTGGCGCCACGCCCGGCCGCCATCATGAACTGCACCGCTGCCGGCTGGGCAGAACCCGGCCCGACCACGATTTCGGTGCCCGCCGTGACATCACAGCTGCCGCCCGGACAGGGCAAGTCGCTCCACAACTGATCCACCAGCCCGGAGCTGTTGGTCACCAGCATGTGGTAGCTGCCATCGGCCAGGCCATTGACCAGGAATGAGCCGCTGAAGATGCCGCCCTCCTTGACCAGCTGTCCTGTCGCGCTGAACACCTTCGCGACACCCGTCGGCAATGGCACACCAAAGCCGTCGGTCGCCACGCCGGAGATGGCCTCGCCCTGCTCCAGGGTAAAGTCGACGCCGGTTTCATGCGAGGACGCGATGGTCACCGCCGAACCGCCGGCCACCAGGCAGGGTTCCGGTGAACAGCTGTCACCGCCCAGCACCTGGTCGATGTAGCCCAGCGAGTTGATGGTGCGCACCCGATAGTCGCCGTCATCCAGGCCCGTCACGGACCAGTCGCCGGTACCATCGGTAATGTCAAAACCGGCCAGCAACCCGGCGGCGTCGAACACCTGGACCTGCACACCGGCCAGGGCCGTGGCGGCAGCCAGGTTGCTCACCCGGCCGGCAAGCGAACCACCCAGGGCCAGCTGGAAGTCGGCTGTTGATTCCGCGCCGGCCGTCACGCTGACCGGCGTTCCCGCCAGCACGTCACAGGCCGCGTCACAGGCCAGGCCATCGAAGCGCTGGTTGCGGTAGCCCGAACCGTTTTCGGTGCGAAGGTAAACATCACCCGAGGCCAGGCCGACGATACGATAGCCACCCGCGGGCCCCGTCGATGCGGTACCCACAGCCTGCCCAGCGCTGTTGAACGCCCGAACCGACACGCTTTGCAGCGAGTTGGCAGCGGTATCCGTCACCACGCCGGCGATTTCGGCGCCTTCGTCGAGCGCGAAGTCAACGCTCACCGCGGTATTCAGCGGCACGCTGACCAGCTGGGTCGACAGCGGCGAGCAGGTGGCCTTGCAGACCTCGCCCCCGGCGCCCTCATCGACATAGCCAAACTGGTTGCGCGTGACGACGTGGTAGTTGCCTGTCGACAGGCTGCCCACCTGGTATACGCCGTTGGTGTCGGCAATGGTCGAGCCGACAAAGGCCCCGGTATCGCGGTACACCTCGACACGGACACCCGACAGCGGGTTACCGTTGTTGGTCACCGCGCCGGTGATCGCGCTGGCGCTACCGAGCACCAGGTCGATGCCCGTAGCCGTGGAACCGGCGGAAAGGGCCACCGGGTTGCCGACTGTCGGGTCGCAGCCCGGCAGGCAGTCGTTGTCCTGCCAGAGCGCGTCCACGTAGCCCGCGCCATTGCTGGTGGCCACGTAGAAGTTGCCGGCGTACAGATTACCCAGGCTGTACGAGCCATCGGCCGCCGTGTTCGCCGACGCAACCGCGCTGCCCAGGGTGTCGTAAGCCGTCACCAGGACTCCGCCAACGGGCGCAGCCACGGCATTGACCACCGTGCCCGTGATCGTCGGCGTCAGCGCGAGCGCGAAGTTCGCGGTCGCCACCTGCCCGTCAACGGCCAGGTCCACCGGCGTGCCGCTGGCCAGGTCGCAGAACGGGTTGCACGAGACCCCGGCAAACAGGCGGTCTTCATAGCCGAACTGGTTGGACGTACGCACGTAGTACTCGCCCAGGGTCAGGCCGGTGAAGCTGTATTGTCCCGAACCACCCGTGGAGACGCTTCGCACCAGCGAACCGTCCTCGGCGTCCAGCACCAGTACTTTCACACCCGCGATGGGTGCGCCACCCACCTGGGCGGTTACCGCGCCCTGGATGGTCGAGCCGTTCTGCAACTGGAAGTCGATGCCGGTAACCGGCGCCGTCCCGCTGATGACGATCGGGTCGCCCAGCAGGAAGTCGCAGGGTTCGCCGCAGGCCCGGTCTGGCCAGGCCAGGGGCATGAACCCGCCTTCCGGCGGCGAGTATTCCCCGGCATTGATGCGGAACTGGTTCGCCGCGTAGTAGGTGCCATCCGGGAACGCCGTGGCGCTGGTGTACGCACCGGAAACATCGGTAACCGCGTAGCCCGCGTAGTCGCCGTCAGCATCGTAGAACGCGATGCTGTACTGTGCGGCGCCGGTCAGGCCGTCCGGCAGGAACACCTGTCCGGTAATCAGCGCGCCCGGTACGAGTTCGGCATCAATACCCGTCACCACGTCACCTGGTGTCACGACCACTGGCACGCCCAGCTCCGAATCACAGGAGAAGCGCGGGCAAGGCACATCGTCGTAGAGCTCATCCACCAGGCCCTGGCCGTTTGAACTCAGAACCACGTAGTACGTGCCCGGTAACAGGCCGCCCAGCAAATAGCTGGCATCCGGCTCGGTGTTATACCTGACGGTCAATTGATCGCCCGCTTCGTTGTAAAGCCGCGCCTGCGCCTGGGCAGTGCCCAGCAGGCCGCCCGGCCCGGAAATAAAGCCGGAAATGCTCGCACCTTCATCAAGGGCCATATCGATACCGGCCAGGTTGTCGCCTTCACCCAGCGCCAGCAACTGGCCGCCGATGACGCCCTGGCTGGCGGCGCATGGATCGAGCGCCTTGAAGTCGGGATAGATTTCCGGGACGTACCCCAGGTACCCGGAATCCACGAACACATGGAAGCTCCCCGCACCCAGGCCGCCCAGGCTGTACTGGCCATTAACGTCGGTCTGCATGCCGGTGATCCACTGGCAATTGGTGTCCAGCAGCATCACGTCAACACCGGCAATCGGCGCCGCCGACGTATCCGTGATGGTGCCGGACACACTCGCGCCCGGGTTGAGCGCAAAGTCGATTCCCGTCGCATCCGGGCCCAATGTGACCGGCGTGCCCGCCGAGAAATCGCACTGGTTCGCCCAGCAGTCCACGCCGACGTACACCTGGCGCTTGTAGCCCTGTTCGTCACCAATCGCGTACGGAACGTAGTCGGTTCCTGAGGGCAACGCGCCGGTCACGTACTGGCCGGAAGCGTCACTGGTGCCACAGGCGCCGGTGAAGCTGCCATCAGGCCGGTGCACGCACACGCCCACGCCCTCAAGCGCGGAGCCGGAGCCGGCTTCCGTCACCAGGCCCGACAGCGTGAAGCCCTGGTCCAGGTCGAAATCGACATTGTCGACATCGCTGCCAGTCACGCTGATCGCGGTGCCCGCGGCCAGGATGTCGCAGGCATTGAAGTCGCAGTAAGTACCCGTGGCCCCGTCCCAAACTTCAGGCAGGTAAGGCGCCGGGATGGCGTAAATGGGCGTGAACAGGTAGTAATCGCCATCGCCCGCCAGCGGCATCAGGTAGCGACCCTGCTCGTCTGTGCTGGCGGAGCGAATATAGCTACCCGCGCCATCCCAGATATCGAGCTGCACGCCGGCGATCGGCGCGCCACTGACCGCGTCGGTCACCTGGCCACGGATCGCCAACACCGGCTGCAGGCTGAAGTTCACAAACGCGAGCCCGCCTTCGGTCACGGAAATCGGCGTCGTGCCCATGACCTGCGGATTGCAGTCATCCAGGCACTGCGTACCATCGCTGTCCTCGTTCACCAGGCCGTGGTAGCCCTGGTCATGCGCGGTCACCAGCGTGTAGTCGCCGGCGCCCAGCCCCCAATCGGACAGTACAAACTGGTAAATGCCCGCGCTGTCCGTGGCGGTCTCACCCAGGTAGTTACCCTGGTCATCCCAGAGCGTTACCGCCATGTAGCCATGCGAGCTGGAGATACCCTGGCCGGTGTCGGCGTGCCGGACGAAGCCGGCGATTCGGGTGCCACCGATATACGGCAGCTGGATATCGATGTCCGTGCTACCCACGTTCACCGGCGTGCCATCGGCCACCGGGTCGCAGGCCCACTGCGGACAGGGCACGCCATTAAACAGCGCGGTGTCGTAGCCATGTGTCGGGCCACTGACGAACACGCGGAAGGTGCGGCCGTCATCCGGCAGGTCGTAGAAGAAGAAGCGGCCATCGACATCGGTTTGTCGGCTGCCGTAGTAGTTGTAGTCCTGGTCATGCAGTTCGACCCATACATTGGGCAGCGGCACGCCGGTGTCGTTGACCTGGCCGGAAATGCTGGTCGCCGTCGCGGGCGCGTCCAGGTCAAAATCAATCCCGGTCTCATCGGCCCCATTGATGATGATGGCCGATCCCTGTGTTGTGATCACGGTTGGGTCATCACAAACGTTGACCGGCGAGCAAACGTAATTCGGTTCACCACCGGACCACAGTTCACGGGCATACCCGGCCGGCTCACCCCGGGTGACCACGTAATAGCCGTCATCGGCCAGCGGGTTGCTGGTCCAGTCGCCGTTGCTGTCGGCGCGAACCTCGCCCAGGTAAGAGCCCTCGGAGTTGAGAATGATGACGGTGGTTTCGGCCGCGGGCTGGCCACCGGCGAACACGCTGCCCGCCAGGCGATAACCACCACCCGGAATCGGGTCGAGCACGAAGTCGATGCCGTTCACCGGCGCACCGCCGCTCACAACAATGGGCGTGCCCACAGCCATAATGTCGCAGGTCAGGTTGACGCAAGCGGCGCCATCGATGCCATCCCAGGCATCGTCAATCACGCCATAGGTGTACCGGGTCACCGCCCAGTACGTGCCGTCCTGGAGTTCGATACTGAAATTGCCGTCACCATCCGTCCACGCGTCCGCGTAGTTGTTGCCGGCAGGGTCCATAAACGCCACGGCGCCACCGGCTGGGTTCCCCTCGGGGTCCGTGATGGAGCCGGACACCGTCGACAGGTCACGCGCTGTGAACTGGAAGTTGATGTCGGTGCGATCCTGGCCGTCCAGCGTGGACAGCGGCGTCACCGGCGCCGATGTCGCGCAGGTCTCGAACGGGCATTCGACGTTACTCTCGCCGTTGCCCGGATCACCGTAGATCTGCGCGTGGAAACCAAAGTCCTCGCCACGCGCGGTGACCAGATAGTCACCGCCGGAATGGCCGCGAGGCGCATCGTTCTGGAACAGGTCCGAGACGTAAGACCCATCCGGTCCCGTCCAGACGGTTTCGATCGCCTGTCCGGCCGCGTCACGCACGGTCACCGGCACGCCGTCCAGCGGGTTGCCGTCCGGGTCCAGCACGGTGCCGGACAGGTTCACGCGTTGAACCAGGTCCATGCTGACATCAAGGAACTCACCGGCGACCGGCACCTCGACCGTGCGGTTCGCAATCGCGTCGTCACAGTCCAATGGCGCGCACTTCTGGTCGCTCCAGTATTCGCGCGAGTAGCCGACGACGTAGCCCGTGCTGAACACCGAGTAGGCCTTGGGCGGCAGCGGCGGCGTTCGGAAGTCGCCGTTGCCATCGGCAATCATGAAGTACTCGGTGAAATAGGTTTCGTTCTGAATGCTCAGGTCGTCGTAGAAGATAACGCGCGCGTCCGCAATCGGCGCACCCGTGTTCTCGTCCGTGATCTGGCCGACAAACACTGCGCCCGGTTCCAGGGTCGCGTCAATGCCACTGGTGTCGAAACCGATGGTCAGCGGTGTGACGTGACTGACGAAATCCCAACCGAAGCACTGCAGCTCCGCGCAGGGTGTGCCGTCATGGAACTCTGAAACGTAGCCGTCGTAGGCGGCCGGCTTGTAGGGCTGAAAGTAGAACAGGTAGTCACCCGGCGGAAGAAACGTTGTCCATGCGCCGTTCTCATCCACCTGGCCACCGGACACCTGGTTGCCGGACAGGTCGAAGACCCATACCTCGGCGTCGTTCACCAGGGGTACAGCGCCGGAGCCATCGTCCACGCTCAGCGTGCCGCTGACACTAAAGGCATCGCCCAGGGCGAAATCGATACCGGCAACGTCACCACCCGTCACATCCACAAGGTCGGCGTTGTTGTAGTCACAGCAGGGGTCGTCGTTCCACTGCTCGGGCAGGTAAGGCTGGTTGTTGGGATTGTTGACGAACACCACCAGCTCATTGCTGTCGGCCAGGCCGCCAAGTACGTAGTTGCCGTCCGCGCCGGTCCACGCGCAGCCAACGTACCATCCATCGGACTGGCGTGCGGCACAGATCTCGATGTCCCCCAGCGGCGCGCCGCCGTTCTCGGCGGTCACGGTACCGGAAACCTGTTTGCCCGCCTGGAGATTGAAATCCACCCGCACGCTGTCACTCGCGTCAACGGTGATGACGGAGGCGCCGCTGGTCTGCGGCGTGCAGTCATACATGCACAGGTTGCCGTCATTGTCCTCGTTGATCAGCCCGTGGTAATTCGGGTCGTTGGCCGTCAACAGCGTGTAATCACCCGGGCCGTAGCCCCAGTCGGCCAGGATGATCTGGTAGCGACCGTTGTCTTCGACGTGCGTTTCGCCAAGCTGGTTACCGGCGTCGTCCCAGAACTGGACACCAAAATGTCCATGGGCACTGGAAACACCCTCGCCCGTTCCGTCCATGGCGACGATGCCGTGGATGCGCTCGCTGCCGATATAAGGCAGCTCAATATCGTTGCCAATGCTACCCAGGCTGACGGGCGACCCGTCGGCGACCGGATCACAGGCCCATTGCGGGCAGGCGACTCCGTTAAACAGGGCCGTGTCGTAGCCACGCGGAGGGCCGGAAACGAACACGCGGAACGTGCGGCCATCATCCGGCAGGTTGCTGAAGTGATACAGGCCGTCAATGTCGGTATTGCGGCTGCCCATGTGCTCGCCATACTCGTCGTACAGGTCGACCCACACGTTATTAATCGGAATCCCGCCGTCGTGAATGAACCCGGATACGCTGCGCGCGGGGTCTGTCGCGTCAAGGTCGAAATCAAGATGACCCACGCCCGCGTTGTCAATGGTCACCGCCGCGCCATAAACAAGGACCTCGACCGGATTGTCACAGTCGTAAATCGACGGACACACGTAGTTCGGCTCACCGCCTGACCACAACTCGCGCGCGAAGCCCGCCGGCTCCACGTGAGTGCGAATGTAGTAGTCGTCATCCGGAAGAGGGTTGCTGACCCAGTGGCCATGGCGGTCCGCGCGAAGCTCACCAATGTAATGGCCCAGTGCGTTCATGATGACCACCCCGGCGTAAGCCGCGGGATTGCCACCGGCACTGATGTTGCCTGACAGCATATGGCCGCCGCCCGGAATGGCGTCGAGCACAAAATTGATACCGGATACCGGGGTGCCTGATGTGACGTTAACCGGCGTGCCTAGCGCGTTGATGTCGCAGGTCATGTTCTGGCAAGGCGTGCCATCGACGCCGTCCCAGACATCGTCGATCACACCATGGGTGAATCGGCTGACCGCGTAGTAATCTCCATCCGGCAGGTCAACCGAGAACGCACCGGTATGGTCGGACCAGCCTTCTCCGTGCCAGGAACCTGCGGCATCCAGGAACTGTATGGCGCCGCTCGTTGGATTTCCCGAATCGTCGAGCATGGTCCCGGAAACGGTTTCGGCCTGCGCCGACAGGGTCAAGGCCGTCATGAACAGGGCCAGCATGAATCGTTTCAGCCATTCGCCCCCAATACCCGGCTGATGTGAAATACGTGAAAATCCCCTAACCTTGCTCAAGCGCATGCGTTCTTCCCCTGTTCATTATGGCGCCAGGCCCAGACGGGCCAACGAGAACGCAAGTGTTATGAACCGGGAAATTCTCCCACCGTCGGGAAAGCCAGGCTGAAAACGCGCGGGGAATAGCCCCCGGCCTTAAGCAATGCCCTGCCCCGGAACCGGGTCAGGCCATCTCCAGGATGCCGTTGGCGTAGAGTTTCTGCAGATAGCCCATGGCCTGCTCGCGGCTGAGCCCGGCGGGCAACTGCGGCCAGGCAAGCACCTGGGGAATGGTGAACGGTTTGGCCTCGACCGCCAGCCTGCGGATCAGCGGCGCGAGCACCGCCGGAAAACGCAACAGACCTGCATCGCAGGGCACGACGACCCCCTGTCCGTCTTCGACAAAGCGAAGTGCCGATGATGGGATCCGGAAACGCTGCTCCGGGGATATGTTGGGTATTTCGCGCTTGGCTTCTGGTTGCCAACCGGTGTAAGGCACCTGCGTCAGGGCGCTGAGCCAGGGCTCCGCCAGCGCCGCCGGGCCGTCCAGCGCGCGACGGGCCATGGCATGGAACTCGTCGAGCCGCTCGCGCATGTAGTCCGCCACGTTGTCCGGCATGTCACCGTGGATGTCCCCCGCCGATGCCGGCGGGCCGCCACGCCAGTCGCCGCTTGAGCTGGCAAACAGCCTGAACAGCGGAATCAGCTGGTCAATGAAATTGCGGGGCGCGAAATACAGGTTCAGCGCCAGCGAAACACCCACACCGCGTGCGGCATGCCAGGCGCCGGCCGGCAGGCAGAGCAGGTCGCCGGGGCCCAGCTCCACCTCGCGAAAAGTCATCTCGTCCGGCAACCGGCCGCCATCGGCCCGCGCGGGTTTGACGCGGCCGTTCTCGAACACGGCGTTGTGGTCGGGCCACGCCTTGGCCGCTTCCGTGGAGAACCGCCAACGCTTGCGACCGGCGATCTGCACGGTGGTCGCCACGCGCTGGTCGTAATGCATGGGCAGGCCGGACCCATCCGGCGACACATAACAATTGATCCCCACCGTGCCGGAAAAATTCAGTTGTGCGCGCACGGCCTGTGCCCAGCGCGCGAGCGCGGGGTCGGCCATGTGGATGTTGGTGATGCACAGGGTCGCGCCCTGGGTGAGCAGGTCGCTGACCTGGTCGTGTCGGGCCGCGATCATCGGCCGGCCGTTGCCGGAAGCCTCGCCACCGGTGAACGAGGCCGTGATGTTGTAACGCCGGTCCTCGATCCGGCGCCCGCGGGCCAGCGCACGCTTCAGCTGCGCCCAGCCAAACAGCGAAGCGAACTTGTCGTCCTCACCCTCGACATTCAGCGACTCGCGCCCGAAGTAGGTATTGACGAAGGTCTCGACCGCCAGCGGGCTGAGCAGGCGCTCAAGCTCCCTGCCGTCGGGCGTGGGGGTGGCGGGTTCGTCATCAACCGGGTCGCCGTCAAGCAGCGCGTGGAAATCAATGCTCGTCATGCGCCGATGGTAGCGCATAAAAAAAGACCCGGCATTCGCATTGAATGCCGGGTCCCGTGGGTGCCGCCCGGGGCGCCGGGCGTCAGCGATTACTCGCCGATAATGCCCTTGATCGCCGCAACGATGTCTTCGTTGGTGGCGTTGGCGTAGAAGTATTCCTTGAACTTCTCACCACCGATGGCGCCCTTCAGCAGGTCCTGGTCCAGGTTGGCCAGGATGGTCAGCATGTCGTTGTGCGTGACCGCCTTGACGTCATTCAGGATGCCGCGGTTCTTCGCCATGATGGCGGCGCGCTCTTTCGGGTAGCCCAGGCCCATCTCGGTGCCGAACAGCTTCTCGAAAATGTATTCCAGGTTCAGCTCTGCGGCCCAGCCAAAGCCCTTGGCGTAGGGAATGGACAGCGCGTTGCCGGCATTGATCTGGCCGAAGGTGAACGCGTCCACCGGATCCTGGGCATGGCCACAGATCACACCGGGGAAAACGTTCAGCGCCAGCATGGCTCCAGCGCCGGTGCCGCAGCCAGTGACAACGAAATCCGCTGCGCCACCGTTAAGCAGCACGGCCGCCAGGATGCCGTTCTGTACGTAGGTCAGCTGGGCGTCGTCCTCGGCCGAGTACATGCCGTAGTTAAAGACCTCGTGGCCCATCGGCTCGACGGCCTTGCGCAGCGCTGCATCGACGATGCAGTTCTTGGCGGCCTGGCTGTTCTCGTTGATCAAAGCAATTTTCATGTTCGTATCCTGTCTTGAGTCGAATTCGGGGTCAGTAATGCTACCGGTGTCAATTTTAGAACATTGGGGCCACAAAGACTGCCCTCAAGGGCACGTAATGATTCCCGCAACCCATGGCAAAGTCCTGCCGGGCCAGGCTGCCCGAATGGTATGGCCACTTATTAATACCAATTTTCACTACCATCCGGAGATTATGACCTCTATACTGACCGTCAAAGGTAGACCACTTGACCCTGTTTCCAGCACGCCCAACGGCGTTTCAATATGCGGGCAGGAGCACTGGAGATACGGGCCGTCGCTCAACGGCCGGGCTCAGATGCCATATATTGGTCTGACCAAAACAGACATTGTGGTCGACACAACAAGACAAGCTCCGGAGGAACATAAACCATGCAGCTGAAGAACCTGCGCTGGTGGGTCATCACCCTGATCGCGCTCGCCACCGTCATCAACTACATCGACCGCCAGTCGCTCAGCGTGCTGTGGCCCGCCATCGTAGAAGACCTGTTCCCGGATGAGTCGGCGATGGAGCGCAAACAAATCTACGCCAATATTTCTATCGTGTTCGTGTTTGCCTATGCCTTTGGCCAGGCCATCTTCGGCAAGATCTTTGACTGGGTGGGTACGCGCATGGGTTTCGTGCTGGCCATCGGCGTCTGGTCCATCGCCACCGCGCTGCATGCCGTGGCCCGTGGCGCACTGAGCCTTGCCATCTTCCGCGCCATCCTGGGCGTGGCCGAGGCCGGCAACTGGCCGGGCGCCGCCAAGAGCAACGCCGAGTGGTTCCCGTCGAAAGAGCGTGCGCTCGCGCAGGGCATCTTCAACTCCGGCGCGGCCATCGGCGGCATCATCTCGATTCCAATGATCGCCTTCATGACCGTGTACTTCAGCTGGCAGGCCGTGTTCGTGCTGGTCGGCCTGCTGGGGCTGCTGTGGCTGATCCCCTGGATCGTGCTGGTGAAGGCGCCGCCGGGCGCGCACCCGTGGATCACCGAGGAAGAGCGCCAGTACATCCTCAGCGGCCAGAAGGCCGACGCCGGTGAAGGCGTGGACGATGGCGACACCGTGGACTATGACCCAACCACCGGCGAAATCCTGTCACGCAAGGAAAGCTGGGGCGTGATCGTGGCCTCGGCCGCCATCGATCCCATCTGGTGGCTGTTCGTGTTCTGGATTCCCATCTACCTGAACGAGGTTTACCAGATGGACGTCAAGGCCATCGGCATCTACGGCTGGGTGCCGTACGTGGGCGCCATGTTCGGTGCCTGGTTTGGCGGCCTGCTGGCGCAGAACCGCATCAAGACCGGCTGGGACGTGAACAAGACCCGCAAGCTGACCATCTCGCTGGGCTGCCTGATCATGCTGCCGGCCCTGCTGGCCATGGCCAACCCCGGTGCGCCGGTCACCGCGGTGCTGATCATGGCCGTCATCCTGTTCGGCTTCCAGACCGCCATCGGCAACGTCCAGACCCTGCCCAGCGACCTGTTCAGCTCCAAAGCCGTGGGCACGCTGTCAGGCTTTTCCGGCATGGCCGCCAAGCTGGGCGCGGTTGGCCTGACCTCGCTGGTGCCGTGGCTGACCCAGGGTGGCAACTACACGCCGGCGTTCATTATCGGTGCGTCGCTGGCGGTCACCGCCATGGCCGCGGTCTGGTTGCTGATTCCCAGGGTCGAACGGCTTAAGGCGCGATAAACCGCGCCTTGGTTACAATCGAGGCCAATTCCAGACAAGCTAAGGGGTTTCCCATGTCAGACCTGAATCGTGGCCATTTCGTGATCGCCCTGGTCGCCAGTATTTTTTCCGGCAACCTGGCCGCGCAGGATCTCCCCGACGGCGACGGCAAGGCCCTGGTCGAAGCAGCCTGCACGGCCTGCCACGGCGTCTCGACCATTACCCGAACGGCGGGTTACGATTCAGCCGAACGATGGCGCGAGGTGTTCGGCACAATGGTCGCGCTGGATGACGAAACGGCGGACACGATCGCAAGCTACCTGGCGGAACACTACCCCGAAGACCCCTCGCGCCGGCCGACGCTGGTGCCCGGCGACACGAAGATCAAGATCACCGAATGGACCACGCCAACCCTGGGCCAGCGCACCCGCGACCCGATCGAAGCCCCCGACGGTTCGTTCTGGTGGACCGGCATGTGGGCCAGCCTGGTCGGGCGCCTGGACCCGGCGAGCGGCGAGATGAAGGAGTTTCCGTTGCCGCCGTCTGCCCGGCCGCACAGCATCGTTCCCGATGCCGACGGCAACATCTGGTACACCGGCAACAGTAACGCCACGATCGGCAAGCTAAACCCGGCCAACGGTGAAATCCAGTGGTACAGCACGCGAGCCGGCGATCCGCACACCGCCATTTTCCACCCCAACGGCAATTTGTATTTCACCGCCCAGCGGGCCGCTGTGTTGGGGCGCCTGAACCCGGAAACCGGCGAAGTGGACGAGATCGACACCGAGCCCCGGCCCTACGGCATCAAGGTGGCCGCTGACGGCACCGTGTGGATCGCCTACAACGGCACTAACAAGCTGGGTGCGATGGACCCCGACACCATGGAAGTGCGCTACTACGAGGTCCCCGATGAGCGCACCCGCATCCGTCGCCTGGACCTGGATAGCGACGGCAATATCTGGTTCGTGAATTCCTCGCTCGGTAAGATTGGCCGGCTGGTGCCGGAAACCGGTGAGATCACCCAGTGGGACTCGCCCAGCGGCCCGAAATCGCACCCCTACTCCATGGCCGTCATCGACGACATCATCTGGTACAACGAATCGGGCATGCGGCCGGACGCGCTGGTGCGCTTCGACCCCGCCGACGAGTCGTTCCAGAGCTGGGCCATACCCTCCGGCGTGGGCATCATCCGCCACACCTGGGTCACCGAAGATGGCAACCTGCTAATCCACCAGAGCAGCACCAACCAGCTGGGGCTGGTCGAGATCGAGTGATTTGGCGGGTCAGCCCTACCGGGCGGGCCCCAGCCAGCGATCGACCCAGTCCAGTTGTGCCTGCACCAGTTCGCGGTCGTATGGCGGAATATGCCCCCAGTCGCGTAACAGGTGCACTTTTTTTCCCGGCGCTGCGCCAAGCATGTCGAAGAAAGGCTCTTGTGAAGACGCCAGCGGGAAGGTGAAATCGTCGCGCCCGTTAATGACCAGGACCGGGATGCGAATACGCGGCAGGTAATCCTGCAACTGCACTTCCGGTAATTGGGCGTCGCGCAGGTAGTATCCCACCGAGACCAGGATCGCCGCCTTGATGCGATCCTCCACGGCAAGCGCAAATGGCGCCCGCACGCCGCCGTAGCTCAAACCGTGCAACAGGATCGCCTCGCTGTCGATGTCAGGGCGCGAGGCCAGGTAATCCAGCGAGCGCCGCAAGTCCCGGACCTGCGCAACCAGCAGGTCACGCGATGACGCTGGCCCGGTCGCGACCCACTCCCGGCGTTCGAACGTGCCCGCATAGACCGGGTAGATCACCGCGCGACCGTTGCGCAGGAACAGCTCGACCTGGTTCAGCCCGGCCTCCGCACTGTCGCCCAGCAACAGCGCATCGCCACCAGGAAAATGCACCACGACCTGGTACGGCGGCTCACCGTGCCGGGGCAACAGCAGTTGTGCGTGTTTTCGCTCGGAACCATACGCACCGGTGTAACTCACGTATTCGCGGCGCCATTCGCGATGACTGTCGTCAACACGCTCAACCCGTGGTTCCAAAGGCGAAGGGTCATAGTCGAATTGCCGCTCGTAGATGGCAAAAGTCTCATCATCCACGGGTTCAGGCACCGGGTCCGACGTAAATTCGACATTGGCCAGCAATTCGGGAGCAACTGGCTCATCCTGTTGCATCAGCCGCACACCGAAGCCGGGGCGCCGCTCCAGTGGCGGTTGTGCATCGGGGTCACGAAAACGGTAATTATTGCTGAGCCAGGAGCCCCCGTTGATGTGCCGCAGCTCACCGGCCGGCGTCGCCACCCATTCGGCCACGTTGCCGGCCATGTCCTGCGTGCCATACGGCCCCTGGCCACCCAGCTCACCGACATCGGTGGCGCCGCGGCCGGAGAAGTTACTGCGGCCCAGCACATCGGAGAAGTTGGCCAGCGGCAGCGTGCCCAGGCCGGCCGCGCGATACCAGTGAAAGGCCGTGGGCAGGCGCTTATCCACGAAAGCAGCGTAGGCGGCGGCCTCGTACCAGCTGATCCCTTCGACAGGGCGGTTCGCCTCACCTTGCGGATACATGCCCAGTGTCCAGGTAGCCGGTCCCGGGCTGCCACTGCTATCGACAAGGCCAGCGACCATCGCTTCGAATGACAAAGGCTTCCCATCGACCTTGGCGGGCTGGGGCCAATACTCGGGACGCTCGTATCCACCGGCCTCGACAAAGGCGAGGTAGTCCTCGTTGGTTACTTCATGACGATCCAGCCAGAAATCCGGCACTTCGCGCACCTCATCCTGGTAGTGCACGGTCCCGCCGGGAACAAACACCATGTCTTCCGGCGCCTCACCGGGACGATGCAGCCGGAATGGCTCGGCGGCCGGCAACACGCTGGGCGCCGTTTCCAGCGCCTGGTAACCGTCGAGTGCCAGGTGGAATCGCATCTGAACCAGTGGCAACCTGACGTCAACCAGCGGCGTCTCCCCCAGCGGGACCCACGAGTCCGGTTCACCGTCATAGTCGAGCACCTCGACAGTCGCGCCTTCCGGCTTACTGACCAGGGTGACTGGCAGGGTCAGGTCGAGCCAGAGTTGCTCCAGCAGCGGATCACCCGGCAAACGCTCGCGGGCTTCTCGCAACCATCGCCAGGCCTGGAACATGTCCGTTTCCATCAACCGTTCGAACTCGGGTATTGCCGTGGTTTCGAGCCAGCGTTGGTCGGCGCCACTGCGCCACCAGGCCAGCGACATTGCCGCTACGGCCAGCACGGCCACCAGCGTGACCGCAAACAGGATTCTTGAGCGTGACGATGCGCGCGCGGCACTGGCCGATACGGGGAGCGCGCCGCCATGGTTGGACTCGCCGTCACTGTCGACCTCGATCACAGGGCAGATAAACCGGTATCCCCGGCGATGCCGTGTTTCGATGAACCGGGGGGACTGCGCATGATCACCCAGTGCCTGGCGCAACTCACTGATGGCCTGGGGCACTACGTTGGGTGACAGCGCACGGCGTCCCCAGACCTCGTCGAGCAGTTCATCACCATCGACGATGTCCGGCGCATGGGTGATCAGGACCTCGAGCAGGCGGCTGGCCTGCGGTCGCAGGGACACGGTGTCGTCGTCACTCACCAGGGTACCGAGCCGCGGATCGAACGCGAATTCTGCAAAGCAGTAAACCATGCGCCGATATATACGCGATTGAACGGGCCGGGGCAACGTGCGCCTGAAGGCACGCAAACACGCGGTTTTTCAGGCGCTTGAAGGTTTACTGAGATAAATATCAGGGTTTCTGCAAGTCTTCCTGGCCCCTTGGCGACAGTCTTGTCCTTGTCGCGGCCCCGGCACGTCCGTCCGCGACGCGCCACGACATACTGACTGAATCAATGGAGGACATGACATGAGCAAGACGACCCAAACACGCACACTCCTGGCCACCGCCGGCACGTTGCTGCTGTTGAGTTCCACCGCCTGGTCCGCCGGCAACGGTGCGGCGGCCCGCGACCTGAACGCCCTGCGCCAGGCCACCAGTGCCTTTCACAGTTTCGAAGTGGGCAAGGCGGCCGGCTGGGACACACCGCTCAGTGATTGCGTGGAGAGCCCGGAAGGCGGCATGGGCTACCACTACGCCAACCTCAGCCTGCTGATGGACGGTGGCTCGCTCTCGGTGCTGCACCCCGAAGTGCTGCTTTACGCACCCACCGAGGATGGCTCCATGGCCTTCGTCGGCGTGGAATACATTATCCCGGCCGCGGACTGGACCGACGCCGCCCCGCCACGCTTCCTGGGGCACGACCTGCACTACAACCCGGTCCAGGACATCTGGGCCCTGCACGCCTGGGTCGGCGAGCAAAACCCGTCCGGCGTACTCTCCAACTGGAACCCACGGGTCAGCTGTGAGTTTGCCGACTAGGTCCGGACACGTTCCGGAAACACGCTGAATGCTTTCGGCGCGCAACTGAAGGCGTCCTGGCAGGGTACAGGGGGACCGCCAGGCGCCTTCGGTTGCACTTTATCTACTGATGCCGCAACGCTCAGTTTCCGCCGAAACGATAGCTTGCCTCGACCCCCCACACCGCCGGCTCGTTGACGAACCCAGTCAGGTTGGAGAAGTCGACAAAGCCCTTCACGTTGTCCTCGTCGGTGATGTTGCGGCCGAACAGCGCCACTTCCCAGTTGTTCTCGAAGTTCAGGTAGCCAACTTTCAGGCCGCCTTCGAACTGGTCGTCGGTGACGAATTCTGGCGTGTAGTACAGCGACATCAGGGTCTCGCCGTAGTACACCCAGTCGGTGAACACGAAGAACTCGCCACTGCCGCCCATCGGCAGGCTCCAGCGCGCGGTCAGGCTGTAGTTGGTCTCCGGCGTGCGCGGCAGCGGGTTGCCGTCGATGGACACCTGGCCGTTGGCGTCACGGTCCTGGTAGGCCTCGCAGAGCGTGGAGCCGCAGGGCGCGACGGTCAGGCCGGGGCTGTCGATCTCGGTGTCGTTGTAGGCCATGCCGAAGGTCAGCAGCAGGTTGTCGGTGGCCAGCCAGGTCAGGTCCATCTCGAAACCGGTGGCTTTACCCTTGTCGGCGTTGATCACCTGGTTGCTGTTCGACGCGCCGCCGATGATGGACAGCTGGATATCGTCGACCTCGTAGGTGAACACAGCGGCGTTCAGGCGCAGGCGGTCGTCCAGCAGGTCGGCCTTGTAGCCCAGTTCGAACGACAGCACGGTTTCCGAGTCGGCGATGGTCGGGAACTCCAGGAAGGCCACGTCGCGGCCCTGGATGGTGGGGCCGCGGAAGCCGGAAGCGACGCGGCCAAAGATCACCGAATCGTCCGTCAGTGAGAAGTTGGCCGCCAGGTCCCAGCTGACCTGGTCATCGGAGACGGTCAGCGGGGCGACGGCGGGAATACCCAGGATCTCCCACAAGCCCGAGTACTGCACCACGTGGTAGTCCTTGCTGTCATCGGTGTAGCGCAGGCCACCGATCAGGCTCACCCGGTCACCCAGGTCCAGTTCACCCTGGCCGAACACGGCCCAGGCCTCGTTGCCGTAGTTGACGATGGTGTCCTGGAAGCCCAGCGACGCGAACGAGTCGGTGGTGACCGTCAGGTCGGAATCAAACCAGTAGGCGCCGGTCTGCCAACTGAAGGCACCGCTGGTGTCACTGGCCAGGCGCAGCTCCTGGGTGAACTGGTCGGTGTCGGCGGCGTCCTGGGTGACCGAATCGGTATAGATGCTGCCCGGGAAGGTCAGCGTGGGCAACCCGGTTGGCCCATTGATTGCCGCCGGGTCAAAGGTGATGCCCGGCGGCACCGGCACGGACTGGGTGAAGTCGACCACGCCACCGTCGATATCGCCGCGGCTGAAACCGTCGGCTTCCTGGAAGGAGGTGATCGACGTCAGCGTCGCACCGTTGCCGAAGGTCCAGTCCAGGTTCAGCGTGTAACCGGTGCCCTCGTAGCCCTGCGGGTTGTTGTCTCCACCGTCGTACCACACCTGGTCACGGTCGTAGTTCTGGTTCAGGTCGTTGCTGCCGGTGTCGAATACGTTGGCGCGGAAGATTGATGCCGTGCCGTCCAGGTCACGCCCCTGCGCCATCAGCAGTGCGCGGAAGCTGTCCGACTCCCATTGCAGCTGCAGCCGCGCGGCTTTTTCCGTATAGCCGCCCATGGCGTCGTCTTCGCCGGTGTAGCCATTGTCGATCCAGTCGTCGCGGGTACGGTAGATGCCGGACGCGCGGAAACTGAAGCCGCTGTCACCCAGCCCGCCGCCCAGTGCCGCCTCCAGGTCGCCGGTCATGAAAGTCCCCAGTGAGCCGGAGACATAGCCCTCGGTCTCCTGCGTCGGTCGCTTGGTGTCGACCTTGACGATACCGGCCGTGGTGTTGCGGCCGAACAGGCTGCCCTGCGGCCCGCGGATGACTTCCACCTGGTCGACATCGAACATGGGGAAACTCTTCAGCACCACGTTCTCCAGCACCACGTCGTCCATGATGAAGGACACCGGCTGCGAAGCGCCCAGGTCGAAATCGATGTTGCCCAGGCCGCGAATGTAGAAACGCGGTGCCGCGCGGCCGTTGGATGACTCCAGGTACAGGCCGGGCACGCGGCCGGACAGGGCCAGCACGTCTTCGCCAGCGGAGAACAGGCTGTCGAGCGCCTCGCCTTTCAGCGTGGCAATGGAAATGGGAACGTCCTGCAGGCTTTCCTCGCGGCGGGTGGCGGTCACCACGACCTCTTCGAGCACGCCCGAAACGCGCTCGTCGTCCTCGACCTGGGCCAGCGCCGTCGCGGCCGGCAACAACGTGGTGGCGCCAAGCGCGCCGAAAAAAAGGTGGCATGCGGTAAATGACTTCATCATCTTTCCTTATCGGTTGGTATTGCGGAAACGACGACACGTCAAAGGCCTGGTCCCGGGCACGCGAATGCCCCCGGAAGCCCGTCGAAAAGTGCGGCCTGCAGCAGGTCCGTTCTGAATGGCGCCCTCAACCCTCATGCCAAGTTATATAACAACTTCTTAACGACTGCCAAACGCGCTGGCCGGCGACCTGCCGAAACAGCGCGTTAACGTTGGCGCGCACTCTCACAAATGATTATCATTACCATTTGCACGAGCAGACATCCGACGTTTCATGGCCAACTGGAAGACAATGACGCGCCACCTGGGCACGCTGCGCCAGTGGCACTGGGTCAGTTCGGCCATCTGCCTGGTGGGCCTGGCGCTGTTCGCCTTTACCGGCATCACGCTGAACCACGCCGCGATTATCCCCACCAACCCGGTCATCACCGAACTGGAGCGCGACGTACCCGCGGACATCCTGGCAGCGATCGACCCGGTGCCGGAGGGTGACGCGCCGCTGCCGGATGCCCTGCGCGACTGGCTGTCTGATGAGCTGTCCGTCAACGTGCGCCCCGGTCTGGACGGTGAATGGGGCGACGGTGAGCTGTACCTGTCGATCCCCCGCCCCGGCGGCGATGCCTGGCTCAGCCTGGACCTGGAAGATGGCTTCCTGGTCTACGAGCGCACCGACCGCGGCTGGATCAGTTACCTGAACGACCTGCACAAGGGCCGCGACACCGGCGTGGCCTGGAGCTGGTTTATCGATATTTTTGCCGTCGCCTGTTTCCTGTTCAGCATCACGGGTCTTGTCTTGCTGATGCGCGATGCCCCCACCCGGCCGGCCACCTGGCCGTCGGTGGCCCTGGGCCTGGTCATACCGCTGCTGCTGATCATTCTCTTTGTTCACTAAGGACTGTTTATGAAATCACCTCACGCCCCGTTGCCGAAGTTGCTGTACCCGCTGTTGCTGGCCGCCCTGGTGGCGCTGCCGTCGGCCGCCAGCGCGGACACGCTGCTGAGCGTGGAACTGCCGCGGCTGAACGTGGCCGAGTACCACCGCCCTTACCTGGCCGCCTGGGTCATGGAACAGCAGACCGGCGAAGTCACCAACCTGGCGGTCTGGTACCAGCTCGACGAAGAAGGCAAGGAATGGCTGAAGGACCTGCGCCAGTGGTGGCGCCGCAGCGGCCGCAAATTGGACATGCCCGTCGATGCCTTCACCGGCGCCACCAAGCCGCCCGGTGTCTATGACATCGAACTGGACGGCCAGCTCGCCGGCCTGCCCGACGGCCAGTACACGCTGCATGTCGAGGCCTCGCGCGAAGTCGGCGGTCGCGAACTGCTGAAGATCGATTTCGCCTGGCCGGCCGCTGAACCCCTGAACCTGAGCGCCGAGGGCGAGGAAGAACTCGGCACCGTCACGCTTTCACTGGCGCCGTAAGCCAGCACCCCATCTGACTGAACCAAAGGACCCGTCATGAAACTCAAACTGATCATTGTCGCCCTGCTTGGCCTGGGCCTGTCGTTTTCCGCGCATGCGCACCGCTTCTGGATTCTGCCGGCCGCTACCGTGCTGTCCGGTGAGGACCCGTGGGTGACCTTCGATGCCGCCGTCTCCAACGACGTGTTTTTCTTCAACCACTTTCCGCTGCGGCCGGACAACATCACCGCCACCGCGCCGGACGGCTCAAACGTGGAACTGCAGAACCCGCATGTCGGCAAGCACCGCAGCGTCTTCGACCTGCAGCTGACGCAGGAAGGCACCTACCGCATCGGCGGCGCCAGCGAAGGCCTGGTGGCCACCTGGACCAACGAGGACGGCGAGCGCCGGCGCTGGCCGGGCCGTGGCGAGACCGCCAACCCGGAAGATTTCGACACCGCCGTGCCCAAGAAGGCCGATGACCTGAAAGTGGTCTACGGCACCCGCCGCAACGAGACCTACGTCACCGCCGGCGCGCCCACGGAGACAGTATTCACGCCCAGTAACAGCGGCCTGGAACTGCAGCCCATCAGCCACCCCAATGATCTCTACAACGGTGAGACCGCGCGATTCCGCTTTCTCTTCGAGGGCGAACCGGCCGCCGGTACCAAGGTGACCGTTGTGCCCGACGGCATCCGCTACCGCGACGCCCAGGACGACTTCTCGGTGGAAGCCGACGCTGACGGCATTATCGCCATCGACTGGCCGGGCGCCGGGCGTTACTGGCTGGAAGCCGAGTACGGCGACGACCAGGCCACGCCACCGGCCACGATGCGCCAGGGCTCGTACGTCCTGACGCTGGAAGTGCTCCCGCAGTAAGCGGGTCGCCCAGTGACCGAAGTCCAGCGACTGGGGCTGGCCGCCCTGGTCCTGGCGGCCTATGTCCTGTTCACCGCGTGGTGCCTGTACCGGCACCGCCGCCGGTTTGGTACGGGCGCGGCCACCGGGCATGACACCCTCATCGCCTTCGCCAGCCAGAGCGGCACAGCCGCCGGGCTGGCCGAACGCACCGCGGCGGCGCTGCACGGCCAGGTACAGCTGCTGCCCCTGAATCACGTTGACGATACCGCACTGTCCGGCGCCCGCCGTCTGCTGGTCATCGCCAGCACCTATGGCAGCGGCGAGCCCCCCGACAATGGCAACCGCTTCGAGCGGCGCTACCACGAAGACCGGTCATTGGACCTGTCGCACCTGGAATTCGCAGTGCTGGCCCTGGGTGACAGCAGCTACGCCCAGTTCTGTACCTTCGGGAAATGGGTCCACGATGCGCTCGAAGGCCACGGCGCGCGGCCGCTGCGCCCGGCGCTGTCGCTGGATGCGCGGGGGGAACAGGGGCAGGCTGACGCGCTGGACCAATGGAGCGCCGTGCTACGCGAACTCGGTGCGGACCTGGGCCTGGATAACGAGCCGGGCAGCACAACAGCGCCGTGGACCACCTGGACGCTGGCGAAACGCCGGCAACTCAACCCCGGCTCGCCGGGACAGCCCCTGTACCACCTGGTCCTGGAACCGCAGGGTGACGCGCCCCCCACCTGGGCGGCCGGCGATGTGGCCGAGCTGGTGCCGGACAACCCCGTCGCGGCCCGCCGCGAACTGGAACGGGCCCTGGGCCTTCAACCCGGCCAGCCACTCGATATGGATGGGTTGGAAACCACCGCATTCGACGCCCTGGCGAGACGGCAATTGCCCGCCCTGGCCGAACAGCCCCCACTGGCAGCGATCGCCAACCCCGCGCGGTGGATCGGCAGCCTGCCGCCGCTGATGTCCCGCAAGTATTCGGTCAGCTCTGTCCCAGAAGATGGCCGGCTCGACCTTGTGGTGCGCTGGCAGGTGGGCCCCGACGGCCAGCCGGGGCTGGCTTCAGACTGGCTGGCCCGCACACTGTCCCTGGGCGATACCCTGGATATCCGCCTGTGCCCCAACCCGGGATTCCACGCGCCGACGATAGATGCACCAGTGATCCTGGTCGGTAACGGCTCCGGCCTGGCCGGCCTGCGCGCATTGCTGCGCCAGCGTGAGCTGGCGGGCGGCGGTCGCAACTGGCTGCTGTTCGGCGAGCGTGACCCGGTGGCCGACCGGCCTTTTGCCGACGAGCTCAGCCAGTGGCAGGGCAACGGCACCCTGGAGCGCATCGACCTGGCGTTTTCACGCTGCCCGACTGCGCCGCGTTACGTCCAGGACCTGTTGCTTGAACATGCCGACGCCGTGGTCGACTGGGTCAACCACGGCGCGGTGATCATGGTCTGCGGCAGCCGCACGGGCATGGCGCAGGGGGTCAACCTGGCCCTGCAGGAGCTGCTGGGCCGTGACCGGCTGGATGACATCGAGGCCGCCGGCCGTTACCTGCGCGAAGTCTACTAGCGCGGCAACGGCCGGCGGCCCGGCCCTTCAGAACCAGTCCGTCAGAACGAGAACTGCACGCTCAGCCAGTAATTCCGGCGCGCATCCTTGACGTTGAAGTCGTCGGTGAAGATCACTTCGCTCACTGCCCCACGCCCGGTCGCCAGGGTGTAGATGCCGTCACCATCAAGATCGATGAAGTCGGTCTGGTAGCTGGTGAAGTCATTGTCCAGCAGGTTGTTGATGCGACCGAAAATCGTGATGTTATCGGAAATCACGTAGTTCGCCGCCAGGTGCCACAGGTTGTAGCTCTCGTAGTACTGCGGGCGGTCCAGCGTGTTGTCCCAGCCCCGGTAGCGGTCGGAACGCAGCTCGGCCTGCAGGGTCATGGAGAACGGCGCGGTCACCTGCCAGTCCAGGCTGGCGTTGGCCATGTGCTCGGCCGTGTTGGTCAGCGGCTGGCCAGCCTCCGGACCACTCTTCTGCTCGCTGTCGGTCCAGGTGTAGTTGCCGCGCAGCGTCCAGTCGTCGCTGATCGCGTACAGGCCGGCCACCTCGATGCCCTGGATCTCCACCTTGTCGATGTTGATCTTCTGGCTGTAGGTCGAGTAACCCAGCTCATCATAGGCGCCCAGGTTGACGCAGGGCCGCACACCGCCGGTCACTTCACAGCTGTAGATGGTGTCGCCGTTGGCGATCTTGCCGTCGAAGTCGGTGCGGAAATAGGTGACGTTGAAGTTGTGGCCCTGCGGGCTGGTCCAGTAGACCGCCACTTCGCTGTTGACGCTGGTTTCCGGCTCCAGGTCCGGGTTGCCGGCAAACGGCGAGGTGCCCTGGCCACCGAAACCGGTGATGCCGTCGTACAGGTCGGTGGTCTGCGGGGTCTTGTAGCCGGTGCTGACGCCGCCCTTCACGGTCCAGAACTCGTTCAACGCGTAAACCGCGTACAGGCGTGGAGACACCTGGCTGCCGAACACGTCGTGGCTGTCGTAGCGCACACCGCCGGTGATGGTCAGCGGCGAGGTCACGGTCCAGCTGTCCTCGATGAACAGCGACCACATTTCCTGGTCCTGTGTACCGCCCGGCTCACCGGTTTCCATGCCAAATACGCCGTCTTCCAGTTCACCGTCGATGACCTGGCCACCAATCACCATGACGTGCTCGCCGGCGGCCTGGAACGGAATATCAACACGCGCATCCAGCGTGTACTGGCTGCTGTTGAGCGGTCGCGCTGGACGGGGCAGGAAGGTCTCTTCCGCCAGCGCCTTGCGTTCTTCTTCCGGCATGCCGGCGTAATCGCCGACGCCGTCGTACATGTCCTGCAGGTGCAGGCGCTCGGCCACCGTCAGCGGCAGCGTACGGCCTTCGTTGGCCGTGTCCACGTAGGACAGCGCCAGGTAGCTGGTACCAAAACCCCAGGTGGCGTCATGAACGATGGACCACCAGTCGCGGCTGAACTCCTGGTCGGCCGCGTAACCCGCGCGCGGGTTGACGCGCCCGCGGCTGTCCTGCCAGAGCGCCTCGATGTTGTCCTTGGTGCCCAGCGGGTAGGTAATCGTGCCACTATCGGGGTCGATGACCGGCGTGTTGTCATAGACCTGGTTGGATGTATCGTAGTCAAACCGCAGGGTCTGGTTCTGCGCCACCACCCAGGTCAGCGTCGCGCCGTATTCCTCGACCTCGCTGTCCACCGTACGGCCACCGCCACCAAAACCGATCGACCGCACATGCGTGGTGCCATTGGGGTCCACCGCCGGCTCAAACTGCGGCGACGAGGCGTCGCTCTCGTAGTAACTGCCACGCAGGGCGACCGACAGCTTGTCGGCCACCAGGGGGCCGTTGACGAAAAACTCGCCCTGCCAGTCGTTACCAAACTGGTCGTCTTCCTGGATCGTGCCGCCCAGGTTCACCGTGCCGTACCAGCGCGGTGCGGACTTCTTGGTGATCACGTTGACCACACCACCCATGGCGTCGGCGCCGTAGAGCGTGGACGCCGGGCCGCGCATGATCTCGATGCGCTCGATCGCCTCGGTGGGCGGCAGGTGTCCAAAGGCATTGCCGCCAAAGTTGTTGGGGTAGATGTCGCCGTGGTTGTTCTGGCGCTTGCCGTCAATCAGCAGCAGCGTGTACTCGCCGGTCAGGCCACGCATGCTGACACTGCCCTGCCCGGTCTTGTCACGGGTGGTGCCAATGTCGATACCTTCCTGGTACTTCAGCATGTCCAGCAGGTTGCGATGAGGGCGTGCCAGGATCTCTTCCTGGCTGATCACGGAAATGCTGGCCGGCGCATCGGTAATCTTCTGCTCGAAACCCGTCGCCGTTACGACGATCTCCTCGAGCACGCGCTCCCGCTCCTCTTCCGTATCGGTGTCTTCCGCCAGGGCCACCTGTGAAAACAGGGCCATGGTGATTGCCGCCGCCAGGCTGCCGTAGCCGGGTACGGCCGTGAAATCCCTCATCAATTGCTCCTCAAGTTGTGCTGGCCGGAAAACCCGGCACGAAGAAGCCGTGAATAGTAATGATAATTATTATCATTCTCAAGTAACAATTGCACCTTCACCCCACACCATCGGCACGGGGCGGCCGCGGTCGTCACTGCTAACCTGCGCATTCACCGGTAACCGTGGGCCCACCCATGCCATTTCTGAAGTTCACGCTGAAAGTCGTCACCACCATCGTGGCCTTACTGCTGCTGGTACTCGCCGTGGGCGCGTGGTGGCCGATTGACCCACCCGTACCGGAAGCCCGGCCCGACCGGCTGGTCATCACCGGCGCAATCGTGGTCGACGTGCGCCGTGGCCAGCTGCTGGCCGGGTACGACGTGTTGATTGAGGGCGGGCAGATCACAGCGGTGGGCCCTGGCCTGCCCGCCACCGGCGCCACGGTCATCGACGGCCAGGGCGGCTACCTGGTGCCTGGCCTGTTCGACATGCATGTGCACTCGATGGAGATGTCCCCGGTCCTCACGCACCCGCTGTTCATCGCCGCCGGAGTCACGGCAGTACGTGACATGGGCGGCTGCCTGGGTGACGACGATGGCTGGGCGGCCTGCGCGCCGCAGAAGCGCGACTGGCACCGCGCGGTGGGCGCGGGCGAGCTGGTCGGCCCCCGCTACGACCAGGTCACCAGCCTGGCGATTAACGGGGGCGGCGAAGTGCCAAAGGGCTACGACCGCGCGCTGGGCGCACCGGATGCCGACGGTGCCCGGCAGCGCGTGGCCCACGATGCCGCGCGCGGTGTCGACTTCCTGAAGCCCTATAACCGCCTGTCGCGAGAGGCCTACCTGGCCCTGGCCGAGTCAGCCGCGCAGAACGGCTTGTACCTGGCCGGCCACCACCCGCTCGCCGTGCCGGCCGTCGATGTCGTCGCCGCGGGCCAGCGCAGCATCGAGCACGCCCTGTTGTTCGCCTGGTCCTGCTACCCGGGCATCGACGAGCTGCGCAATACCGACGACTTCCGTGCCACCTACACCAACGCGCTCCGCGACCGCATGATGGCCGAGCATGATGAGCAGCGCTGCGCCAACCTGCACCAGCGGATGCGGCAGGCCGGCACCGCCTTCGTGCCCACGCACACCACCCGCAAGATGGATGCCTTCGCCGGCGATTCGCAATACCGCAACGACCCGCGCCTGGCCTACATCCCGGGCCCGCTGAGACTGCTGTGGAATGGCGATGCTGACAACATGCTCCGCCGCGGCAACGCGGATGGCGATAACAACTTCCGCGCCTTCTACGAGTTCGGCCTGGCGCAGACGGGCGCCGCGCACCGTGCCGGCGTTACCGTGCTGGCCGGCACAGACGCACCCGACAGTTTTGTATTCCCCGGCCTGTCCATGCACGACGAACTGGCCCACCTGGTGCAGGCCGGCCTGTCACCCCTGGACGCACTGCGCGCGGCCACGCTGGAGCCTGCCCGGTTCCTGGGCCTGGAAGGCAGCGCCGGCGAGATCACCCCCGGCGCCCGCGCCGACCTGGTGCTGCTGCGGGAGAACCCGCTGGAAGACATCCAGGCCATCCGCGCCATCGATACCGTGGTACTGGCCGGCGCGCCCTACTCCCGCGAACGGCTGGACCAACTGCTGGCCGGCGTCGAGGACGCAGCCGGCAGCTGGACCATGTGGCCCAAGTTCACCTGGCAGATCATGAACAGCCCGGTCATGAAGGCGCAATTCGGGGATTGACCGGCGGGATCATCACAAGCCGTCCACCAGCCCCATCGCGAGCATAAAGATGAGCACGAGCAACACCAGGCTGAACACGATGGCGAGCATCCCGCAGACGGAAATCAACATCGCGCCGAACGACCGGCCGCGGCTGATCTGCTGGACGACGGCCACCGTGGAGATGCAGTTGATCAGCGACCACACCGCACTCACGATCAAGCCCATCCCCCAACCGGCCATCAGGATCGGCTTGAGCAGGTAGGTATCGGCCACCAGCAGGTCAGGGTTGAACAGGGCATCGCCCAGCACGGCGACGGTCAACAGCGTCATGGGCATGAACAGTGCATTGGGCAACTGGCCCCATGCGCAGGCCCATACCGTCGGCAGGATTTTTCCCTTGCCGTCCACCAGGCGCGCCGCCAGCGCCCACGCCGTACCACCAATAAAGATGTTGAGCAGGCCCGTGAGCACACCCGCGAGCAGGATGACCGCCAAAAGGCCGACCATCGGGAGCTGGCCTTCCAACCCGGTCTCTATCAGGTTGGCCGTCATCGACACCATGCCCACGAACATCGCCACCAGCATGCCTGCCGCATAGGGCACCGGTAGCGACGCATATTGCCGGTACGGCTGGAACATCAGCTCCAGCAACCAGTGCCGCACACCAAGCAGCCGGACCAACCAGGCCAGCAGCAGGGTGGCAAAAGCAACCACGACAGAGCCGACCCAGAACCATGGTGACGCGCCGGCGGTGTCTTCTTCGCCGCCGCCGGCGCCCTGTGCATAACGCTCAATGTGGTAGGCACTCAGGTCCCAGGCATCATCGATGTGCCGGCCGTGCTCATCCCGGGCGTCAGCGGGCACATGGTCATCCAGGGCCTGGTAGTGGTACTCGACCCTGAAACGGCCAGGGACGTAGCTGACCGCCCGTGTCATCGAGAACTGGGCATCCTCGACCGTGTTGGACTCTTCCGGCAATGCCCAGCCGTCGGCCAGGTCAAGTTCAACCACGTGCTGAATACGCGCCGGATACTCCCGCGCCACCGGGGCCGTGCGCGGTGCGGTGTCCACGGCCGTGAGCGTGGATCGCAACTGCCAGCCGTACAGCGCGGCATCGGCAGCTGAACCGGGCGTACGATCTTCTGACAACCAGAAATCCGACACGCTATACGACTCGTAAGCCACCAGCTCGTTGCGATCCCGGTCGTCCTCAAACCTGACGGTTTCCGTCGACACCAGGCCTTCGTAGTACTTGCCCATGAAGTCGGTGTACTGGTCGGTGACCGCGCGCAGGCTCTTCGTGGACATGCTACCCCTGGCCCGGTCCGCTTCGGCACCGGTGTAGGTGGTCTCGATGACCAGGTCTGCGCCAAACTCGCCCTGCTGCGACACGCGCTCCAGGATACTGATCATGCCGCCGTCATGGTGGTCCGTGGTGTCGAGCAGGCCGTCGCCATAGCCCCTGGCCAAAGGCAACACCCAGCCGTACGCCGGCTGCACAACGGCATCCAGCCGGGTTGCCTGGTCAGTCAGTGTCGGGTCAAGGAAATAACGTTGGCCGCCCAGGTCCATCAGCACGATCACGTGGTTGAACATCAGCGGAGACGGCAGGTTCCGGTTGAGTGTCTTGCCTTCCTCGGTATGCGCAAGCGCCGGCGCCGAGGGCAGGCCCAGCGCCTGCAACAGGCTGATCAGCAGCGCGGTCTTGCCCTTGCAGTCACCGTACCGGCGCGACAACGTTTCGTCGGGCTCGGCGGGGATGTAGCCGGACTCGCCCATCTGGAAACCCAGGTAGCGAATTTCTTCCTGTACGAAATGCAACGCCGCCATGGCCAGCGCCGACGGGTCGTCACCGGCCACTGCCCGGATCTCCCGGGCCTGTGCCTCGATAGCGGGCGTCACTTCCGTGCGGGGCGAATAGATATCGATGCCCCATTGCTGGAGCTCGGACCAGCTATTGAAACTGCTCAGCTCGAAGGCCGGGTAGAACTGGTACCAGGCGGGTGCATCGTCCGGCTTCATCCGGCCGGGCAGGTTGTCCGCATCCCAGACGAACGCCTGCCAACCGTCTTCGTCGACCACGACAGGTTGCTGGTCCGTCACCAACGCCTGCGTATTGAACGACTGCCCTGCCGGCACCCGGACCCGCACATGGCGCCGCCCGACCGGCTGTGACCACTCCAGTTGCCGCCACAACCCGATATGGCCACGCAACGCGGGGTTCTTTCCACTGACGGTATAACTCCATTCAACGACATCGCCGACGCGCACGTCATCGAAGATCAACTGCGCCGTCAGGCGACCATCCAGCAGGTGGCGCTCCATGTCGGATTCACGCTGGAACACACTGACCCGCCCCTGATCAGCTTGGTCGATGACCTGGCCATCACGCAGCAGGCGCGCCGTGTGAATGGTGGCGGCCTGGTAGCGGGGGTCGAATTCGACCGTAAACGAGGAGGCGTTCTCCAGCCCGGCCCGGTCCAGCACCTTGACGGCGTAGTGTGACCAGGACTCGCGCTCATTCGCGGTCTCCTGTGTCTGCCAGTCCACCAGCAGGTAATGCATGCCACCGGAAAGCTCGTCTTCCGCGGCCCGGGCCTCCATGGGCGGCGGCACATCCACCACCCAGCCGGGTTCGGGGCCGAAAGCGACCTCACTCTCCTGCGCGTGTACTACCCCTGCCTGGATGCCGGCCCAGGCGAATAACGTCAGGCCAGCCAGCCACCCTTTCATCAGAACATGCCGTGATCTGGCCATGAGCTACATCCTTGCTATCCGCTCGCCGATTCTTGTTGTTGTACAGCCCGCCCCAGTCTAACCGTCAGCACTCGGCAGTGGTATGGGGTCCAGTAGCGCACCTATCCCACTGAGTTCACCGTCCCTGGCCAGATGTTGACCACTGGCACCACCTACCCTGTTCCACAATGGCGCTCGCACCAAACCAATCTTGATATCATTAACGATTGTTTGCTTCACTTAAACCTGTAATACAATCGTTTTTGATATTTCTATTCTTACTCCACCATCAATACATTTAAACTCATTTATGATATTATTTTGCAATTCAAAGCCAATATAAATCATATTTGATATGAAAATACAGAACCTCACTCCAACCGAGAACGTGCTCGCAGAACTCGGCCACCGCCTGGCGCGAGCCCGCAAAGCCCAGGGCATGACCCAGCCGGACCTGGCCCAGGCCGCCGGCATCGGCGTGGCCACGTTGCGGCGAATCGAGGGCGGCAGTGACGGCCAGATGGGCAGCTGGATCAAGTTGCTCAGGACACTGGGCATGATTGACGCAGTGGACGGGTTGCTGGCCCAGGAGATCCGCTCGCCGATGGCCGATGCGAAAGCCGCCGGCAACAGGTCACGCGCGCGGCGCAGGCCGGCCGATGACACCGCCGGCCCCTGGGGCGACCAGGCGCCATGAGCACCGCGCAGGTCAGGCTATGGGGCCGCACCGTGGGCTACGCCTCGATGGACGAGGGCGAGGCCTTCGGCCGCTTTGAATGGGACCCGGCATTCGTCGAACTGGGCATCAACCCGGCGCCGCTGCAGATGCCCCTGCAAAAGGGCCGGGTTTACCAGTTCCGTGAGCTGCACAAACGCACCTTCCACGGCCTGCCCGGCCTGCTGGCCGACGCCCTGCCCGACAAGTACGGCAACGCGCTGATCAACGTCTGGCTGGCCAAAAACGGCCGCACGCCGGAGCAGTTCAACGCCGTCGACCGGCTCTGCTACACCGGCAAACGTGCGATGGGGGCGCTGGAGTTCGAGCCGGCGTCCGCCGTGGCCAGTCCTTCTTCACAATCCTTACAGGTGGAACAGCTGGTGGAGCTGGCCAGCCTGGCGTTCGCCAGCCGCCATGCGCTGCAGGTGCGCCTGGACGAAGGCCTGGGCGACGAGCCGCTGCTGGAGCTGCTCAGCGTCGGCACCTCCGCCGGCGGCGCCCGCGCCAAGGCCGTCATCGCCTACAACCCGGACACCCATGACGTGCGCTCGGGCCAGCTCGACCTGCCCGCCGGCTACGAGCACTGGCTGATCAAGTTCGACGGCGTCAAGTTCAGTGGCGACTGGGGTGTCGCCGACCCGGCCGGCTACGGCCTGCTGGAATACAGCTACTACCAGGTCGCCCGCGAATGCGGCATCGACATCAGCGAATGCCAGTTGCTGGAAGAAAACGGCCGTCATCACTTCATGACCCGCCGCTTCGACCGCACCGAGGACGGCAAGAAGCGCTTCGTGCAGTCACTGGGCGCGCTGGCCCATTTCGACTACTACGAGAGCGGCCATTACAGCTACGAGCAACTGTTCATGACGATGAAGCAGCTGGACATGCCGATGCAGGACATCGAGGAACAGTACCGCCGCGCCGTGTTCAACATCGTCGGCTGCAACCAGGACGACCACGTCAAGAATTTCGGTTTCATCATGAACCCGGACGGCCGCTGGCGCATCGCCCCCGCCTACGACCTGTGCCACGCCGAGGGCAGCGACTTCACCCGCTTCCACCAGCTCAGCATCAACGGCAAGACCACCGGTTTCGATGTTGCCGACCTGAAGCACCTGGCCGAATACGCCGGCCTGCCGCGCAACCGCGAAAAGATCGTGCTGGAGCGCACCGTGGAGGCGTTCCGGGGCTGGGCGGGGCTGGCGGAGGAGTTATCCATCCCGGAGCCGCTCCGCCGGCACGTCGCTTCGACCCTGCGCTTTACCTGATCGGCGCTTCGAAGTAGGTCTCGGGAAACGGCTCGTCCGCGAACCTGAAATGCCACCACTCCTTCTCGTACGGGGTGAACCCTTGCCCGAGCATGACGCTTCGCAGCAGCATCCGGTTGCTCCGCTGCTGCGCAGAAGCGCCGTCCCAGGCTACCCAGGATTCCGCGCCGAAAAAGTCCCATGCTGTGCCCATGTCCAGTGGCTCCCCGCTGGCCAGGTCAACCAGGGTCAGGTCGACGGTGCTACCGCGACTGTGCCCTGACTTGGCGGCGATGTAGCCTTCCGCGAACAGCTGGCCCTTCTGCACGTCCGGGTAGTATTCGGCCTTCATGCGCGTGTCATCCACGTCTTCCGCCCAGCGGACGAAGTGGTCGACGGCCGGTTGTGGGCGGTAGGCATCGTAGACCAGCAGCCCCAGGCCCATCGGCGCCAGCTCGGCCTGTACGTGGGCAAGCGCCGTGGCCGTGGCCCGGGTCATGACCAGGCGGTCGGCTTCATAGCCGTCAATGCGCTGGCCGACGAAATTGTCTTCACCCAGGTAACGCAGGTCGACGCGGATGCCGGGGATGGTGTCGGCATAGGTGAATGCGGGTGGCAGGCCCGCCGGCACCTCGGCGGGCGGTTGCCAGTTGCCTGCTGCGCTACCCGGCACAAACGCCGCGATCCGCAACGGCGCACCGCTGCCACCGGCGATTTTCATCGGCAGCGCGGCCAGCCAGGCGCCCCGCGGCGGCAGCGCCGACAGGTCGGCGACATTCTCGAAACCGGGAATATTGGCCTCGTACAGCACCCGGTGGGCCATGAAATCCGTGGACTGGCCGCGATCGACGCTGGCCGTGTCGATGCCCACGGCGGCGACTTCACGCTCGGCCAGCCACTGCGCTGCCTCGGCGCCGATACCCGGAAAGTGCAGCAACGGCACGGCATCCGCGCCTTTTTGGTCAGTACCAAGATACGTTTTCGCATCGGGCCAGCGCTCGGCCCAGCCGGTCCGCACCAGCACGATGGCACCCGGCTCAATGCTGCCATGTGCCTGCTCCCAGGCCTGCAGGTCGCCAACGGTCAGCAGGTAGTCGGCATCGGCCGCCGCCTGCGCGGAAACATCCACGACCAGCGCCAGGCCGGTCAGCGACTCCAGCGGCACCTGGTCCGCGGTTTCGCGGCCCTTGTAGAAGTGAATCGGCGCATCCAGGTGGGTGCCGCCATGCTCGGCGGTTTCGATGTTGTAGGCGGTGTAATACCAGCCACCCGGTGTTTCGCCCTCGTAGACGGTGTCCTTGTGGAAGCCGTCGGCCGTGGGCCAGTACAACGTGTCCTCGGAGTAGGCGTGGGTCAGGTCGACCCAGTGGCCGGCGGAGAAGTCGATGGTCTGGGCCGATACGGCGGCACAATTGAATAGCAGTGTTCCGGCCAGCCACCTGGCGAGACTTTTTCTGTACATCCAGCTTCCCCTAAGCAACATTCCCGAACGCCATTTTCTGTCAACCCGCAATCGCCGGCCACCACTGGTAACGGGTGAAATAGTAGGTCGCGAGCAACAGGAATCCCGTGGCCGCGAACAGCGCGGCTGCACCGGCCCATTGCCATACACCGGCACGGGCCAGTCGTTTGCGGCGAATGACCAGTTCGGCCACCAGCAAATTGGGCACGTAGAAAAAGAAGTCCATGAAATAGTCGAACCAACCCTGGAAGTCCTTGGTGTGACCGATACCATCGGTTAGCAGGAACCAGAAGCCGTACTCCATGCGGTACAACCACGAGCCGATGGCCAGCGCGAACAGGCGAATGGCCCAGGCGCGGTGTTGGTCGAACCGGCGCGCCCGTGCGTGGCGGAACGCCTCCACGGCCGCCAGCCCCATCAGCACGCCGTAGCCGGCAAACGCAATATCCATGACCACGCCGCCAATGGTGCCCTTGCCGGCAATGAACACCAGCCCACCAACAGCGGTCAGCGCCGCGGCGGTGACGTACACCCTGCCCAGCCAACGATGCACGGCGGGCCAGCGGCGGCGAATCGACGGCAACAGCTGGATACAGCCCAGAACCAGGATGATTCCACCCCCGGCGAAATGCAGGCCGATCCCCGCCGTCGACCGCGGCGTCGCCGGGTCGTATAGATTGGGCAGGCTTTCATTCCACTGCCCCCCGTTACCCTGCAGCAGGGCAACGAAGAAAAACACCAGGATATAGATGCCGAACAGCAAGGCGCTGCTCCACACCGTCGCCCCCAATGACCAGGTCGCCGCCTGGTAAACCCGTGAGCCGCTCACGCCCGCCTGACCCGCACCACGTTCATCACTTCGACTGCCATGCCGGCCACGTTTTTCGTGGTCGGGTAGTAGGTGAGGTTCACCCGCCCACCCTGCAGGTTCTTGTATTTCACCTGGCGCTTGTACTGGAAGGGCACGTCGTACCCTTCCAGCATCAGGGTGTTCAGGTACCAGTCACCCGACTGGCGCTGGACATGGGACACCACCTTCAGCGATTCGGAATGCGTCAGCTCGCGGTGCCTTTTCAGCAGCTTGTCGGGGTCGGATTTCATGAAAGCAGGGCCTGAAAATAACCTGGAAAACGCCGGTCATTATAGGCCCTCCGAAATCCGCCAGCGGCCTACCCCATGTTGCGCCAGTACCGCAGCCCGAACGCCATCAGCATAAGGACCATCACGCCCAGGCCAATGCGGTCCAGCGACGGAATGGGTATAGCCGGCGCGGCCGGCGGCGGGGGCGGCGGTGGGGGCGGCGGCGCCGCGTTGACATTCAGCGTCGCCGTTGCGGGGCCGCTGTTGCCAGCGCTGGAGGTCAGGTCGCCGGACGTATTGACGTAACTGCCGGCAGATGCCGAAGTGACATCCACGGCGACAGTGCATACGGCAAAGTCACCCACCGAACCGCCCGTGTAACCCACCGAGCCGTTACCCGCCACCGCGGACGGGGTGCCACCCGTGCAGGTTGTCGACGCATTGGCGGGGCCCGCGACCACCAGGCCAGCCGGGAAAGTGTCCATGAAGTCCAGGTCAGACGCCAGGAAACCTGCCGAGTTGTCGATGGTGAACGTCAGCGTGCTGACATCACCGGCGTCGATGACCGCCGGTGAAAATGCCTTGCTGAATCCGGGGGGCGTTTCTTCCACCTCGATGGTCCAGCTGCAGGTCACGGACGCCGCATCGCCGGCCGACCAGGCGACGACATCGATCGTTCGATCCTGTATCGCCGTGTGGGTGGCCGTCCAGGTGACGTTGTCGTTGGCATCGGGGTCAACATCGGGCGTGAGCGAGACACCATCAATCCGCGCATCAGCAGCGCCCGTGGTGTCGATCGACAGCGTGATCACGGTGCCAATATCTACGGCCGACACCGTGGAGTCCGGCGACTGCGTCGGGTTCGAGCACGTCAGCTCCACCTGCGCCATCGCCGCATTCGCACCGGCCAGCGCCAGCAGCGCAACCAGGATTCTTGTTGTCATGTCATTTCTCCCTGCAGTGGTAAAACATTGAATAGCGTTCGGCCTCCGTCAGAACGGAACCCTTCAGGCCCTTAATGCAGGAATTACGCCCCTGGAGGTTCACGCGCGGCCCATTACGCACCGTGAAGCGCTAAACTGCTGCGCTTGCCAACCCCGGATACATTGCCCATGCGCGTCCTGACCGCCCTCCCCGTGTTCCTGCTGACCACCGTCACCGCCCTGATTCCCGGCCTAACGCTTGCCGATGACACTTACCGGTTCGACGAGCAGACGCTGCAGGCCATTCATGACCTGTCCGACACGGCACTGGAGAGCGACCTGGCCTACGAGATCACGCGCAGCCTGACCACCGAGATCGGCCCGCGCCTGGCCGGCACCGCGCAGGAAGCCCGCGCCCGCGAATGGGCGGTCGCAAAACTGACCGGGCTTGGCTTTGAGAACGTCCGTGTCGAGCCTTTCGATCTCGATCTGTGGACCCGCGGCACTTCGGTCATTGAAGAGGCGGCCATTACCGCACCCTACCCGCAGCACCTGCACGCGATTTCGCTGGGCGGCGCCGCGGCCACGCCGGACGAGGGGCTCGAGGCCGAGGTGGTGTTTTTCAGCAGCTTCGACGACCTGCTGGCGTTCGATGACAGCGACGACGCGCTGGCCGGCAAGCTGGTCTTCATCAATGACCGGATGGTGGCCACGCGGACCGGTGAAGGCTACGGCTGGGCCAACCGCAAACGCCAGAAAGCCTGGTTCCACGCCGAGGATCGCGGCGCCGCCGGCGTGCTGATCCGCTCGGTGGGCACCAGCTCGAACCGCTTCGCGCACACCGGCATGATGAGCCGCCCCGAAGGCCGCAAGGCGAAGATCCCGGCACTGGCCGTTTCGGCCCCGGACGCCGACCAGATCGAGCGGATTCACGAGTCCGGTGAGACCCTTCGCGTGCGCCTGAAGACCTCCGCCGGCTGGCGCGGGGAGGCCACCAGCGGAAACGTCATTGCTGAAATTACCGGCGCCGAGGCACCGGAAGAGATCGTCATCATCGGCGCGCACCTGGACAGCTGGGACAACGGCACCGGCGCGCTGGACGACGGCGCCGGCGTGGGCATCGTCACTGCGGCCGCGAAACTGATCATGGACGCTGGCCAGCGCCCGCGCCGGACTATCCGCGTCGTGCTGTTCGGCGCCGAGGAAGTCGGCCTGATCGGCGCGCGCGCCTACGCACAGGCCCGCAAGGACGACGGCACCCTGGCCAACCACGTCATCGGTTCGGAAAGCGACTTCGGCGCCCGCGAGATCTGGCGCCTGAACTCAAACGTCGGTGAGCACGCGCTGCCGTTTTTCGACGCCATGCACGTGCAGATGCAGCACCTGGGTATCACGCGCGGTAACAACGAGGGCAACGGCGGCCCCGACATGTACCCGCTGCAGTACATGGGCATGCCGGTGGCGGGCCTGGACCAGAACGGCGAAGACTACTTCGAGTTTCACCACACGCCCAACGACACCTTCGACAAGATCGTGCCTGCCGAAATGGCGCAGAACGTGGCCGCGTGGGTTATGTTCACCTGGCTGGTGGCGGATACCGACATGACATTCCGGCCGGGCATGGAATGACTGTTCGAGGAAAACAACCATGAACCTGGATTTCGCCCTGGTGCTGGTCGTACTGACGCTGCTGACCGGACTGATCTGGCTGGCCGATCACCTGTTTTTCCGCGCCCGGCGCATCCAGCGCGCGGAGCGCGCCGGCAAAATCGAGGTCAATGAGCCGGCGGCAGTCGAGTACTCCCGCTCGCTGTTTCCCGTGCTCTTCGCCGTGCTGATCTTCCGGTCATTCCTGTTCGAACCGTTCAAGATCCCGTCTGGCTCGATGATTCCCACCCTGCTGGTGGGCGACTTTATCGTGGTTAACAAGTTCAACTATGGCCTGCGCCTGCCGGTGTTGAACAACAAGTTCGTGCCGATTGGCGACCCGGAGCGCGGTGACGTCATTGTCTTCCGCCATCCGGCCGAGCCCGGCGTCACGCTGGTCAAACGCCTGGTTGGCCTGCCCGGTGACCGCGTGGTCTATCGCAACAAGCAGCTGACCATCAACGGCGAGGTCATGACCATCCAGGGCGGCGCGCCGCTGGCCAGCGGCGACCTCAAGTGCTCAACGCCGCGCCGGGACGCCGTTCGATACCGAGAAGACCTGGGTGGCA
Source organism: Marinihelvus fidelis (assembly GCF_008725655.1). Lineage (NCBI taxonomy): Bacteria > Pseudomonadati > Pseudomonadota > Gammaproteobacteria > Chromatiales > Wenzhouxiangellaceae > Marinihelvus > Marinihelvus fidelis. Next base: position 143,703 of record NZ_VYXP01000001.1, on the reverse strand, counting down.
AGCGCCACGACATCCTGCTTCACACCGGCATGCGCGGCCCCGAAGGCGAATGGGTGGTGCCGGAAGGCCACTACTTCATGATGGGCGACAACCGCGACCAGAGTGTTGACAGCCGCAGTTGGGGTTTCGCGCCCGAGGAGAACATCATGGGCCGCGCGGTAGCCACGTGGCTGAACTTCGACTTCAACCAGGGTTGCGCCGACTGGGGCCGGGTGGGCGAGGGCATCGAGTAACCTGGCCCGGGAACAACATCTCGGCGACCTGCGCCGTGAACAGCGCGCGCCCCTTACCGGACAGGTGGCCCGCATCCCGGAAGTTGGATGGCGCATCGACATCGAACCCGGCAGCGCCATCGATGTAACAGAATCCCGCATCTTCAATCACATCGACCAGTTGTCGCTTGGCCCGAATAAACGCCTTATCACGCTCGATGGGGCCAGCCATGGGCGTTTCGATAAACACGGTGCTGACCCCGTGGTGCTCGAGCAGGCCCAGGATGGCCTCGAGCGCCGCCAGGTGTTGGGGGTTCACACGCCCATACGGCTCTCTTACCTTGATCCGGCGAAACCGGGCCGCGTTCATCTGGCGCCGGGTCGAAAGCACGTGGCCACCGCGGTAGAAGGACCGATCCAACACCGGGTTCACCAACGGGCTGGCAACGATGTCCTGGTTCTTGCCGGAAACGGCCAGGTCGTACCCCTGCTCGAAACTCATTCCTTCGGCACGCAACTGCTGCAGCAATGCACGTTTAACGGCCGGTGGCGCCTGGGCATAAAGCCGTTTGTCGAACAGCCGGGGTTCACCGTGCGCGCTGTCCAGGAAGTTCTCAATCACCAGCAGGCCTGGCTTGTTCGGCTGCTCCAGCAAGTGCTCAATCACTGGCAGCATCAACCAGTAACTCAGGCCGTTATAGGCCAGCATGAATGCATCCCGGCCGGTGGCCTGCTCAAAGGCCCGGATGTCGTACCCATCGCGCGTGTGCGACGAACCTATAAACAGCACGTCAGGCGGCTGGTTGAGTGGAATTTCGAACCCGACTGAACTAGGGGCCGCCTGGTGGGAGAACATGAACTTTGCCCACATCAACAGGCCAAACAGTGCCGCCGCTGCGACGAAAAACACCAGTGTGTAGGCCAGTTTTCGCATCTCAGAACTGGAAATAGATAAAGCTGTTGGAGTCAAAGTTGCCGAACAAGAGAATGACGTTCAGTAACACCACCAGGCAAGCCGCACGAAACAGCCCGGACCGGGCCCACAACCGGGTGAGCGAGTTATTGCCATGCTCCTGCAGCCCGTGCACGGCCTCCATCACGCCGATGAAGAACAGGCAACTGGCGAACATCGAGATGGACGAGTAATCGTTGGTGAACGGCAGCACGACATTGGCGAGATAACCCGCGTTGATGGCGGGGAAGTCAGCCAGGTGGGTGACGATGTACCAGGCATCGGACAGGCTCTCTGCACGGAAGAATATCCACGCGAACACCACCAGGTTGAAAGTGATGAACACGTTGACCAGGTTCATCAGGCCCGATCGCTTGCCATCCCGGGCGCCAGGCGGGGTGAGCCAGCGGCCGGCCACCAGGTACGCGCCGTGCAGCGCGCCCCAGGCCACGAAGGTCCAGTTGGCGCCATGCCAAAGCCCGCTGATCACGAAGACCAGCATCACGTTCAGCAGGTTCCGCGCCTGCCGTCGACGATTACCGCCCAGCGGGATATACAGGTAGTCGCGAAACCAGCTGGACAGCGAGATATGCCAACGCGTCCAGAACTCGCGCACGCTGCGGCTGAAATACGGCCGGCGGAAGTTCTCCATCAGGTCATAGCCCAGCATGCGGGCGACACCAATCGCGATACACGAGTAACCGGCAAAGTCCCCGAAAATCTGGAACGCGAAGAAGTAGCTCGCCAACAGGAAGTGCCCGCCACTGTAGCCACGCGGCGACCCGAACACCTCGTCGACATAGGGCCCCAGCTGGTCGGCGATCACCAGCTTCAGAAAATACCCCCACAGCACCAGCGCGAACCCGCTCGTCAGCCGGCTCCATTCAAAGCGCTTGTCCGTATGAAACTGCGGCAGCAGGTGGGTGGAGCGCTCGATGGGCCCGGCTACCAGCTGCGGAAAGAACGAAACGTAGAGCGCGAACACCAGCAGGTTGCGCTCCGGCTCGCGGTCACCCCTGTAAACATCAATCGTGTAGCTCAGCGTCTGGAAGGTGTAGAACGAGATGCCCACCGGCAGCAGCACCTTCAGCACCGGCGACTGGTAACTGGCGTCGAACAGGTTTACCAGGTCCTGGAACGAGGCGCTGATGAAGTTGAAATACTTGAACGTGAACAGGATGCCCAGGTTCGTGAACAGGCTGAGCACCAGCAACCAGCGCTTTTTCGCCCGGCTGTCCGCCCTGAACAACCCCAGCGCGACCCAGTAGTCGACCAGCGTTGAGATCACGATCAGCAACGCGTACTCGACCTTCCAACTCATGTAGAACCAGTAGCTGGCCAGCAACAGGAAGACCAGCTTGCCGCGCCTGGGCAGGAAGAAATAGACGCCCGCAACGACCGTGAAGAAGACCAGGAACTGAACCGAGTTGAACAGCATCAGGTCAGCCTGGCTTCATTCATAGCGGCGCGGAATAACGCTTAGTCGCCGATATTCGCATCGAGAAACGTCAGTACTTTCTCGTACACCGCCAGGCGGTTGTCTTCGTCGTAGTAACCGTGGGCCTCGTCGCCAATTTCCAGCCACTGGTACGACTTGCCGGCATCGTCCAGCGCCGATTTCAGCGACTCGGCCTGCTCGATAGGCGCGCGTTCGTCACGGGCGCCGTGGATCAGAAGGATGTCGGCCTCGATCCTGTCTGCGTTGTATGCGGGGGAGCGTTCCTGCAGGTCCGCCTGGTCTTCGCCCAGCGCCTGTTTCAGGTAGGCCAGGCCGCTGGCCCGGTCCGGAATATCGCCTTCCTTGAACATCATCGGCAGGTTGTAAACGCCCATGGAACCGATGGCGCATTGGTACAGTTGCGGTTCGCGTACGGCACCCATCAGCGCGGCGTAGCCGCCATAACTATGGCCGTAGATGCAGATCCGACTGGCGTCGGCAACGCCCGATTCGACCAGGGCCAGGGTGGCGTCGGTGATGTCGTCCTGCATCAACGTGCCCCACTTGCCGAAACCGGACTTTTCAAAGTCCAGGCCGAAGCCACCACTGCCACGGAAGTTGACCTGCAGAACGCCGTAACCGCGGCTGGCTAGCAACTGCACTTCCCAGTCGAAACCCCAGTAGTCGCGCACACCATGCGGCCCGCCATGCGGGAGCACCACCAGCGGCAGGTTTGTCCCCTTGCCCCTGGGTAGCGTGACATACCCGTGGATGGTTTCGCCGTCGCGGGTCTCAAAGGTCATCGCCTTCGTGGGCGCCATCGCGTCCGGGTCCAGCCACTTGCGCTTGCTCAGCAGGTAGGACGCCTGCAGGCTCTCGGTTTCAAACAGGTAGTAGTGGCCGGAGTTGGTATCCGAGTAAACAAACGCGATGGCCAGAGCGCCGTCTTCAGTGGCGCTGGTGATGACCACGTCCTGGCCGGGGAAGGCCTTCAACAACATGCGATGCAGTTGCACCTTCTTGTCGTTGCCGTCCAGGTAGCTGTACTTCGGCAAGCCCAGGTCCGTACCCACACCCACTACGCGGTGGTCGGAGAAGTCACGGATCAGCATGGTGATATCGACGTCTTCATCGTGCACCACTTGTTCGAAAGCCTTGGTCTGGAAATCAAACAGGTACAAACCCTGGGTGGACTGCTCCACGTTCGCCAGCATGTAGATTTTCTGGTCGTCCGCGGTAAAGCTCAGCGGGGTCACGTCTTCCGCATCAAGGTCTTCCGGCTGCCATTCCTGCCAGTCCGCTTTTGCGCTGGGCTTGAAGGAAATGACAATGTTGTTGCTGTCATTCACGGCCACCGCAAAGCGCACAACACCCTGGCTGTCGGTAATCGCCCTGGCATTCGCGTAGGGCAGGACATCCACTTTCTTGGTCTTGCCGGTGTAGACGTTCAGCTTGTAGATCAGCGTCTGGGCACCGGGATCGTGCATCCACATGTTGCCCACCAGCCGCCAGGGGTAGAACGCAATCAGGATGTGGTCTTCATCATCTTCCAGCAGGTCGATGATCTCCTGGTTGCCGTAGTTGGCCTTGTTCTTCTGGATGCGCGTGTTGAGCGTGCTCTCACCGGATCGATAACCGAATATCAAGCGGTGCTTCTTGCCGTCGACATTCACGCCCACCAACTCGCCGTTGCTGAACCGCTGCTTGTTCCAGTGGTAACTCTCGGTGACGGTGTAGACGATGCGCTCGTTATTCACCCAGGTGACTTCGCCCACGGCACGGCCCTTGCCGCTGACCTTGAACGAGGCGATGGGCTCTCGTGTCGCACGGTCAAGGACCCCGAGCAGGTCCTCGCCGTCTCGACGAAATACCGCCGAAAGATGTTTGCCGTCCGGGGAGATCTTGACGTCCCTGGACGAAGGCAACCGGGTGAATTCCTCGATCGTCGTCTGTGCCATCAGCGTGACGGGCAGACACAACAACAAAACAATAATCAGTCCATGATTCAATCGCACATCCATGCTCCTTTTTCTTATTCTATTCCCCGCCCATCTTATCTAACGCGGAATGTCCTGGTCGGGGCATACGCGCCGCAACAGCCTGGAATATTGGCTCATGCAGGCGGGTTTGTTCACGCGCCCGCCGTAAATACTCTTTGCCTGCCCGCACATCGCCTGCGGTGAAGGCCTTGTACGCGGCAATGGCCAACAGGATTCCGCGGCGCCCTGAATCGATCGCACCCAGCTTTTGGTCGGTCAACGAGTCGACCCACGATGCATCAGACACACTACAAAACAATTTGGGCCAATTCAGCGGAAGTGGCCCGGCGAAAGGCTCGGCAAGGTCGAGCGCCATGTCCATTGAGATACCGGTCGATAACCTGCCATGCTTGCAGAGGCTGAAACACTGCTCCAGGTCCTTCCTCTGATCCGCGGACAAGTATAGCTGCAGGCTACGCTCGGTCTTCGCGCCCGAGCCATCAAGCCCGCAACGAGCCAGGTAGGCATCAAGCGTATCGTCCGGTTCTGGCAGCACGCGCCTTGTCGCGTACCACAGCGTCGGGCCCCAGTGCGCTTCTCGCAAGACTGTTTCGGCCTTCAACCCCTGCTGCATTTTTCCAAGCCAATGCGCCAGCGCCTCGGCCCAACCGCTGCCGGGCAGTTGCTCAAACACCGGGGAATTGAACGACAGTGCAGTTGCTTCGCTGGTGCTGCCCCAGCGCACGGAGGGGTCGGCCAGGTGCGCGTCAAGCAAGCGCTTGATATTCCCTCGTTTTTCGACGCGCTCCCATGCCACGCCGCGCCTTTGGTAGCTGCGATGAGAAAAGGCGTAATGGGCTTCAAACACGAGCTTCAGTCCGGCTTCAAGCGCCAGTTTGCGGTACCCCGGATCGGCATAATTGCTGACCCAGGCGCAAACCGAGCCCGATGGCCGCACAGCCAGGGTCGCCGCGGTGACAACGTCATGCCGGTCCAGCATCGGGGCCAGCGTTTCCACGTGCTCCGGAAACCACAGGTCGTCGTCCTGCAATACGAGAATTCGGTCAGACCGTGCTCGTTCAAGCGCTTTGGCCCGCGCCACCCCACCGTTGTTGTGGCCTTTCGGCAGGTCCAGAACCTGGATCCGCGCATCGTCCCGGGCAGCGCTCGCCGCAACCTCCCGAACGTCGCCGGTCGCACCGTCACAGGCCACGAGAATTTCGATGTTCTCCACCGTCTGCGCCCGGGCGCTGGCCAGCGCCAGTGCCAGCGTCTGGTGGCGCTCATGGGTGGGAAGCAGAACCGTGGCGTACGGCGCAGCCATCCGCCGCTAGCCTTCCTTGACGGACCGGACCCGGCTGACCCCCGAGACATTCCAGTCGTACGGAATCTCCGCGGTATCGAAAGGACGACGGTAGTGATCGGGATCCTCGTACTGGTATGGCAGCGTCGGCAGGTTCACCACCAACGCATCGGTAGTCCCCAGGTTCTGCAACCCATGCCACACACCCGTTGGTATTTTGACCAACGCCGGGCGCATGTCGCCCACATGAAACTCGTTGATGCGCCCAAACGTCCCGCTTTCAGGCCGGCCGTCGTAAAGCACCACCTTGATATGGCCCTGGTTGACAAACAGCCGGTCGATGCTGACCTGGTGGCAACTCCAGGCGCCGATCGCGCCAGGATAAAGCCGAGACTGGTAAACCTGGTGAACGGGCAGCCCGGTATCGTCCCACTCTTCCCGGTACATCTCGGTGATCACACCGTGGTCCCGTGGCACGTGGCGTACTTCGCGCACGACCACGCCATCAATCAGGTCCTGCAGAACGTTCCATGCACGGTCGACGAGTTGGCTGTCCTTGCTGACTTCGTTATCTGTAACCGTCATCTTTTCCCCTTTAAAAATTTTACTCCCCCAATTCAGAGATGGTGTCCATGGCGGACAAGCGTAACAGTGTATTACGGACATTCGCACCGGGAACCTGTCACAATCAATGCTGCAGACTGAATTTTTATCGGAAACAGGGTGTTAGTCATTGCCCAGCGACTGGCAAAAAGCCGACCAGATCTTTAACCGCGTCCTCGAGTATGAGGGTGCAGATCGCGACACGTTCCTTGTGACGTGTTGCGAGGGTGATGTCGCACTGGAGGCCGTGATCAGGCGCTACCTGGCCCTTGCCGAAAACTCCACTGACTTCCTTGAAGACACACCAGTCCCGCCCGCGGACACCGACCCCGAAAGCCTATACCAGGCGATACAGCAAGGTGTCAGCGAGAAGGAGGCATCACTGGCGTTGCAGCCGGGAACCCAGTTAGGGGCTTACAGAATCACCGCGCTGATCGACAGCGGCGGAATGGGCAGCGTCTACGAAGCGGAAAGGGCCGACGGCCAGTACCAGCAACGGGTCGCCATCAAGGTCATGCACAGCGTCCAGGCCGAAGCACAGGGGATGCAACGGTTCCTGCGCGAACGACAGATCCTGGCAGACCTCGAACACCCGAATATCGCCCGCCTGCTCGACGGCGGGACCACCGACGACGAGCGCCCCTTCCTGGTCATGGAGTATGTGAAGGGGCAGGACATCGTCACCCACTGCGCCAACGGGGACCTGCCAAGCCAGGACCGCCTGAGGCTGATGCAGCGGGTCTGCAAGGCCGTTCATTTCGCGCACACCAGGGGCGTCGTTCACCGCGACCTCAAGCCGGGCAACATCATGGTCAACGAGGCCGGAGATGTGAAACTGCTGGATTTCGGTATCGCCCAGCTGCAATCCGGAGGACCCGCAGCCGACCTCACGGGCACCGGGCCTGCGCTGATGACGCCCGCGCACGCATCACCCGAGCAACTGCGCAGGCAGCCCGCTTCCCCGGCATCGGATGTCTACCAGCTTGGATTGGTGCTTTACCACTTGCTGGCTGGCCGCCTGCCGGTCGGCGAGCCACCCCGGCCGCCTACCGAAGTAGGCGGTGCAGGCCGGCCCTGCGACATCGACTGGGTCTGCCTGAAAGCGCTGGCCACCGAACCCGGGGACCGCTACGAATCGGCACAGGCCATGGCCGACGATATCGACAACTGCCTGTCCGGTCGCCCCATCGTCGCCCGGCACACCTCGCTGTTGGGAAAGGCGGGCCGCCTGGCCTCGCGACATCGCTATGCCCTGGCCAGCTTGCTGGCACTGGTGCTGGTCATCATCGGCATGGTGTTCTTCACCGGGCCGCAAGAACCGCGCGCGCCACAACGCACCGGGGTGGCCGAAGATCACTCCATTGCCATTCTGCCCTTCACGGCTGTCGGCGAAGGCACGTCCGAGCCGCTGTCGGCCGGCATCCATGGCGACCTGCTGTTGCGCCTGGCCGATGTGTCCGACCTGAAAGTCATCGCCCGACAGTCGGTCAGGCAGTACCAGGCGAGCGCCGACTCACCCCGTCAGATCGCACAGGCGCTACATGTGCGGTGGCTGCTTGAAGGCAGCGTCCAGCAACATGACGACCAGATCAACATCATGGTTCAGCTGATTGACCCCAATGACGGCGCCCAGGTCTGGACAGAGCAATACCGGCGCAGCCTGGGCGTGAACGACCTGTTTGCCGTCCAGGGCGAGATCGCCGACGACATCGCGGAAAAACTACAGGCGCGGATCCCCAGGGAGGCTGTGCATCCACCGCCGTCGAAACCCGCGACGGACCTGGAGGCGTACCGGCTCTACGTGCAGGGCCGAACCCTGCTCGACATGCGCGAAACCGCGGAAATGCGCCAGGCCCTGGCGCTGTTTCGGGAAGCCGCCCGGAAGGACCCGGACTATGCCATGGCCTGGGTTGGCGTGGCCGATGCGATTACCTTGCTGATCGACTACGGGACCGAACTGCCACCCGGCGCCCTGGAAGAAGCGGAAACGGCCGCAGACCGCGCCGTTGAACTCGCGCCCGACCTGGGTGAAGCCTACGGCGCAATTGGCGGCGTGAACTACCTGAAGCTCAATGGCCATGAATCCCTGGTGAATGCCCGCCGCAGTCTTGAGCTGAGCCCGGAAAACGCCGACCTGCTGGGCCGCATGAGCTGGGCCGCACTGCTTTTCGGCGAACCTGAAGAAGCGTTGGATGCCGCTGAAAAGGCCGTCGAGGTCAACCCGCTGGCACTGGAGCCCTTCAGCAACCTGGTGTTCTCGCTGCTGGTTACCGGGCACCCAACACAGGCGTACGACGCGATTCATCTCAGCCAGCTACCACGCGCAAACTGGGACTCGATCGAGTTCTACGAGGGCGTGGTGCTCTACCACCTGGGTCGATATGAAGAAGCGGCCGACCTGCTGGCGGGTTTGTCCATTCCCTGGGCCGGCGAAGGCCCGCTGGCTACCCGCGCATTGGCATTAGCAAAGCTCGGGCAACTGGACGAGACGCGCCAGGTTCTGGCGGAGCTAGAGCAACGAGGGGCACACCTTTTCCTTGTGGGCCTGGTGGAACTGTCGCTGGGCGAGGACGAAGCCGCGTGGAGCGCTTTCGAGTCTGTCCGCCGTTGGGACGAAGACTCCGACTGGGCGATACTCTCGGCCCGCTACCTGTTCCGCGACCTGCTTGGGGACAAGGTCAATGACCCGCGATTTACCGAACTGCTGAACCGTATCAATCAAAGCTGGGGCTTATCCCCGGCCCCGCCAATTGCCACGGTCGGCGATCGTCCTCAGGCAGGCGAGGCCGACTGATCGAGATCATCGAGCAGATACACCTTGGCCCGCAGCCAGTCGCGTTCGACCGTTTTGGTTGAAACACCCAGTGTTTCGGCGACCTCGACGTTGCTCATCCCGCCAAAGTAACGATATTCCACCACCTGCTCCAGGCGCTTTGAGTGCCCGGCCAGCCGTTGCATGGCCGCATCAAGGTCCAGGATGCCAACGTCCAGCTCGGGCGCCGTGCCATCCGGCGCAAGCGGGTCGTCCACCACGGCACCTGCATCACGTTTTTGCGAGTTGTTCCTGCGTGCGTAGTCAATCAGCACATGCCGGATAATGCGGGACGTCAGGGCCTTCAGGTGGCGCTCATCCCGCGGCCTGGCGATCGCGTCACTTTCAGCAAGTTTCAGGTAGGCCTCGTGAACCAGGGCCGTGGTCTGGAGCGTCAGGTTCTGTCGTTCATTCAGCCGGTGGAAATGCGCGATCTTGCGCAATTCGCCGTAGACGGCTGTGAGCAGCTGCTCAAACGCCTTCCCCGAAGACTCACTCGGCCCACCCGCCATCGAATCTGTCTGGGAGCTATTTCTCACAGAAAAACCAACACACGCAATGACTTGCCCCAACGGAAACTTCCATACCATTGAGTCTAAAGGAAAGCGTACGGGCTTTGCGACTGACAGGCAGTGTTATCGCAATTTCTGACACCCAAGGAAAAGGCCGACATGCTTCTGGAAGTTCGTTCACACCGCGATCATGGATACTCTTTAAATAGTTGGTCAGTAAGGCTTCGCCCGCGCCTTTTTCAGCTCGCCCCGCTTCTTTTTCTCGTCCACGCGTTTGGCCTTCGCCGCCTTGCTGGGCCGCGTCTTCTTCCGGGCCTTGGGCGCGCGCCGAACGGACTCGAGTAACAGCTCAAGCCGCTCCAGCGCCTCGGCGCGATTGCGCTCCTGGGTGCGGTGGGACTGGGCCTTAATGACCAACACGCCGTCATTGCTGATGCGACTGTCGGCCGTCATCAGCAGACGCTGCTTGACGGCATCCGGCAGTGAGCTGGCGGAAATATCGAAGCGCAACTGGATGGCAGTCGCGAGCTTGTTGACGTTCTGGCCGCCGGGGCCCTGCGCGCGGACGGCCTTGAAGTCGATTTCGTTCTCGGGGAGGTGGAAGCTGGCGAGGTTTAGCATCGAATGAGTGTTTCAAAATGGTTCGACGTGTTCAACCGGAACACCTGGTCGGCGGCGCCACTTTGCCCCTGCAGGACCACTTCGGTCGCCATTTCGCATTGAGTTCGGATAATGTGGGGCATTGGCCACGGACTGCAGGACCATCACACATGGACATGTTCGAATACATCGCGGTACTGACGTCCATTATCATCGGCCTGGGAATCGCACATTTGCTGCGAGGCGTGGTCAGCGTGATCCAGCAATCGGACCGGCACCGGCCGTACTGGGTACACCTGTTATGGGTCTTGAACCTGTTCTTCAACCTGGTTTTCTGGTGGTGGTGGGAATTCCGGCTGGGGACGATCGAAACCTGGACGTTGCCGATCTACCTGTTCGTCATCCTCTATGCAGTCGTGCTATTCCTGGCGTGCGCGATGATGTTTCCAACCAACATGGAAGACTTCGATGGTTACCGGGGCTATTTCTATGCCCGGCGAAAGTGGTTCTTCGGACTGATTGGCGTTTTGTTTTTCATCGACGTTGGCGATACGGCGATCAAGGGCGGCGACTACATCAGCTCACTTGGGGTGGAGTACCTGGCCCTGACGCTCCTGCAGGCCGGCCTCTGTTTCGCGGCCATGTTCATTCGCTCTGAGCGGTTTCATGCCCTGTTTGCCGTGCTCATGCTGGCGTACCTGGTCAGTTGGGCGCTTCGACAGTTCGCGGTCGTGGCCGTTTAGGTGTGCTGCACATGTTTACCCTGACCCTTTACTCTGACCCCCTACTCTGACCCCACAAGTGTTGATAGCTGCACCATAAAGCCCCTGACCCACCACCTGGCTTGACATCAAAAAATGTTTTGAGCACTGCGACGCGGTGCTGATCCCGGTTGGCTCCACTGAGCAGCACGGCCCAAACGACCTCATCGGCATGGCGCAGCAACATCCCCCAGATGTGTTTCAAAGTGACGGCATGTATTCAACTCAAAATGTCTGGTTTCAAGGTCGAATTACGCAGAAACCCATGAGGGAACACCTGGAACGGTTAACTCCTTTCGATTTCTTTACTAACAGGAGCGGCCTTTCATGCAAGCAAGCCACACGTCGACATCGCGACCGGACAGCGTGGCGGTCATCGTTTCTACGTACAACCAGCCCGCCCACCTTGACCGCTGCCTGTTTGCCCTGGGCCTGCAGGACACGGACAACTTCGCCGTGCTGATCGCCGATGATGGCTCCGGGGCTGAAACCCGTTCCGTCATCGAAGCACACGACCCGGTGTTCCGTGACCGGCTGAAACATATCTGGCAGCCTGACAAGGGCTTTCGAAAAACCCTGGTCCTGAACCGTGCCGTGCACGCCACCGATGCGGACTACCTGGTCTTCATCGACGGTGACTGCGTGGCACACCCGGGATTCGTCGCCGAGCACTTGCGACATGCCCTACCCCGGCATTACCTGAACGGCGCCCTGATCCGCCTGAATGCCCGGCAAACCGGGCAGGTGGCGCGCGAGGGGATTGCCTCGGGCGAAGTCTTCACCGTCCGCTGGCTGGCCCATGCCGGATGGCGGCTGGACCGGCGATACCTAAAGCTCGCATTACCCCGGCGAGCACGTCAGTGGCTAAACGATCATTCGCCGACGACACTCTACTGGCTGGGCGCAAATGCGTCGTGCTGGCGCGAGGACTGCCTGCAGGTCAATGGGTTCGACAACCGCTTTGGATATGGGTACGAGGACGGCGACTTCGGCAACCGCCTGGCGCTGTACGGGGTGACGCCGCTGACGGTGCGCTGGACCGCGAATGCGCTACACCTGGATCATGGACGGCCTTATCGTGACCCGAATGTCATTGCCAGCAACCGCAAACTGCAGCTGGAAGCGGTGGCCAAGCGAGCCTACCGAACACGACATGGACTGGACGAACTGACGTGAGCCGGTCATTGGCATCTTCCCATTCATGGCCCATGGTTTTCTCGAGCAAGTGAAGGGTGGTTAAGAAAGGTCGGGCTTTGAATGTATGCATTTTGAGTCGACCAGCGCTACATTGACCTCAATGTCCTGATTTCCGGAAACCCCACCATGAAACTCCAACTGGCTACCTGGCCCGACATCCGCGACTACCTGGAAACCTGCGACGCCATCCTGATCCCCATCGGCTCGACCGAGCAGCACGGCCCGACGGGGCTGGTCGGCACCGATGCCATCTGCCCGGAGCACATCGCCGGCGGCATGGCGGAACAGGGCGTGCTGGTGGCGCCGACGCTGAGCATCGGCATGGCGCAGCACCACCTGGCCTTCCCCGGGTCCATCACGTTGCGACCGACCACGCTGATGGCGGTGATCCGCGATGTGGTCACCTCGCTGGCCAGCCAGGGCTTTCGGCGCTTCCTGTTTTTCAACGGACATGGCGGCAATATCGCCACGGTGCAGGCGGCGTTTGCCGATATCTACGCCGATGCCAGCCTGGCCGGTGGTGAGTCCGGCCTGGTGCTGGAACTGTTCAACTGGTTCATGGGCCCGCGCATGGGCGAAATATCAAAAGAGCTGTTTGGCGATGCCGAGGGCTGGCACGCCACGCCGTCAGAGATCTCGCTCACCTGGGATGCCTACCCGAACGCGCAACGCCAGGCGACGCTGGAGCCGAAACGGGCACCCAAGGGGCCGATCCGTGATGCCCACGACTACCGCCAGCGGTTTGCCGACGGTCGCATCGGTTCGGAACCGGACCTGGCGTCCGCCGAAACCGGCGCGCGGCTGTACCAGGCCGGACTGGAAGACGCGATGGAGGTCTGGCGGAAGCTGCTCGAAAACTGAGCGCCCTATCCTGGGTTGCCGGTGTCCTGGATCAAGGCGCGCCAGCGTTCCTCGAGCGCGCTGAAAGGCTGCCCCGTCACGGCGGCGATGTCCTCACCTTGGTAGATGCGGAAGTAGGCGTCGATGCCAAAGTTGTCGACCAGGAACTGGGTGAACGAGCCGGCTTGCAGATAGCCAAGCAACCGCAAGGGAGACTCGGTCGAGCGCCGCGCCTGGTCAACCTCGCTCAATGGCAACAGGCCACCCTGCTCCGCCGCAGCGTTCGCAGTGGCGACATGCAATGCCTTGCCGAAGGTGGGGTAGCTGACGGCCGGGCCAAAACGGTGCTGAAGGTAGACAGCCAGACCATCATCGTAGAAGCGGTCGCGGTCTTTCCGAAATGCGCTGGCGGCCAGCACATGCGTGACCTCGTGCACGATGCCCAGGTCCGCACTGGCCAGGTCACCCTGCTCCAGTGCGCTCAGCACCCGCGCTTCCGGCACGAAAATGGTCGAACGCATTTGCGATGGGGTGTGGGTGTCGGGGTCGATCAGCACGCGCATGGGTTTGTCATAGGGCGGCCCCGACCAGGTCGAAGACTGGCCGAGCCAGGCCAGCACCCGGCGCTGCGCATCGGAGACCTGGCCGGCTACGCCGGTGACACCTTCTGCCGGCAGGCTCGACCTGTGGACGACGGAAAAGTCATCGACCGACGTGGTCACCACGTCGTCAGCGGATGCGCCGGCAAGAAAAAGTGCGGCGACGGTGGCGGCAAAAATTCTCAGCATCAGGGGATTATAGACGGCTACGTGGTGGGGCAGCCCTGGCGTTAGCCTGGCGCCTGATCCGGCGGAAGCAACACCATGAGCTCTCGCAACACCGTGGTCGCAAAAGCGCCCGGCGGCAGCGAGAACGACAGCACCAGGTTCACGGCATCACCGGACGCTTCCCAGTCCCATTCCAGTTCTCCAGGCACCACCCGCAGGGCGCGCCGTTCAGCCTTCAGCCGCCAGTCTTCAAGGCCGGCCAACAGCTCCGGCTCGCGCGCGAGCACTTCGTTCTCCAGCGCCAGGCACTCATCGCCGGCCGCCGGTTCGCCCAGCCCGGGCAGCGGGCCAGAGGGGTGGATGTCGAAGCGGTCCAGTCGCCCCTGGAGTTCCGCCAGGGCCTGGGCGTCATCCAGGGTGTCGCGGTCCAGGCGAAAGCGGCTGCGCGAGCCGTCCAGCATCACCGCCTCGCCGGGCAGCAGGCGGTTCCAGTCGCCGCGCCGGACGCGCTCGGCCAGCACAAGGTTGAACAGCCAGCTACGCGCCGCCGAAAGGTACAGCCCGCGCTCGAAACGCGGCACCCGGGTCAGCTCGCCGGCGAACAGGCGCCGGGCCCGCGCCAGGTTCTGGCCGCTGTGACCAAAGCGTTGATCACCGAAGTAGTTCGGCACGCCCGATTTGATGCGACCCAGCCGTGCGGAAAGTTCGTCCCGGTCGCCGTCGACATGGCGCAGGTGGATGCGGAACCGGTTGCCGCGCAGGCCACCGCGACGAATGGCGTGGCGCGCGCGTTTCCAGTCCAGCAACTCAAGGCCCGCCGGCAAGCGCTCGGCGAGCGATTCTGGATCGACATGTTCCAGGGGCAGCGAAAGCCACTGCGTGGTGACGGCGTGGCGGTCCTTCAGGCCCGCATAGCCCACCTGCCGGGGCTTGGCCGAGCCCATCTCCGCTAGCAGGCGCACCACGTCCTTGGTGTTCATGCCAGTCTTGGTGATTCGCAGCCACCAGTGCGCGCCGGTGGCGTGCTCCGGCACGTCGATCTGCTCGTCGACACGAAAATCGCCGGGCTCGCTGCGGAAGCGCGCGGTGGCCGCCGAGGCGCCGAGCGCGCGGGGCAGGTCGTCGCCGGGGCTGGGGGCTGAGTGAGTGGTTGATTCCATGCCGCGATATTGTAGGTGGTCAGCCACAACCGGACGATCATGGCGCGCGCCGAACTTTAGCGCGTGGCGGCGGTCAGCGATTCTGACAACCCTCACAACAAAGGAACCGCTGATGCCCTCGCCCAGAATCACGATCGCTCTCCTGTTCGCCGCCTTTGCCCTTCAAACCACGTTCAACGAAGCCCACGCGGCACCGGACAGCACACAGGTAATTTCGGATGTTGCGAATTACAACCAACTGGCCAGCAGCGCGGCGTTTGGTACGGGGCCGGTTGGCACCGATGCGCCTGATTCGAGCGCGATCCGCAGCTCAGTCCGCAAGGGCGATACGCTGGAGTACCGGGTCACCTCGTTGTACTACGCGAAAGCGGATGGCGAGCCCCAGCGCGAAGTGGACTCGATCGTCAGCTACCAGCTGGATGGCGGCCGCTGGGTGCTGCGCGACGTACAGACGGAACGCACGCGCAACGTGGCCGCTGGTAAAGCCACCAGCGCAGACAAGGACTGTTAAACGCTGAACCCGGCGCGGCCGATCAGGCTGGCCGGCGCGCCTGCGGCGACAGGTCTGTCAGCGACGCGATATCGATGGGCTGCCCGGAATCAATGCTTTTCCGCGCCGCCACGCCAATCAGCACCGACATGGCGCCATCGCGTGACCCCGCGGCGCGGCGGTACGGATCGGGCGCCTCGGGGTTGGCGAAGATCTTGTCATGCAGGCGCTTGTCGCCACCGCCGTGGCCGCTGCGCTCCATGGGCACCACCACGGTTTCATGCTCCTCCCACAACCGGTGCACGATCAGCGGTGCGTATTCCAGTTCCGCTTCGCCGTCCTGGCGCATCTCGGCGGCGTGCAGGTCGGCCTGGCTGACGTCCTGCTCGCTTCGGTAAGGGATGTCGTGCCAGGCCTCGATGCGGCCCTTCGAGCCGTTGAACGCAATCCGCCAGCCCTCGAACGGTGAATAGGTGGTCAGCGAGTAATTGACCACGGCGTTGCTGGCGTACTTCACCTGCACCGACATCTTGTCAAAGATATCGATCTCCTCGCGGAACAGGCAGTTGTCACGGATGTAGCCGTCGTATTGCTCGTTGTCGGCATAGAGCTTCACCAGCCGTTCGTTGTCGGTGATGTCCCAGTAGTACTTGCACTCGGCGGTGTGCTCGCAGTTGCGGCAGTTGTCGCCGCGGAATGGCCCGTTGGCGCCGTAGTGCTCCAGCGCGCCGTAGCCGAACACCTGTTGCGGATCGCTGTCCAGCCACCAGTTCAGCAGGTCGAAATGATGCGTGGACTTGTGCACCAGCAGCGTACCGCCGGAATCACGCAGCCCGTGCCAGCGGCGGAAATACGACGCGCCGTGATAGGTGTTCAGGTACCAGTTGAAATCCACCGACACGACATCGCCGATGGCGCCCTCGCTGATCAGTTCCTTGATCTTCGTGGCGTACGGGCTCCAGCGGTAGTTGAAGCCGACGATCAGGTTGCGCCCCGACCGCCGCTCCGCGTCCAGGATCTGCTGGCACATGTCCTCGTCGGTGGTCATGGGTTTCTCGGTGAGCACGTCGCAGCCCATGTCCAGGCCCTTGACGATGAACTCGTGATGGGTGGAGTCCTTGGTGCAGACGATGACCAGGTCGGGCTGCGCCTGCTCCACCATCGCCTCGAAGTCCTCGTACACGGGGCAGTCGACGCCCATGTACTCCTTCGCGTAAGCCAGCCGCCCGGGGTTGTTGTCGCACAGCCCGGTGAACTCGAGGATGTCGCCATACTGCTCGACCAGCCGCTTGCCCCAGAAGCTGGTGCCGCGGATACCGGTGCCTACCAGCGTCACGCGCAGCTTGCGATCACCCTGGGCAAAACCCCATGACGACATCGAAAGGGCCTGGCCCGCGGCCAGCATACTGATGGCGGTGAGAAACTGTCGTCTTTGCATGGTTTGGGACTCCGGGTTTTGGTTTATTTTCGAATGACAACGCAATCATAGCGAAAACACGGTTAACCCAATGTTGGAGGCGCACAAGCCCTTTCTGGCATTATCTGGAGGTCAGGAACTAAAGCGCCACACCGGTTTCAACAAAAAGGCGTAAAGTTTATTTTTTACTGTCATCAAGGGGCTGCATGCATTCCAAGAAAAAGACCGTGGCTGAACAACAACCAGGCCAACTCTCAAAGCGCATGTCTGCCACCTGCAGATTCGTCTGTGTAGCGCTTGTTTCCTCATTCATCAGCCTGCCGATCGGGGCCGATACAGCGCCCGAAGCCCAGGACCAGAATCAGCACCAGGATCCCGCGGACCAGCTCCGTCATAACCTGCAGGCGCTGATCACCTCGGCACGGGACCGGGTTTTTCCCTCGCTGGTCAATATCCGGGTGATCACGGCCAACTACTTCAACGGTGATGAGCACAAGGGCCTTTCGGTAGGCAGCGGCACGGTCATTTCGCCCGAGGGCTATGTCCTGACCAATTTTCACGTGGTCCGGAATGGGCAGAAATTCACCTGCACGCTGAACAACAAGGTCGAAATCTCCGCTGAACTGGTGGGCGAAGACCCGCTAACGGACCTGGCTGTCCTGAAGCTGGACATGCAGGAACTGGAAGAACTTGGCATCAGCCTGAGCCATGCAAAGCTGGGCGATTCCGACAACATGGTCATCGGCGACACGGTGATGTCGATGGGCAGCCCCTGGGCCCTGTCCCGTTCGGTCAGCCTGGGGATCATCTCCAATACCGACAGGCTGCTGGCCAGCGTCGATGATGACGCCGAGGAGATGCACTTCAACCGCGACCAGCGCACCGGCATCTTCACCCGCTGGATACAACATGACTCGTCAATCAGCCCTGGCAACAGCGGTGGCCCCCTGGTCAACCTGGAAGGCGAGGTGATCGGCGTGAATGCCATGGGCAGGAGACGTGGAGGCGACATGGGTTTCGCCATTCCCAGCAACCTGGCCCGGGACGTCGCCGCTGACCTGGTTGAGCACGGCCAGGTGTTACGAAGCTGGTATGGGTGGAAGCTCAAGCCGATCAAGAATTCGGGTTTCAGCAAAGGGGTCCTGGTCAACTCGGTGGTCGAGGATAGCCCTGCCGCCGAAGCCGGCATTGAAGCGGGCGACATTATCCTGGGCATCAACGACGAGCCCGTCACCGTGTGGTTTCCGGAGGAAGAACCGCTGCTGCTGATGCAACTGGCCGGCTACCCGGTGGGGAGCGAAGTGAAACTGGAATGGCAGCGGGACGGCGAAACCCACAACGCCACGCTGGTGACAACCCAGCTCGAAGCGGATCGCGGCAAGGAAGCATCGTTTCGCAAGTGGGGTGTCGTGGCCATCGAGATTACCGCGTCCATGGCCCGCAATCGCAGGCTCCCCGATACCCGGGGCGTGCTGGTGCAGGGGGTCAGGTCCGGCAGCCCGGCGCAAACCGCCGAACCGCCGCTGAATTACGAGGACGTCATCCTGGCAGTCAATGGCGAGGCGGTGAATTCCATTGCCAAACTTCTTGAGATTTACGAAGCGCTGGACAGTGACGAAACGGCCGAATCAGAAGTGCTGATTGAGTACACCCGGCGGGGTACCAACCAGCTGACGCTCATCAAACCCAAGGAAAGCACGTCCGATGACAGGCCACGCGAGCTGGCGAAGGCCTGGATTGGCATCGCCGTGCAACCCGTACTGCCCAACCTGGCCAGGCACCTGGGCACGCCAGAGGCGACCGGTTTCAGGGTGACCCGTGTTTACCCGGATACGCTGGCGGCGGATTCCGGCCTGGCCGCCGGTGACGTGATCCTCGCCCTGGACGACCAGCCGCTCAAGCCCATCAACATGCAGGACTTCGGCATGTTCCACCGCCAGGTGCGCAGGCTTGATATCGGTGCCACGGCCAGGCTGACGGTCCAGCGCGGCGACGAGAAACTGGATGTACCGGTCGAGCTTGAGCGCACCCGGCTGACGCCCGGTGAAGCCAGCAATGAATACAACGATGATTTCGGGCTGGGCGTGCGGGAACTCACGTTCCTGGACCGCGACGAAAACCGCTGGCCCGTTGACATGGAGGGTCTGCTGATCACCAAGGTCGAGCGCGCCGGCTGGGCGCAGCTGGGGCACCTGCGCCCCACCGACCTGGTCCTGAGCATCAACGATGAACCCATGCACTCCGTGGCGCAATTCCGGGAGACCATGGATGCGCTTGATCGTCAGCGCCCCGAGCGAGTGACGTTCCTGGTCTTGCGGGGCGCGGAAACCCGCTTTCAGTACGTCCAACCTGACTGGACGCCCCAGATCGCCAACACGACAAAGGACTGACAATGCATAGAAGGAAATTCAGGATCATGACCCTGGGCGGGCTACTGCTTGCCCTGCTGGCGGCCGGCAACGGCAACGCGCAACAACAGCCGGACGTAGCCCAGGTTGTCAACGCGCACCAGGAAGCCCTGGTGACGGTCAAGTATGTGCTGTCCCTCAACATGGGCCAGGGTATGGGTGGCATGGAACAGGAACAGGAGAACGAATTGACCTGCTCCATGGTTTCGGCCGATGGGCTGGTGATCTGCTCGAACAACGACCTGTCAGGCTCCATCGACCTGATCAAGCGCATTTCCGGCCCTGCCGGCAGCGACATGTCAGCCACGACCAAGGACTTCAAGGTCCTTATCGGTAACAGCCCGGATGCATACGACGCCGAAATCGTCGCGCGAGACACCGAGCTGGACCTGGCCTGGATTCGCGTGACCGACCCCGGCGACCATTCCTTCGCCCACCTGGATTTCTCCAACAGTGCAGATGCCAGCATCGGCGAAAGCATCATCACCATCCGGCGCGCCGGCAGCAGCTTTGGCCGAACACCGGTGGCCACCCAGACCCACATTGGTGGCATCAGCAGCAAGCCAAGAAAACTGTACATCCCGCAACTGCAGTCAATGAACGGCAAGGGCCTGCCGGCCTTTACCGCCGACGGCCGCATCATCGGGCTGATGGTGACCCAGCTGCCGGAAGAGATGGGGCAATCCGGCGGCGGCATGGGCATGCTGGGCGCCGGAATGGCTAACCTGCAGGACGCCATGTTCGGGCTGATCCTGCCCATCGCCGACGTCGCCAGGGCCACCGAGCGCGCCAACGAAGTCGGACACTAAGGCCGCGCATCGTAAGATAGCCAGTAGCGTTTCAGGGGGAAGCAACAATGATCGGAATACTCGTCGCCCTGGCGGCCTCGTGGCTGCTGCTCCGGTTCGTTGCCCGCGCACCCATCACGGTGCTGGGCATCGTGCCCAATCAGCGCCGGTTGAAGGAATTCCTGGTCGGGTTTCTGTTCATGGCCCTGGTCGCGGTCATCAACTTCCTGGCGCAGGCGTACTTCAAGCAGACCAGCTATTCGCTGAACCCCGACTATGGCGTCATGCAGTTCCTGGGGGCCACCGGCTGGGTCCTGAGGGCCGTGGTGTTCGAGGAACTGGTGTATCGCGGCGCCCTGCTCTACCTGCTGATCCGCTACATCGGGCCGGTCTGGGGATGTCTGCTAAGCGCCGTGGTGTTTGGCGTCTACCACTGGTTCAGCTACGGGCTGATCGGGGGCCGGCTGATCGTGCTGATCTATATCTTCCTGGTCACCGGCGCGGGCGGCTGGATGTTCGCCTACGCCTTCGCCAAAACGAAATCGCTGTTCGCACCCATCGGCCTGCACCTTGGCTGGAACGTCGTCACGGCCATCGTGTTTTCGTCCGCCCCCATGGCCATCGGCTCACAACTGCTGCTGCCCCAGGGCGAGCCCGCCCAGACCAATGACTGGGACACGCTGTTCTATTTCACGTTGCAGGCCATCATCGCCCCCGGGCTGGTGACCTGGTACCTGAAGACTCGCTACCGACCGACGGGGAAGACGACGTCATCATGAGTCGCAAGTTGCCAGGCGTCAGGCGGGTGCCACGGCCCTGAAGTCAGCAACCGCCTGTTCCGCGTCGCCGTCCTTGGGCCAGCATTCCAGGCCGAAGTAGCCTTCATAACCTGCATTGCGGCATTCCTGGAAGATGTAGTCGTAGTTGAGCTCGCCGGTGCCCGCCTGGTGGCGGTCCGGCGTATCCGCCATCTGCACATACCCGACCTGGTCGATGCCATCGCGGAAGCGCTGCACCAGCTCACCCTCGTGCCGCTGCATATGGAACAGGTCCCAATTGAGCTTCAAATGGGGCGAGTCCACCGCGCGGCAGATTTGCAGGGCCTCGGGTGAGCCGTAGATGAAATGCCCGGGGTGATTGAACTCGTTGAAGGGCTCCAACAGCATGGTTTTATTGGCGTCTTCCACCATCGGCAGGGCGGCTTCGTAGGCACCCTGAAGCCGGGCCATTTTTTCTTCCATGGCCAGCGACGGGTCATCCTGGTGCCCGACCACGGTAAACATGTCCGCGCCCAGGTACTCGGCATCTTCGATGGCCTGTTTCATGGCTTCCAGGAACGGCTTCTCCTGCGCCGGGTCGGTCAGGCCGGGGCCGTACCAGGCGAGAATCTGCACCAGGTTCAGGCCGTACTCATCCAGCCGCTGACGGATATCTTTAGGAGAATAGGCGTCATCGTGGACCCCCCACATTTCCACCGCCTCGAACCCGGCAGCAGAGGCCAACTCAAACCGGTCCAGCAACGGTGTATCGCCCCACCATGAAGCCACGTTGACCGCATAACTGGCCAGCAGGGGATCACGCTTGGGGCCGGCAAAGGCATGGGGAGCCAGCCCTGCGACCGCAGCACCGATGCCAAGACCAATCGCGCCTCTTCTTGTTATTTTGAACATTGGTTTTCCTTATTGAGCACTCGTTCTTGTTGATGTTGCCATATTCACGGGTGGAAACCTGCATGTGAAAATCCCGTATGCTGTCTGGAAAGGGAGATCACACCAGGCATGAACGCGCAAAAACTCATGCAGTTCACCAGGGGGTTACTGGCCCTTGTGATATTGATCGCCCCCGCCCTGGCGCCGGCCGAGGAATGTGAAGTCGAGTTGTTTGTCCTCGGTGCCGGGCAGGATGCCGGTGCGCCGCACATCGGCTATCCGGATGACCCCGCCTGGGCCGACCCCGCACTGGGCCAGACCGCCACGTCCATCGCGGTCGTGGATCATGTCGCCGGCGAGCGGTTCCTGTTTGAGGCGACACCCCACGTGACTCGCCAGCTGCAGTTGCTCGACACCTTGGCGCCCGCGGATGGCCCAGGGCTGGGCCTCGATGGCGTGTTTCTGACCCACGCCCATATCGGCCACTACGCCGGGCTGATGTACTTCGGCCGTGAAGGCGCCGGCGCCGATGGCATTCCCGTGTTTGTCATGCCCAGATTCGCCGCGTTCCTGCAGGGTAACGGGCCCTGGAGCCAGCTGGTCAAACTGGAGAACATCGTCATCCAACCCCTCGCCGCGGAAACACCGGTGCAGGCCAGCAAGGGCATTCATGTGACCCCCCTGACCGTTCCCCACCGTGATGAATTCTCGGAAACCGTGGGATTCGTCATCGTCACGAATGCATCAAAAACGCTGTTCCTGCCAGATCTCGACAGCTGGGACGAGTGGGCGCAAGCATCAGGAATTGACCTCGCCACCCGCGTCGTTGAACTCGACCACCTGTTCGTTGACGCCACGTTTTTCCAGGATGGTGAATTGACCGGGCGCGACATGTCGGAAATCCCGCATCCAAGGGTGAAGGACACCATGGAGCGGCTCTCAGGCCTGTCGCCGGAACTCCGCCAGAAGGTGCGCTTTATTCACTACAACCACACTAACCCCATCCGCTTTCCGGCATCACCGGAATCAGCGTTGGTCAGTGCGCGGGGATTCGATGTCGCCCGTGCCGGGGACCGGCTGTGCCTTGCACCCTGAACCCGACTGATGGGTCGCCTGGTGACCCTTGAAAGGGCATCCAGTTGCCATTAATCCAGGCAGCATAGTCCACAAATGAATATCACACGTCTACAAGCCAAACTCGAATCCTTCGCCGCTGAACGCGACTGGAACCAGTTCCACTCACCCAAGAACCTGGCCATGGCCCTGAACGTCGAGGCCTCGGAACTGATGGAACACTTCCAATGGCTGACCCAGGAGCAGTCGACCGAGCTGGGCGAAGACACCCGCAAGGCCGTCGCCACCGAGATCGCCGACGTGCAGATTTACCTGCTGCGCCTGGCCGACATGCTGGGCATCGATATTGAGCAGGCCGTGACCGAGAAGATGGAAGAGAACCGCGCCAAGTACCCTGCGGAGAAAGTCAGGGGCAGTGCGGCGAAGTACACGGAGTACCAGGACTGACCCACCCAAGTCATAAACCTATCCCCAAAAAACCACGACGCCGTGCTGAACGGGCAACGCCTGGCCGTTGGCCAATTTTTGCCAGTTATACCTTTCCCCGGGCTGGCATTACACTCTCGAGCAATGAAAATCATCGAAATCAACCGCGAGCCCGTCGAACTCTTCAAAGTGCTTAAGTTCGAGGGCCTGGCATCGAGCGGCGGTGAGGCAAAGCATCTCATCGAAGCCGGTGAAGTACAGGTCAACGGCATCGTCGAGACACGCAAGCGCCGCAAGATGGTGCACGGGGACGTTATCGAGATGCCTGGCGAGTCATACGTGTTGCAACGTACACCCTGACGCCGGTCGGGTCATGGGCGCCACACCGGTATCTTCCCGGCCTGCTGCGTCTTCAACCGGGCGTCGCCTCAGTTGCGTTTCAGAACCTTGACCGAGCAACGCAGTGCCCCGCCATACATGGCACTGGTCGTAAGGCCCTCTATCGCGGTCGTCTCGAACCCCAGGTCGCGCCAGGCTTTTTCAGCCGCTTGGTCCATCGCGGACCAGCCATAGCGAGGCAGATAAACGCGCTCAGTCTGCGTCGTGCGCTCGATCAGCACGTTGTTGTACGTCAACATGGGATAGGCGGCGCTGGGCGCGGACCCCGTCTCCTCATCCGCCAGGGAAATCTCCGGACCGCCATACAGCCAGGGAATACGCACGACCTCATAGCCAAACCCGGCCATGGCCGCGGCAATCCCGTCAAGTACGGGAGCAATTTCGCGGCTCCTGACAGCCATTTCCCGGGTGTGACCGGACAGCGAAGGCGGGCGGATCAACTGGCCCTGCGAAGCGCTGATCTGGCCGATAGCGGGGTGGCCAAAAAACGTCTGCTCGCAAAAATCCTCGAACGCGGCCACAGACTCCGGTTGATTTGCCAGCGCCCGCTCGGCCATGTCAGCGCCGGCACCGGGGTCGGCCAGCGCAAGCCGTCCATCGCCCAGCGGCGTCAGCATCATGTCGATATGCGCGACAGGCTGCGGGAACGGCCCGACCACCAACACGGGTCGCCCCAGCTCTTCCTGGAAAGCGACGACAACTTCCTCTTCGGGCTGACCCAGTTTCACGGCGTTGTAGCGGATGGTATTTGCGCCGATAAAAACATAGTCACTGTCGGACACCACGTTGCCGCCCTCGAAAAACAACGCGGAGCGGCGTAGTGGATAGCCGGCGAACTCGCCCAGCACATCGGCCAGCAGGCTGTCACCGGCACGTTCGAATTCTCGGGACTTCAACAACAGGGTTTTGCCGGCCTCATCGCGCAGAACCAGGAACGGGTCCTGGGTCCAGATGGTGATGGGATTCGACGCAGGCACCTCGATGAAGTGAATCCGGCCGGGCCAGGGGTTATTCGCCACCGTGAACGCGGCCAGGTCATTGGCCAGTATGTTCACCTGGAGTATTTCAGGCAGCCCGTTGACGATGTTGGACACCAGTCCGGCATTTCGAAGGGCCGCGCGCCGCGCACTGTTCACCGCCAGCACCACCGAACCCAATTGGCCCTCGGTGTCCGCCAACAGCCGGTAGCGTTCATCCGCGCCGTAAAGCGCCTGGCCGGCAGCCAGCAGAACGCACACCAGCAACGCCCGGGCGAGGCCCGGGCGCGCTTTGGATCGCCGTTTCCGGCTTGGGGTCAGTCCTTCCGCCCGCATTCAGACTGCGCTGCCTCGGAAACAATCAGGTCTTTCAGCGCCGAATCGATCAGGCCGGCTTCGAGGAAGCTCTCGGACGACTTGGCGACACAACGGACGTAGGCACCATGGTTCTTCCAGCCGCTCTCGTTCTCGCAGGGGCAAAGATCGGCGATGGAGCAACCCTCGGTATTGGCCAGGTCGCCTTCCTCGGTAAACGGGCACTCATCATCACCATCCGGCACCCCATCGTTGTCATGATCGATATCGCAGAGGTCGCCCATGCCGTCACCATCGGCATCTGCCTGGTCCGGGTTCGAGGCCAGCGGGCAGTTGTCATCCGTGTCGTTGACGCCATCGCCATCGTCATCGTCATCGCAGGCGTTGCCGGCACCGTCGCCGTCGTTATCCTGTTGGTCAGGATTGGGCGTGTCCCGGCAGTTGTCGTCAAGGTTGTAGATGCCGTCATCGTCGTTGTCCGCGTTCACGCCGACGCTGTAACGGCTGTTGCGATCCATCACCGCCCACACGTAATAGCTGGCGCCGTCGTCCCTGGTGTCATAGCCATAGTGCCCGAGCACACCATCCGGCGGCGTGCGCGGCATGTAGCGGATGTCGGCACGGCCTTCGTTGCCAATGGCCCGCACGGCGCGCACCCAGCGTGCGCCATTGGGGGACTCGGACAATCGCATGACACGGGCGTCCGCCAGCGTCGTCGCCAGTGCCCTTTCCCGCGCATAGCGGACATCCTGGTCACCCTGCCGGATATACAGGTTGCGCAGATAGCGGACATCGCCGTTGACCAGGCGCGGGTCCACATTAAGCCGGTAAGTCCGCAGCACGTCAGCCCGGCCACCGCTTGGGTCAGTCGGCGTCGCCTCCAGGAACAGGGTGCCATCAAGCAATATGAACCCCTTTGGAAGAGTTTCATTCGGCAGCAGTCCAATCGCCGGGCCGTAGCCAAAAGTGATGTCCTGCTCAACAGAATCCTCGCTGAACAAGGTGAATCCGTTGTTGGACCCAAACTGGTCCTGGAACTCCCAGGAATAAAACGGCGTCTGTTGATCCAGAACGACAAGATCCGTGTTCAGTTCGATCAACTCAAACGAATGGGCGGGAAAAGCGCAAATGCCCATGGCGAGCACCAGCACCCTGGCCCAGGAAAACGGTTGCTTGGTTTTCATGATCTGACCCTCCTGCATTAGTTGACGTCTGAAGACGCAAACCGGCTTTGCCGCATCGGGAATCCCCTCTTCAGTTTTGGCGGCAAGCTGAAACCAGGTCAACCCATGCTGGTCACGGGCCACGTAGTCTGGAATTCAGCTTTCTAAAAAGAAGGGCGAAATTGCCGGCGGAACACCGACATCCCATGAGCAACCTGCAGCTGAACGCGATGTTTCGACCGGGAACTTCGATCGGTACAAACGTCTGTGACAGTGCCGCGGAGCGCTCGAATTCAATCGTCCAGCTCACCCCACGCTCGGAAACCTGATTGATTCCGTGTAGGCATTCCACCCGATTGCAGGCATGCCTTTACCCGGAAACCCGTAAGCGGAAACTGGCCGCGAAAATCGCGGCCAGTGTCACTTCTCCGGTAAATGCGGGGATCTCTCTTTACTCGTCCCAGGGCAGGCAAGCGTTGAAGTCGTACAGGTTGTCGTACTTCGAACAGTTGCGCACGTTGCGGACCGCCTGCTCACCCTTGATTTCGATGCTCTCCCAGGTGCCCACCAGGTCGGAAGGGTCTTCCTGCTCGCAGATCACGGCTCCCCCGCCGGGGACGTAGGTGACGGCGTCGCTTTCGCAGCCCAACTGACCCTGCACGAAATCGCCTTCGTCCAGCAAATCGGTCGACGAGGCATCGATCACTTTTGTCATCGCCTGGTAGGCGAGTACCGCTTGCCGTGCCTCCCATTTGCCCAGGTAGTGCAGGCAGCTGTATTCGGCCAGTATCCCGCGCGTCCGTTTCCAGACATCGCAGACGCTCGGCCCGGGCAGCGCGTTGACCTGGGCCTCCATCTCGCTGATGAAGGGCTCGATCACCATCTCCGTCATCACGATCTGCACGTTGTCCGCCACCGCGGTCTGTTCCTGCGACAACACCACGCTGTCCAGGTCCTCGAGCTCGATCTCGGTGCCGTCGCTCAACACGCAATCGTCATGCGGCGCCTTGTCCAGGTTGGCCACCAGGCAGCGCGTCGACTCGCCGATGTCGCGAGCGCGCTGGACCCAGGCGCGGTGCGACAGGGCCGAGATCTCCACCGGCGTTCCGGTTTCCTGCTCCGTGCGATCAAGAATCGTCCCCAGCTCCAGCGCAAAGTCCGCGTTGTTACCAAAGTTGCTGCGCGCCGCCTGCGCCCTGGCCAGCTTGCGATTCGAACGCAGCACGTTGCGCAGCGAGGTGATCACCTGCTGTTGTTGCTCATTGGTCGCCCTCAGCGCCGCGATCTCGGCCTGCAACAGGCCGGCGTCCACCAGCAGATCGTCGATCAGGCCCTGGTTGGCGGCCACCGAGGCCACCAGGCTGCCCACACCGCTCTCCGCGTTGTCCATTCGCGCACCCAGCGCGGCAATCTGCGCGTCCTGGCCGGCCGTGGCTGATTTCAGGTTGTCGATGTCGGCGCCCTGCAACGAGTTCTCAGTCTCCAGCGCTTCCACACGCGCCAGGAGTTCCTCAATATCACCCGCCGAACCGCCCTTCCCCGGCGGCTTCGCCGCCAGCACCGGCGCGCTCGCCAACAGGCACGCCATGGCGACCAGTTGAATCCCCTTCGAGTAATGATGATGCATGTGTCGTTCCTCCCTTAGTCACCATAAATTTGCCGAACCGATGGCATCCATCGATCCATCAACATTGTTGGTGCTGGCGGGAGAGACCACCAAGCGACAATGCACGACATTGCACGACATTGGGTAATAACCAGCGGCCGGAGAAACCTTGATTCAACTCACCAGTACACCTCATCAGGAAAAACCGTACCGTTGTGGCCATCCGTGTTCATTGGCGACCATTCATGCATTTTTGACACCGCCTGTTGAATCTTCACACCGCCTTGAACCCCGGCTCGGTAATGTCGGCCTCGAATACACGTTCACCAATGAGGTCTCGCCGTGCTACGTTCTTGCCAGCAAATCCTTTGGCGGTTGCAAGCCGTTTTGTTGCTGCTGTTTGCCACCACGCCCGCTGTTGCCGATACCGGCTCGATGTCCGTCGAGGCCATCGATGCCATCACGCGCCGGCCCATCGACCGGGTGATGGTGTCGGCCGAGTCGCGTGACGGCACGCTCTATTCCGGGGCGACGGAGAATGGCGCTGTCATCATCGAGGACCTGCCGGACGGGTTTTTCACCTTTCGCGCTGAATCGGCGGGCTACGTGACCGCGGTGGAGCCGGCGGTAAGAGTGCTGGAGCGGCGCACGGGCCGGGTTCGTTTCGAGCTGCAGCCGGTATTGGAAACCCCGCTGTCCGACACGCTTGAAGAAGTCGTCGTCATCGGCCGCGCGCGCGAAGCGGATCCTTTCGGCACCGTATCCAGCAGTTTCATGAACCGCGAGGAGCTGCGCAACGCGCCGGGTAGCGGAAGCGACGTCATGCGCGCGCTCAGCGGCCTTCCCGGACTGGTCTCCACCGGCGAGTTCGCGAGTTTCTCGGTGCGTGGCCACGGCCCCAGGAACAACCTGATCTACGTTGATGGATTCCCGTTCCAGCAGGTGGTGCATTTCGAGCAAACGCTCGGCGAAGAGGCCGAGATCGTCAACGGCGGCCGTTACTCCATTTTCGCCCCCAATGCGGTTTCCGGCGCCGAGTTTTCACCCGGTGGCTGGAGCGCGGAATTCGGTGGGCGCAAGGCATCCCTGCTGCAGTTCGATGTCGTCGATGGCGCTCCATCGGCCGTCGGCAGCGTGCGGCTGGATCTCGCCGGTCTCGAGTTTCTTTACCAGGGCCCGAGCGGTTTTCACGATGACACGACGATGTTCGTACAGGCACGTCGCTTCGACTTCGGGCAGTTGTTCGACCTCATCGGCGAGGATGACATCGGCTCACCCGTCATGACCGACGTCATCGTCAAAACGCGGACCCAGTTCGATGACGATGACGAATTCGAGTTCCTCCTGATCTACGCGCCCGAGGAATCCACCCGCGACGTCGAGAACGTGATCGCCGCAGTGGATGAGCCGGAAGGTATCGAGGATGTTTCGCTGCTGGACGAG
Organism: Marinihelvus fidelis; assembly: GCF_008725655.1. Classification (NCBI taxonomy): domain Bacteria; kingdom Pseudomonadati; phylum Pseudomonadota; class Gammaproteobacteria; order Chromatiales; family Wenzhouxiangellaceae; genus Marinihelvus; species Marinihelvus fidelis. The sequence continues at coordinate 114,412 of NZ_VYXP01000001.1, read as the reverse complement.
GACCAGGACCTCGCCCTGGTCGGCGGCACCTGGCGTCGCCTGTTTGGCAGTGACGGACAGTGGACCAACCGCGTCTACGTTCGTGGCTTTGACAAGGTATCGTCCGAGGGCGAAGCCTATCCCGACCTGGTGCCACCCGGCACGCCGCCCGAAGGGGTGCCGGTACGCGATAAGCTCCTTACGGTCCGCGAAGAGGAGACGGAGTTCGGCTGGCGCAGCGATGTATCCGTCGGCAACCGCTTCGGCCTCTTTACCGCGGGACTTCACCTGGCCAGCGAAGATATCAATTACTCGACCGAGCTGCGCGAAGACTGGATTCAATACCTGTACAACTCGGACGACCCACGGCCGCCCGGCGCGAACTACATCGTGCTGCAGCCCGACGACATCAACTCGGTCTATGACGCCAGCGAGACCAATTACGGCGTTTACGGTGAGCAGGTCTTCGAATGGGGAGATGCCAGCCTACGCGCGGGACTTCGCTACGATTATGACGGCTTCACCGGCGAAAGCCTGGTGTCGCCGCGGCTCAACTTTAACACCATGATTTCTCCGTACCTGAGCCTGTCAGCCTCTGCCGGCATCTTCTACGAATCACCGAGCACCCTGGTACGCGCGGCGGATCCCGATAATTTCGACCTTGAAAACGAGGAGCTCGGCCATGTCAGCGCCGGCATCAGCTATCGGTTCAGCGACAACTGGCGCGTGCTGGTTGAGGCGTATTATCAGCAGATCGACAACCGGCTGGTCGCAGACAGCCGCACCGACCTGCGGGTGACCAATGATGGTGAAGGCACGAACCTGGGTGCCGACTTCGTGCTGACCCGCGAGTTTGCTGACGGCTGGACGGCCGACCTCGTCTACGCCTGGAATCGCTTCCGCGTTGATGACAATGACGGTCGTGGCGAGTACGACTGGGACTTCAACCGGGAGCATTTCGTATCCCTCGGCGGACGCTGGGAAATCAACGAGCGCTGGCAGCTGGGGGCCCGCTGGAAGTACGGTTCCGGGCAACCGATCGATCGTTACATCGTCCACGACGACGTGCTGGCGCCGTTCCCGCCGGTGCGTTATTCGCAGGAATTCACCGCGAAAAACGTTGACAGGGATGACGCCTTCCACTCGCTCGACGTGCGCGTCGACTACCGGCGCCCGGTCGGGCCCATCGACCTGGTGCTGTTCCTCGACGTGCTGAATGTTTACGGTGGCCCGACCGGCGAGCCGCCCGAACTGAACATCCTCACCGGCGAGTTGATCAGCGACGAGGAAGAGGCCCTGCCCCTGATGGGCCTGATCGTGGAGTACGCCTGGTGAACCGGAATACGGTCATCAGCAACGGTACCGTTTTTGGCCTCTGGCCCATGGGCCGGTCGATGGTCTTTATCGGCGCCGTGCTGGTCGCCATCCTCATACTGGTCGAACCCGAGGCGAGCCACGGACTCGGTCTGCTCGACCGGACCCTGTTCTGGGTGACCAACGTGGTGCTCGCGCTCGGTGCGCTGTACGCGGCCAGCTGGTTGTTGATGCCGAGACTGGTGCATCGCATGCCGCCGTGGCTGGCGTTGCTGCTGGTGGGCGTCGCCGGCGCCGTCCTGATGGCCCCGCTGGGCTACCTGTTCGAGTTGGTGCAGCCCGATTCGTGGGCGGTGACCGAAGGTGGCGGCTGGCTGGATGATTTCGAGCGGAGTGGCGCCTGGCAGGGCATCGTCGCGGAGTTTCTGCAAGCCGGCCCGCAGGTCATGGTGATATGGCTGGCCATCAACCTGCCGTTTTTCACCGCCAGGCCGACACTCAACCACCCGCCGGGCCCCGGCGGCGATGGCCACCGCCGCCAGCCCGTGGTGGATGTCGACAAGGAAGAGGCCGGACGCTACGCCGACGACGTCCGCAACCAGTTCCTGGGCGAAATACCGGAATCGCTGGGCACCAACGTGCTGGCGATTTCATCCGACCTGCATTACCTGCACGTCTACACGGACCTCGGGCGCTGCATGATACTGGGTTCGCTGCAACGCGCGGAGGACGCCATGGGCGACCGCGGCATTCGCGTGCACCGCGCGCACTGGGTCGCGCGCCGCGCCATCGTCAAGATCGTCAAGGACGGCCAGCAATGGTCCTGCCTGCTGACGAACGACCTGAAAATCCCGATCAGCCGCCGCAAGAAATCGGTCGTGGCCGGCTGGTTCGGACAATCGACGAAGATCGTACGGGTGAAGGGTTCGAAAAGGGGCGTGGGCTAGTCAACGCGTTCCTCCGATCATGGAAGAGTACCAGGACTAGCTTTTGTAGACCTGCCCCCGGTGCCCTACTCGAACGATCAACACGGTATCGCCACAAGTCGCTCTGACGACCACGCAACGGCTTACCCAGTACGCGGGGATGATCAGCGGCGAGTACACGTTTCCTGAAGTAGTCCCGAATTCGCCTCTGCGCCCCTAAGTCGAGCTTTTTGAATTCACGGGCCGCGGCGCGCTCGAACTCAATCGTCCAGCTCACCCCACACCTCATCCGCGCTCATGGTTGAAGACTTACCGGCGCGCAGATCTTCCAGGCGTTTCTCGGCCAGGTAGATATCCTCTAGATCGTCGAGGTTATCCTCGATCAACTGGCGCAGGTAGAACGCCTTGCTGCGGCCGGTTTGCTGCGCCAACCGGTCAAGTCGCGCCTCGGTTTCCGGCTTCAAGCGGATTGTGGTCGGCATGAAAGTTATGGTGCGCATTGTGAAGTGATCCAAATTGTATTCGCATGAATACATGTAGTCAAAATGGCCGGCATACCAAACCGAGCAAAATCCGTAAGCTGTACTAGAGGGGGATTTCCATGATCATCTACAGCGGCACCCGCGCCCAGTTCACAAGGGACGTTTTCGCCAATGTCATCGATCAGAAAATCCTGGCCGATCTCAACGATTGGACAAGCGGCAATCTAATCCCGCAAGGCGCGGAGTTGTTCCAGTACTGCCCAGCACTGGTCCCTGTTTGGCGAGTTTGCTGACCACCGACGCATTTCCGCGACGAACTTTTCCATGATGTCTTCGGATTCCTGTTTGCGGGCTTTGTCGATTTCACGCAACGCCGACTGTTCGTCTCCAAGGCCCGTGTGTGCCCAGGCGCACGTCAGGCGTGGCTGGTAGTAATGGGGGGTACGCTCGACCGCGTGCCGCCCCCCTCGCAGCCCCTCCGCATAGTTCAGCATGAACAAGTGAGCGGTGGCGCGGTACGTCGCCCACAAGCCGAATCGGGGATGGTGCGGGGCGCGATCCTCGGCGGTTTCGATCAGGCCGATCCCGGCAGGGTCCGAGTGGCGCAGGCAATGCTGCCAGCCCAGTACGGCCAGGGCGTGTGCGTCGTTGGGGTTACGAGCGGTCGCGACTTCCAGGTAGCGGATGGCTTCGTCGGGCCGATGAAACATGGTGGCGACGATGCCGGCGGCCGTCAGAACCTCCGGGTCCGTTGGTGCGGCAGCGAGCGCTTCGGCGATCAGGCGGTCCGCCTCGGCGATGGTCGCCGCCGGATCATCCGCCCACTGGCTGACCACGTTCTGGCTGAGTTGCACAGAAAGTGCAGCGCGCGCGATCGGGTCGTCGGGTTCGATCTCGAGCGCTTCCTGCAACATGGCGACGATTTTCTTTGCGCTTTCGCGCCCGTAATTCAGGCGCAATGACTCGGCCGCCTGAACCCGCTCATAGGCCGAGAGATTGAATCGACCGGTGCGTCGAACGCGCAATGGCTGTACGACATTGACTTTTGCGGCGATGGCGGTCGTGATGCTGCACACGACGTCTTCCTGCACTTCGAAAAAGTGGTCGAGATCCGTTTGAAACTTGTCCGCCCAGAGCAGCGTGTCGTCGGCGGCGTCAGCCAGGTCAACGCGAATCCGTACCGAGTTCCCGGAGCGCGCCAGCGAGGCCGTGACCAGGTAACGAGCACAGAGGGCCTTGGCAACATCCACAGTGCCCAGGTCGTCGGCGGAGTAACGCGCGGCAGAACTCTGCGGGGTAACGCGAAAACGGGGCGTACGTGACATCAGGGTAGTGAGATCCCTGGTCAGGCCGTCGGCCAGGAAGCCGCCATCACTTCCAGCAGAAACATCGACCACGGGAAGCACGGCCACTGAAAACGGCGTCATGATTGCCGTCTTTGACGCCCCCTCATCGGACTCATCGCCTACAGCCCAGACTTCCGCGTCCAGGCGGTAGCCGAGTTTTGGCACCGTTCTCACGGCCCCGGCCGCCGCGGCGACACTCGAGAGCGCCTTGCGCAGCAAATAGACAATGCGGGTCAGCGTCTCGTCGTTTGCCGATTCACCCGCCCAGATGCGCGTGATGAGTTCATCACGCGTCCACAGCTTGCCCGGCCGCTCGGAAAGTGCCACCAACAGGGCCATGACCTTGGGTTCAATTCGCAATTCGGACTTTTTTCTGCTGATCCGCAGGGCGTCGGGCTCGATATACACGCCATTCATGAAGAAGGGCATGCGACTGTTCATCGCGTTGTCTTCGCAGGCTTCCATTGACCGATAACCTAGCACGCCGGCCGGTCACCCATCATAAAAAAATCATGTCACCCTCAGGACTCGATACAGGCACTTGTCTACTGTAAATGTGTTTAGTGCGATTGCGATTTCGAACGGCGCAATTGACACCCATGGAACCAGGGATGCTTACGAAATGATGAGCCAGCTAAAATTATCCACATGTGCCCGGGGCATATTTTTTTCATCCATGATGACCCTCAGTTCCGGGGCGCTCGCCCAGGTTGAGATCAGTGATCCGGTGATTCTCGCTCCGCTCGAAGGCGGCACGGTTGCCTATGCCTATGACATCAACGATGCCGGATTCGTTGTTGGCCTGTCAGACTCAGATTCACCGAACCTGCAGCCCGTGGTATGGGACAACAGCGGTGTTCCCATAGCGCTGCCGATTCCGATCGAATGCAGTGTCTCCGCCGTCCCTTACCTGATCAACAACAAGGGTGACGCGATCGGCAATTGCATTCCCGAGCGGACGACCAATGTATTCTGGGGCAGCGATGGCACGATAGAAATCACCTACCCACTGAGCGGTGACTCAGAACTTTTTTTCAGGGGGATGAACAATCGCGGTATCGCCGTCGGTGACAGCAACCCGACCAACTTTACCTATTCCACCGCGGTGCTTTGGAACCCTGGTCATGAACTGGAAATCCTGGTTCCGCTTCCGGGTGATGACGTCGCCATTGCCACGGATGTGAATAATGGTGGCACGGCGATTGGTCGAAGCGGTTGGTGGGACCTCGACTACAACAACTTCATGAAGCCGGTTCGCTGGGACCGGTTTGGCAATCCGACTCAACTCGAATTGCCCCCAGGGCCAAACACCTGCAATAACGCGTTTCCGAGAGCCATCAACAACAACAATGTCGCGACCGGTGCCTGCGCCGCCCCGGGCTATGGCGATGCCGTCAGGTGGGAACGAGACGGTTCGGCATCGCTGCTGGAGCACCCCCCGGGCATGGCTGCGGACTCCGCGGACATCAACGATCGCGGCCAGATTGCCGGAACGGTCTTCACCGGCGAAATTGCAAATGACTGGAATGGGTTAACCATCCCGGTGATCTGGGATGCCAACAACAAGATGATCCGCCTGCCCATTCCGGACAACCGACCGGAAGGGGAAAGATCTGAAGCCACCGATATCAACAATTCCGGCCAGGTGCTGGGTTTTATTCGGGGGTGGAACACATATGCATCTCTGGTTTGGACGGTGCGAAGCGACCAGTAATCGAAAATGGAGCCTTTAGCGGACAGGAGGCAAACAAATCCCCCTAAAAATCCGCAATCTGTAGTGAGAGGGGGATTCCATTTCAGTGACTCATTTCGGGTCATGAATTCCAAGGGAGAAATCAATAATGAAGCTATTGGGAAAGTTCGGGTGGAACCCTTTGCAGAAGGCCGCGTTCGTGACAACGCTTTTTGTATTGGCACTACCGGGTACGGCATTCGGTGAATCGAATGAAGAGTTTCGTAATACGTTGCTTCGATTTCACGATTATGGATCCGTTATCAGACCCGGTATTGCTGACTACAGATCGGTGCTGGAGAACGCCGACGATACGACACTCGAAGCTTTGCGGAGTGTGATGGGCGACCTGGACTCGCTGTCCCTGAGTCTTGACTATCTCGAGCGGTCACTGGATCCAAACATCTATGCTCGCGGGCCCGATATTCGTTTGAAGGATAGTCCGCAGATATCTACACAGAACATTATTCGAGGTGATCCTTCACCCTGGAACCCTGCGGTTCCTCCTTACCCTGCGAGCCCAGGTGGTGCCGGAAACTACACTGCTTTCACGGCAACGCTGGAAGGTTTGGGTGCGCTGACCGACTCAGATGGTGACGGAAAACTGAATGACGAACGCTGCAGTGCTGACTATGAGGCGGGGCTGGAAATTGGTATCGCGGCAACGGGCACCATTGATTCCTTGAATGTTGCCTGCGCTGCCTTGCCGCCTATTGCTGACAAGGTCTGTTACGTGGCTGCCGCTGTAGTCGCTGCAACGGTGTCGGGCCTTGAGATCGCTATGGCCCAATGCTCGTTGCAGGACGCATTGGTGGATTCCGCTGAAATCGAGGCCGCTTTCGAAAATACAGTTGTCATATACGACCAGCTTATCGATACCGATGCCGAGCTGAACATGGATCACGACGAACTGTTTAGTGATATCAGTGATTTGTCAGACGACCACGCCGACCTGCTGAATGGGCAGACCGCGCTTGGGAACCAGATCGCGGCGCACGATACCAACCTGGCGGATCACGATTCAGACATGAAGAGCATCGTGTCGATCCACGATCTGGACATAAAAACCACCGTCGCAAATCACGATGCGGATATAAAGTCCGCAGTGGCGTTGCATGATGGTGACGTCAAGGCGCTATTAGCCACTCTTCAGGCAGTTGTTGATGCCAATCAGGCCCTTCTTGAAACCTCCCTGGCGCGACAACTGGAAACCATACGTTTGCTCAATACCCCACAGGGTCAACGATCGACAGATGTACCCGCCTGTGACGGCGAGGGTTGCGATTGGCCGAACCGGGGCAACGGTAACTAGTTGAAATTCCCCGTCAGGGGTGGAAAGAGGACCCGGTTTCATTCTGAAACCGGGTCCTGTGGCATTTTAGGCCGTAGTCTCAAGCGTTACGCCGTTGGTTATTTCCTTCAGGTTCAAGTGTTTATTCTGCATGTTTTTACTGTGAACCTATAATGTTCAAAATCACAGGTAAGAAAGTTCAAACCCACAACCGTTTCGCCCTCAATCCTCGCAAACCAGTCCCAACATCGCTATGCTGGCGGCGCCCACCGCGAGGTGCCCCAACCCCAGCTACCAAGCTTGGACCTACGCCACCCTGATCCGCGACTTCAACGAAACCGTGCAGCAGGACCACATCGAGCTGAAGCCGTCCAAGAACCTGGCCGACCACCTGTCCAGCCTGCTGCAGAGCAACCGCGAGTTCCAGCTGATCGTCGAAGGCGGCCCCGGCACCGGCAAGTCCGTGGTGGCCATCAACCTGCTGGTCGAACTCACCGCCCGCGAGAAGCTGGTGCACTACGTGACCCGCAACGCCGAGCCCAACGGCATGGACGTGCTGGTGGTCGACGAGGCCCACCGCCTGAACGAGAAGTCCGGCCTGTACGGCAACCTGGGCGAAAACCAGGTCAAGGAACTGATCGACGCCGCGCGCTGCAGCGTATTCTTCATCGACGAAGACCAGCGTGTGACCCTGAAGGACATCGGCACCAAGGAAGAAATCAAGGCCTGGGCCCAACGCGCCGGCGCAAAAGTCACCGAACTCGCCCTGGAATCGCAATTCAGGTGCAACAGCTCCGACGGCTACCTAGCCTGGCTCGACCACGCCCTGCAAATCCGCCCCACCGCCAACACCACCCTGGAAGACATCGACTACGACTTCCGCGTCTGCGACTCCCCCACCGAACTGCGCCGCGTGTTTGCCGAGAAGAATGACAAACCCCTAGCGTTTGCGTGCTGACTCATACTCAAACCGAGTAAGCTTACTGTTGCGCAATGAGCGCAAAGACCCATTTGGGCTAGGTATTCATGGATTTAAGTTGGACACCAAGTTTGGAATTAAATGAGCACAGAACCTTGCGCTCGTGTATGCAGCGTAGTCTTGATAGTCATCATTCTTAGTTCCATCCGCGAAGTCACATACTGATTTAACAACGATTGCAATTGGTGGTGGTGCAGGCGCTACAGATGCCGCGTACATTGCTCCGTATGCTTCCATTTCTAGCCCAACAGTTTTGCGGTTTTGAGAAAGCACCATATCTTGAATATTCCCAGAGTCATCAGCGACAACCGATGAACCACTAACAATTGGTCCAATATGAACTTTCGGGCTAAATTGTGGCTTGGCCTGTTTCCAACTATCGTACGCTTCCTTCACAACACCCGAGTCTTCGACCTTTTCTATTATTGGAATCACCCTCGGATCAAGCCTTAGTTGCTTAGGCGCTGCATAAAGCTTTAAGAGTCCCTCCTCCTGACACAACTTGCCAGAAAGGTAATTCCAAACCGGGTCTCCGACTAAAACGTCCCCCAAACCTGTTTCCTTCATTCCTGCGCAAATTCCGGTGAGAATCAGGAACTTTGGCCTAAACAAACGCACGACCTTTGAACACAAGATTGCACATGGTGTAGATCCCATGTCGCCAACATGACAGGCCACAACACTAATGCTGTTTTCTTGAGGTTGCAGTTCTGTTCGCCAATACCGAGTCGTGTCATTAAATGGAACTTCATCGCTCCAACTATCACTCAACGCGAGCACTTGTTTCAATTCCGGATCGCGAAGCGCACATATGATAGCTACATCGACGTCGTAACCATCAGAAACAGACGCTTCTCGGCGGCGCCTTGATTCCAACAAATAACCTAACCGGTTTCGAAGTTTTTTCTTCCATTCATTCGATGTTTCATCATACGCGAGCAACCCCAGAATTCGATTTTCGAAGTGTTCACTGTGTTGTTCTATCTGATCTCCATACTCTGAAATAGCGAAAACATGAGGAGGTAAACGAAACCGGTCGTTCTCTTCGATTTCCCCCAACAATTCAATCCCGGAGCCCGATCTTGGCTCTTCACCATCCCTTAAGGGCAAGACAAGATCCAAGAACAGCACGTCATACCAATCTACAAGCTTTCTCTTGGCTTCATTTACGGTATTAGCGACATCTACTGATGCTTCAAGATCAATTCCTAATATTTCTCGAGAAATCTCTCTCGCTTTGACTGGATTGTCGTCGACAATAAGAACTTTCAGTCCGGTCATCAGAATGCTTCCATTACCAATGAAAGTTCATGCCGCCACGTAGAACTTGGTTTGAACCTGACAACGCCGCGGCAAAAGCTCGGGTACTGCCGAAGCAGATCGGACTTGAGCTCGTTAAACGACTTCTTGTCTTCACCATGGCCAATTTCATCAAATCCAGTGATAACGACAAAAGGAATCAATTTTTCGACTCTTTCTAATTCTTCGAGTATCTCCATCCCTCCGAAGTGCCTAAAACGCCCTTCATCTCCTTTTCCGGAAAACTGAGGAATCGAAATGTCAAGAACCAGAAAATCCCACTCGTCACTCTTAAGCATCAATAAACCCGATTGCCATGAATCAGCCACATTAACCCCTTTCGAACCAGTCAAATTGTCAATCGCATCCTTTATCTGATCGCTCTTCCGTGAATCGTCTTCAACCACAAGTATTTTCATTGGACTCGACAAATGCTTGGCAACCAAACTTTGAGATAAAATCTACCGTTCTCTATCCCAAACTCAGGGGAAATCTCCGCCTCTAAATCCACCCGGGCCAGTTTGCGAATCTTCGCAAGTCCGCTACCACCTTCCGTTCGAATTAGATCTGGCGTATCAGAATCATAGGAACTCTGACGTTGAACCAAGTCATCATTTAATGCTCTACATTCCTCTAAATTTGCGAACCTCACCTCATTCGTAAATTCAATGCGGTATTTTTCTTCCTCCTGGAATAATCCAACTTCACAAGCACAACCTTCGCTAGAACGCTTCGAGTGAGTCATTACATTGCCAAACGCGAGAAGAAGAATGTCGAAAACGGGCTCTAGCGCACTTCCTGGAAAACGTAAAAATGTGGCAATGTTCTTTGTCACTTCCAATTGAGTATTCGGGTGGCGAAGGCGTATTGTTCGTACGGCAGCATCAATTAAAGTATCCAATGAAAAGTCAACGTACTTCTTCACATTCGAGAGAGAAAACCAGTCTGAAATCTCATTAATTGCAGAAGGAATGCTTGTTCTCACAGCCGTAGCATTGTCAGCTAATTGCTGGGAATTATTTAGGGTCAAGGCAAAAGCATGCATTTGATCAATCGCAGAAACTAGTTCACCCTTTGCTCGCCCCTGAATGACGATCTTTGCCCGCTCCAAACAACGTGCTAATCGGCGATAAAGGTGGTCTATACAAACATCATAGACTTCAGGTAGTGACATACCTTTGGTAACGTCGCGGCACACTTCATCAAATTGCTCATGAGAGTAATGGAAGTTGAAAGCTGCCTGATGGTTCTGATTCTCTATTTCAATTTGAATGACTTCCTTTAGGAGCCATGAGTTCATTTGATGAATCGCGTCGTTGAGTGCCCTTAGCGCATCAAATGCGATGCTATATTCGCTTTTTAATAAACCTTTCCAACTCTCGGAATGCTCGTAGGAGTTGTTGCCGGTTTGGGTCAACACCAGGTCACGTTGTTTGAAAACAGCAAGTATCCGGCCCGATAGCACGGCATGTCGAATCTTTACGCTCAAGTAGCCGTCAAGGCCAAACTCGTTGCTAAACAGAAAGCCTTCTTTGATTTTGTTGAATATCGATGTCAAATACTGATAAGACTGATTTGCCACTAATAACTGACCGGCCTTTCTCTCTCCCGTCAATATCTGCGCTCGAGTGATCTTTGGAAGAATCCCTTCAGACAATTGTGCCTCGAGTTTAGAAAAATCATTGGCCAACTTGTCTTTAATCGCTTCAAAAAGACGAACGTGATCAACGTTAATCTTACCTGCTCCGAGTTGGTCTAGAATCTTTCTTAGTTCTCGCTCACGTGTAATCGCGAGAAGTTCTTTCTCAACCTCTTGCGAAAACTGAGAATCGGTTCGCAGTAGCTCTAGCAGAATTCTTACTCGTTCTTCATCAATAGACGATTGGCTATCGAATGTTTCAAGGCAGTCAAGCAGATTAGTTTGACAGACGCGACCCAGAAAGTAGATTAGCTGCTGATCACCATCAATACCTAGACGTAACAATTCTGCGGGAGATCGTACACCTTGAGCGTCCAGGTAATTTCGAAAGGCGGCCCTTAGCAATGACTCGGAATTGGCTTCAAAAAACCGTTCATGAACACCAATAACATTACAAATTCCCAACTCTCGCTGAAGATTTTTCAAACCAATTTTTTTGATCAAAGTAACGATATCAACGACAGGAAGCATCCTGTGCCTCAATTCGTCTTCCGCTATTTCTTGTGAAATCAAATTTATGGACTTTTCAAGCTGACCGGTCTTGAGAAAGGCATATGCCAAAAACTGAATTGCGAATCCTGCGGCTATCTGGTCATTTGATGTAGAAAGGGCCACCAATATCCTTTCTAGTTTCTCTATTTCCCCGGTCGTAAAAGCAATTTTTGCGCAATATTTTTGCTTCCTGTATTCCGGCAAAGTGAGCAGATTCACTTGCTCTGAGTTTTGACTTTCAACGGCTTCAACCAGATTTAGAACATCTGAATCACCGTACAACTTTCGGCAATAGTTGATGAATTTTTGTCGCGTTCGGCGATCGGTTATGAGTTTGATCGAGCGAGGATTGACTGGGCATCGAAAAAAATCAGCAGTTCGTAGCTGCATTCTCTCGTCAGGGCTAATCATGGACGAGTATTTAGCAACAAGATCTGAAAGTATTTCGGACCAGTCAAAGTTTGCAAACAATAAACACATCGACCGTAGGGAGATCAGATCTTTTTCAGAAGGTGTTCCACCTCTTAGGAGCGTCGAGACAGAGAACTGGATACGCTCGGCTATATCTTGCTGAGAACCGAAATCTCGTTTACATCGCCGAATGCTATTCGCCACTATTTCTAATGTGTCACTAAACAATGCTGCCGATTGACAAAACTCGTTTCGAGAATTCACTACGTCAGCATATTTACCCACCGTATACTTCTGATGCAGTTCAATCGGAAACTCAAAATTGCCCAGATCATTGAAATCGCCAATTGAAACTCGCAGGTTGGCGAAAACACGGTCTTTATCAACGGGTAGAATTCGAGCAACTTCTTCGTCAGACATTTTTATCGATTTCAATGCCTTGGGTTGACTCAACAGTTTTCGAAGCACATAGAACTGGTCAATTACGGGCAACGACTGAAGAGACGTTAAGAACCGCGATATTGAGACTCTCGGCTCCCATGAGGTCGAAGGAAGCAAGAGCAGCTCGATTACTGAAGAGTGAGATGTAAAATTTTTGAAACCACTGTTGTGTTGGTATTCTGCCCCCAAATCGTCGTTGACTGACGCCACAACATTCTTGAATTCAAAGATATTAATTCCTGGCGTAAATTTGAGGCGAAGAAGTGCGCTGCAATAACGAGAGAAAAACGATTCTGCGTGACTCTCTAAATTTTGAATTCTTTTCGTATGGTCATTTCCAAAAACATCGATTAAGAGTCGGCATTGCACCGACCAGTAAGAAATACCACAGCGAGTTTCAAGGTCAGCGACAAGTGCATCGACCTTCGTAAAATCGTTTACGAGGAAAGCATCGGCGATTGATTCACGAATATCTAAGAAAAATTCGATTTCAGATTGGAAGGTTTTCTGTAGTGCTAGTAGAAACTGCAGCTTTATTTCCGCAGGCCCTTCAATAAAAATCGGCGCATTTCCTAACCCTTCAATAGTTGGGAAATAGTCACCTTTCTTAACCAATGGAGGGCTATTTTCTACCGAAAATAGCGAGGATATAAATTCCGGAACTTCCTCAATGGAGAGCCTCTTGATCTTCCTCTTTACAACTTTCTCTAAACCATATTTTTGAACGTCTTCGCGAAGCCCCATCTTGATTCCAGATAGAAAAATTTACTCAAACCAATGGCCGAAGGACATGATAGTTCTACATTCTCAAGAAAGGGAATCTTTGTTACAGAAATAACCCTTCTACATATTCCTCCGATACTCCCCCCCAACCTCATAAAGCGCGTGCGACATCGACCCCAGCGAACAAACCTTGCCCGCCGCCATCAACGCCTCAAAAGTATTTTCTCGCTTCCGAGCCACGTCCTGCAGCTCCCTAAGCAACGCCCCACTCTCATCCCCATGCGCTGAGCGGTAGGTCTCCACGTTCTCCACCTGCTGATCCTTCTCAGCATCGGTAGACCGCATCAACTCCAGCTCGCCGCCTTCGGCATGCGGGTCTTTCCCACCCAGGAAGGTGTTGACGCCGATCAGGGGCAGGGAGCCGTCGTGTTTTTTGTGTTCGTAGTAGAGGGATTCTTCCTGGATTTTGGAGCGTTGGTACATGGTGTCCATGGCGCCGAGGACGCCGCCGCGTTCGCTTAGGCGTTCGAATTCCTGGTAGACGGCTTCTTCGACCAGGTCGGTCAATTCATCCACGATGAAGCTGCCTTGCCAGGGGTTTTCGCAGTAGTTCAGGCCCAGTTCCTTGCTGATGATCATCTGGATGGCCACGGCGCGGCGCACGCTTTCTTCCGTGGGGGTGGTGATGGCTTCGTCGTAGGCGTTGGTGTGCAGGCTGTTGCAGTTGTCGAACAGGGCGTAGAGGGCCTGCAGCGTCGTTCTTATATCGTTGAACTGGATTTCCTGGGCGTGCAGGCTCCTTCCACTCGTCTGGATGTGGTATTTGAGCATCTGGCTCCTTGTGTTGGCGCCGTAGCGTTCGCGCATGGCGCGGGCCCAGATGCGGCGGGCGACTCGGCCGATTACCGTGTATTCGGGGTCCATGCCGTTGCTGAAGAAGAAGCTCAGGTTGGGGGCGAAGTCGTCGATGGCCATGCCGCGGGCCAGGTAGTACTCGACGATGGTGAAGCCGTTGCTCAATGTAAACGCGAGCTGGCTGATCGGGTTCGCGCCGGCCTCGGCGATGTGGTAGCCGGAGATGCTGACGCTGTAGAAATTGCGGACGTTGTGGTCGACGAAGTACTGCTGGATGTCGCCCATCATGCGCATGGCGAATTCGGTGCTGAAAATACACGTGTTCTGGGCCTGGTCCTCTTTCAGGATATCGGCCTGGACGGTGCCGCGGACTTTGCTCAGCGTGTCCTTCTTGATCTTCGCGTAGGTGTCGGCGTCGACCAGCTTGTCGCCGGTGATGCCGAGCAGGCCCAGGCCGAGACCGTCGTTACCTTCGGGGAGGTCGCCGTGGTACTTGGGGCGCTCCCTGTCTTGGAAGTACGCGTCGATGGTCTTTTCTGCCTCCTCCCACCTACCTCCTTCCTTCAGGTACTTCTCCACCTGCTGGTCGACGGCGGCGTTCATGAAAAACGCCAGGATCATCGGCGCGGGGCCGTTGATCGTCATGCTGACCGATGTGGTGGGGGCGCAGAGATCAAAGCCGCTGTAGAGCTTCTTCATGTCGTCCAGCGTGGCGATGCTGACGCCGCTGTTGCCGACCTTGCCGTAGATGTCCGGGCGGATGGCCGGGTCCTCGCCGTAGAGCGTGACCGAGTCGAAGGCGGTGCTCAGGCGGGCGGCGGGCTGGCCCTTGCTGACGTAGTGGAACCTCCGATTTGTCCGCTCGGGCGTGCCTTCGCCGGCGAACATGCGGGTCGGGTCCTCGCCGGTGCGGCGGTACGGGAACACGCCGGCGGTGTAGGGATAGCCGCCGGGCAGGTTCTCGCGCATCAGGAAGCTGAGCAGTTCGCCCCAGTCGGCGTCACGGGGCATGCCGATCTTGGGGATCTGCAGGTGGGACAGGCTCTCGCGGTAGTTGTTGCCGGTGATGGTCTTGCCGCGCACCTGGTATTCGTATTGCTCGGTGCGGATGCCTTCCTTTCTTTCCGGCCAGGTGCGCAGCAGCTGCAGGGCTTCCTCGCTGAGCTCGCCGATGGCGGCGTCATATTTCTGCCGCAGGGTCAGCAGGCTGGCGTCTTCGCCTTCCTGTTTCAGCTGCTCGGCGGTGTAGCGCTCGAACGGCGCCGGGCGGGTGCAGTCCTCCAGCGCGCCCAGGGCGTCGTGGTAGCTCTGGGCCAGGTGGGCGGTCTCGGCCTGGCGTTCGATATTCTCGTTGATCGCCCTGCCCTGCTCGGCGATCTCGGCCAGGTACCGGGTGCGCGCCGGCGGGATCAGCACGGTGGCCTTGGGTTCCTTGACGCGGGTGTCGAGGTTGGCGGTCCACTCGTCTTTCGGCAGATCCAGCTTTTCCTGTAGCAGGCGCGCCAGGTTGGCGAACATCCAGGTCACGCCCGGGTCGTTGAACTGGCTGGCGATGGTCGGGTAGACCGGCACCTGCTCGTCGGCCAGGTCGAACTTCAGGTGGTTGCGCTTCCACTGCTTGCGCACATCGCGCAGCGCGTCTTCGGCGCCGCGCTTGTCGAACTTGTTCAGGATCACCAGCTCGGCGAAGTCGAGCATGTCGATCTTCTCCAGCTGGCTCTGGGCGCCGAACTCGCTGGTCATCACGTAGACCGGGAAATCCACCAGGTCGACGATCTCGGAATCGCTCTGGCCGATGCCCGCGGTCTCGACGATGACGAGATCAAAGCCGGCGGATTTGAGGAAATCCACGGCGTCTTTCAGCATCTTGCTGGTGGCCAGGTGCTGGCGTCTCGTGGCCATTGAGCGCATGTAGACGTGCTCGGACCTTAAGCTGTTCATGCGGATGCGGTCGCCCAGCAGCGCGCCGCCGGTGCGGCGGCGGGTGGGGTCGACGGCCAGTACGGCCACGTTCTTGCCCGGGAAGCAGGCCAGGAAGCGGTTCAGGATCTCGTCGGTGACCGAGCTCTTGCCGGCGCCGCCGGTGCCGGTGATGCCGATCACGGGGGCCTGCTTCGCAGCGCCGGCCCACTCGTGGCGTTTCATCTTCAGTTCGGCGTCGCCGTAGCGCTCTTCCTCGATCATGCTGAGCACGGCGGCGACGTCGTTGGCGTTTTCGCGGCGCAGTTTTTCCGGGTCCTCGGGGTCGACACGGTCGCGCCCTGCCCGCTCGACCACGTCCTCGATCATCTCCACCAGCCCCAGGCCCATGCCGTCGTCGGGGTGGTAGATGCGCTCCACGCCGTAGGCTTCCAGCTCGGCGATCTCATCCAGCGTGATGGTGCCGCCACCGCCGCCGAACACCTTGATGTGGCCGGCGCCGCGCTCGCGCAGCTGGTCGATCATGAAGCGGAAATACTCGTTGTGGCCGCCCTGGTAGCTGGAAATGGCGATGGCGTCGGCGTCTTCCTGGATGGCCGCGCGGACGATGTCCAGCACGCTGCGGTTGTGGCCCAGGTGGATCACCTCGCAGCCCTGCGCCTGGATCAGGCGGCGCATAATGTTGATGGCGGCGTCGTGGCCGTCGAACAGGCTGGCGGCGGTGACAAAGCGCAGCGGCGTGTCGTGCGCGCCCTGGCGGGCGGCGTCGCCGTCGTGCTTGCCGGTCTCGAGTTCAGAGGCGGGTCGGCTCATGAAGAATCACGTTGGCATGTGAAGGCCCACCATTTTAGCGCTTTTGCTTCGCCACAGTGCCACGACACGGCTTATGCTTTAATCCCCGGGGCAAAAACCATTCGACCGAGGAGCAGAAGCATGTTGAACCCGCAATTGGCGCCCGCCTTCGCCTTGTTCACCTTTACTGGCGCGGGTGCCCGATGAGCGTAGCGGGATGGTTCCTGGTCGTGGGTGCGGTCATGGCCGTCATGGCCATGACGGCCGCGCACGTGCGGCGTTTCTCGATTTCGAGCTCGATGGTCTACCTGGCGGCGGGCATTGCCCTGGGCCCGGCCGGGTTTGCCGTGTTCCATTTCAACCCGATCGCGCGGTCCGGCCTGTTCGAAGTGCTGACCGAGATCGGCGTGATCATTTCCGTGTTCGTGGCCGGGCTGAAACTGGCCGCGCCGCTGGGCAACCGCTCGTGGTGGAAACCGTTCCGCCTGGCGACCGTGACCATGGTGATCAGCATCGCGCTGGTGGCCATGTTCGGCATGGGCTTCCTGGGGCTCTCGCTGGGCGCGGCCGTCCTGCTGGGCGCTATCCTGGCGCCTACCGACCCGGTGCTGGCCTCCGATGTCCAGGTCAAGGACATCCGTGACCCCAGCACCCTGCGGTTCAGCCTGACCGGAGAAGCGGGCCTGAACGACGGCACGGCGTTTCCGTTCGTCATGCTGGGCCTGGGTCTGCTGGGCGCGCACGAACTCGGCGACCACTACCTGCGCTGGCTTGGCGTCGACGTGATCTGGGCCACGACGGCCGGCCTGGCGGTGGGCGGGCTGCTGGGCGCGCTGTTCGCTTGGATCATCGCCCATCTCCACCGCCGGGGGCTGAGCAGCGCATTCACGGAGGACTTCTCCGGGCTTGCCTTGATCGCGATTGCCTACGGCGCCGCCCTCTTGCTGAAGAGCTACGGGTTCCTGGCCGTGTTCGCGGCCGGCTACATGCTGCACCGCACCGAGCACCACCTGTGCGCCACGGAGGACGAGACGGACGAGCGCGATCCCCACATGACACTCGTTTCGCTGCGCTTTATCCAGCCGCTCGAACGACTGGGCGAAGTCGGCCTGATCATCCTGATGGGGGGCATGCTGTTCGCGGACTCATGGCCCGTTCACTACCTGCTGCTGGCCGCCTGCCTGTTTTTCGTGATCCGCCCGGTGGCGGTGCAGCTGGGGATGCTGGGGTCCGGCATCCATCGCCGTGATCGCTGGCTGATGTCCTGGTTCGGCATCCGCGGCATCGGCTCGCTCTACTACCTGGCCTACGCCCTCCAGCACGGCCTGGACGGGCCGGACGCCGTCGTGTTGACCTCGGCCACGCTGGTGGTGGTGACAACCTCCATCGTGCTGCACGGTGTCACCGTGATCCCCCTCACCCGCCGTTTTTCCGACGACTGAGAGCGTACCGAAACGGTCGCGGCTCAGGCAAAAACGAGCGCGCCGAAGCGCTGGAACTCGTGGAAGCTGGGGCCCACCCGGGCCCAGTCCCACTGGGTCTTTTTGCCGTCGTCGTAGTCCATGCGGTAGACGTTGGCGCGCCAGGTGGTACCCGGTCCTGGGGGGACATTGGCCAGCGGTTTAAGCAGGTCGAAGGGGATGAAAACCTCGGCGCTCCAGCCTGTGACTTCGGCCATGGCCGCCTGCTCGCCGCCGCGAACCGCCACCTTCCTGCGGGTCTTGCGCTCGCCCTCGTAATGCCACGGGCGCCAACCCAGGAAGCGGCCACCCAGGTTGGGCACCAGGATGGGTAGCTCGTAGCCCAGCGGCGAAATCTCGTACTCGAAATAGACCGGGTGTGACTCGTCGGGCCAGAAAAACACCTCGTAGACGTCTTCTTCCCACAGGTCCAGGAAGTCTTCCCCCAGGGTGGCGGTGAGCACCCGGTCGCTGCCGTCGAACAGCACGTAAATGCCTGTATCGGACCAGCACAATTTGAAGCGCGCGCTGTAGTCGTGCGCGCCGCCCGGGCGGCGGTTCAGCGGTACCCAGTCGATGTCGGCCCAGGCCGGGGCGTCGCCTGCGCCGGTCAGGCTGAAGTCCGGGCGGTGAGGGACGGTGAGGCTGGGAGGCGCGGGCTCTGTGTCCAACCGGGTGGGCGGGTTGCTCATACATTCGCTCCAGGCGATATCAAAGACCGGGACAGCATGCCCGATTCCGGCTGGAAAACGAAAAACCGGGGACCGATCGACAAGTTCCTACAGAAAACCTGGCTGATTAGCCGTATACTTTTTAAAAATGAGCCGTATTATGGAGGCAGGTCATGAGCAAACCAAAGTCCAAGGCTTTGAAACCTGAAACCACCAAACTAACCATCCGCTTGCCGCGCGAGCGCGTGGAGTTCGCAAAGCGGTTCGCCAAGCAGCATGGCGTGACCGTTACCGAGGTCATCGGTCGATACTTCGAGTATCTGCAGGCCGAGACGCCCGATGAAATCCACCCCGACCTGGAGTGGCTGGTTGGCATCATTCCGCCGGATGTCGATGTCGATGAACTTCGATACGAATATCTGAAAGAGAAGTACGGGTTATGATCCTGGTCAACCTTAATGTGATCGTCGACGTCCTCCAGGTTCGGCACCCCTTTCATTCGACATCATTGGGAACGCTGAATCGAATCATGGCGGGCAAGCGTCTTGCGGCACTCGCGTCCCACTCCGTAACAACACTTTATTTTCTGATGAGAAAGCACTCCGGGCGTGAAGTGGCCAACCGATCGGTGGACTGGGCGGCACGCCGCTTCGAGGTCATACCCGTGGGCCAGAAAGAACTCGACAGGGCTTTGGCCCTGAACTGGCCCGGCTTTGAAGATGCCGTTGTGGCGGCCGCTGCCGAATCTGCCGGTTGCACCCACATCGTCACCCGCAATGTGCGCGACTTTCGTGGTTCAGTTGTGCCGGCGGTTCTGCCCGATGAACTGGTCATCAACGAAGTCCACGAGTCCTTCACGCGCCGCTACGGCAGCGGCGGCGGCGCGTCCCAGGCCGGTGGCGGCTCAACCCGGTAGTGGTCGAAATCGACGTAACCGCCGGCCTCGCGGGTGGCGGCGTTGAACAGTGCGAACCGGTAGCCCATGAAGTGCGGCAGCGTGTAGCGCATCATTAGCGGTTCGCCGATTGACGTCCACGTGGTGCCGTCGGTGCTGAATTCGAAGCTCGTCGTGTCGGCCAGGTCACGGAAATCCGCGCGGGCGGCGAAATGCACCACGTCGCCGTCCAGCGGCACGCGGGCCTGCTCTAAAGGCGCATCACCGCCAGCGTTGACCATGACCATGAAGCGCTGGCCGTCTTCCTGGCGCACCGCCACGTAGCCATAGTGCCGCTGCAGCAATCCCAGCCCGGCCACATCACCGTCGCGCATGCCGGACACGTCCAGGCTGACGGTCGCGTCACTGACCGGGCCGTAGGTGCGCTGGGTCAGGGTGTTGCGCGTATCCAGGAAACCGTTATCAACGCGGTCGGTCGTCAGGCGCAGAAAACCGGGTCGCGCGTCCAGCGACCAGTACGCCGGCAACGGGTTGTGGTTCCACTGCCAGGCCAACGGCAGCCCGGGGCCGTCGAACTCGTCGGAGGTGACGATACCGGCGACATTCGTGTTGGCCACCGCGATGTCGAGCGTGTCTGGCACCTGGCCGTCTTCGCCCAGCACCGGCCAGCCGTCCTCCCAGGTTACCGGCACCAGGTAGGGGATGCGGCCAACGGCGCCGCGGTCACCGAACAGCATGGCGTACCAGCGGCCGTCCGGTGTGTCGACCAGGCCACCCTGGGCGATGCCCGCGTCCTGCAGCGCGATGCGCCCTTCCCAGGGGCCGTCCAGCGAGTCGGCGCGGTGCACCAGCACCGTGCGCATACCACCGCGCGGCCAGGCAATGTTGAACAGGTAGTAGCGGCCGTCGACCCTGTACAGCTGCGAGCCCTCGGCCTTCAGCATGATCTCGCCGTCGATGGGCGCGCTGGCGTCGGCGATGATGACCCGCGGCTCGGTGCCCGCACGGATGCCCGAGAAATCCGGCTCAAGTTCGACCATGCGGATTTCCCCGGCGCCCCAGACCATGTAGACGCGACCGTCCTCGAAAAACAGCGAGTGGTCATGCAGCATCGGCTCGAATGACGACGACTGCCATTCGCCGTCTTCGATGTCGTCGGTCCAGTACACGTGGGTCCGGCCCGACGTCGAGGAGAACGTCGACACGTAATAGCGGCCTTCGTGATACCGCAGGCTGCTGGCCCACGACCCGGCACCGTAGGCGTCCTCGCCGTTCACCAGGTTCATCGAATCGTTGTGCACCAACGTGTCGTAGGCGTAACGCACCAGCGTCCAGTTCACGAGATCCGGCGAGCGCATGATCGGCAGGCCCGGGTTCATGTGCATCGTGGTGCTGCTCATGTAGTACCGATCACCGGCCCGGATCACCGACACGTCCGGGACGTCCGCCCAGATGACGGGGTTGCGGGCACCTGCCTCGTCCGATCGCGCCGTCATCGGCGACACGGCAAGGGTGACGAACAGGAAGAAGATGGTTTTTCGTAAGCGCATCCGGGCCATCCGCGGAATGAAGTACGGGACGGCCCCACTTTAAGTGATTTGCCGGCGGCGGGCCCATCACCGATGGACGGACCCGCCTGGCACAACGCGCTAACCGGAAAACCGCGTCCCGGCGAACTGCGGGCAGACCTGCCCCTGGAAGGTGTCGTCCATGGCGTAGAACTCGGCCACGCCGGAGCCGGCATACTCGTTGCCGTCATCGCTGATGGTGACGTCGTTGGTGATGATGTTGTAGCCGATGGCCGCGCCGGTGGCGAGGTCATAGCGATAGAACTTCATCGCCGCGCGGTAGTGGTTGCCGCCCAGGTGCTCCCAGACCATCAGGTGCGCGGAGTTCGCGGCCGGGTTGCTGGATGGCACGACCTGGCCGGTGCCGCCCTGCGCATACATGTGCAGGGCCTGGAACGGCGGGCCGGCCATACCGCCACAGGGCCCGACGGCCACATCGACATCCCAGATGCCGACGATGCGGTTCGCTCGGCCATTGTTCTTGGGGTCTGAGCCGATCTCCGCGGATGCAAATGTCGGCGCAAAAAGCATGACAAGCAGCGCCGCGCCGGCAAAACCAGCGCGCTGGATAGAGCGTGACATGAGTGTGATCTCCCGAATACCCGGCGCCGCACCGGATGGCCAGACCGCCGGATTATCGAAATATAGACGGCGCCGCCGCGTTTGCAACGGCGCCGCGGCGTTATAACCTGTCAGCAGGCTCACACACAGGTAAAAACCCATGGCCAAGTCCGGAATCCGTACGTTTGCCCTGGCAACCCTGCCCTTCGCCGGCCTGCTGGCGGCGCATGCCGAGGTCGGCCAGTTCGACAGTAGCCAGGATATCGGCGATGTCGGTCACACCGGCTCGGCAGTGTTTGACGCCGATGCAGGCAGCTACCGGGTCACCGCCAGCGGCCGCAACCTGTGGGGCGACCGTGACGGCTTTCATTTCGTCTGGAAGAAGATCCCCGCACAGGACCTGTCGCTGGCCGCCGATATCGCCTTTGTCGGCGAAGGCGCCGACCCGCACCGCAAGGCCGGGTTGATGATCCGCCAGTCGCTGGATGACGACGCGGCCTATGTCGATGTCATCCTGCACGGTGATGGTCTCACCTCCATGCAGTGGCGGGACGGCCAGGGCAGTGAGACACACCAGATCACCTGGAACGAAACGCATGCCGAACGCCTCAAGATCGAGCGCATCGACGACGCCGTCTACTGGTCGCTCGCGCGCCAGGGCGAGCCACTGGCCCGCGCCGGCGGCAACGCGCGCCTGGACCTGGGCCCGGAGGTCTATGTCGGCCTGGCGCTGAGCGCACACAACAACACCGTCACCGAAACCGCGGTGTTCAGTGACGTGGTGTTCGAGGCCATCGATTTCACGCCGCCGCCGGACCCCGGCTATGGCGCCGAGGTGGACAGCACGCTGGAGGTCATCGACATCCGCGACGGCAACCGCCGCGTGGTGCACCACCTGGCCGGCACCAAGTTCGAGGCGCCCAACTGGAGCGCCGACGACCAGCTGATCTACAACCAGGGCGGGCTGATCTACCGCATCCCGGTGGCGGGCGGCACGCCGCAGGTCATCAACACCGGGCCGCTGAACCGCAACAACAACGACCACGGCATCTCGCCGGACGGCACCCGGCTGATCATCTCTGACCAGTCCGAGCCGGACGACCTGTCGCGCATCTATATCCTGCCGATCACCGGCAGTGACAACCCGGAACTGGTGGTCGGCCACCCCACCGATCGCTCCTACTGGCATGCCTGGCACCCGGACGGCGACCTGGTCGGCTACACGGCGCGGCGGCCAGAGGTCTCCGACGTCTACGACATCTGGGCCAAGCGCCTGTCCGGCGGTGACGAGTTCCGGCTGGTGGGTTCAGACGGGCTGGATGACGGCGCCGAGTTCACGCCGGACGGCCAGTGGGTCTACTTCAACTCATCACGCTCCGGGCAGATGAAGATCTGGCGCGCCCGCGCGGACGGCAGCGCGCCCGAGAAGGTCACCTTCGGCGACGACACCCGCGACTGGTTCCCGCACTTCTCGCCGGACGGCCGCTGGATGGTGTACATCGCTTTCTACACCGATATCGACGTCAACGACCACCCGCCCAACCGCCGCGTGGAGCTGCGCATTGCGCCCACCGACGGCAGCGAGCCGCCCCGGACGCTGACCAAGCTGTTCGGTGGCCAGGGCACCATCAACGTGCCGTCGTGGTCGCCGGACAGCACCCGGGTGGCGTTCGTCAGTTATCGTTTTGCGGCCGAACAGGTCGACTGAGCCACCATGAAGACATTTATCCTTGTACTGCTGCTGATGTGGTCCGGCGCGACCGCGTTGGCTGCGCCCAAAATCATCTTCGACACCGATTTCGGCGGCGATGCCGACGACCTGGGCGCCCTGGCCATGCTGCACAACCTGCAAAAAGCGGGTCACTGCGAGCTGCTGGCCATTGGCAACTGGAACACCGAGCGTTACGCCCAGTCCGCCATCGTGGCCACCAACCGCTTCTATGGCCAGGGCGACATCCCGGTCGGCCTGCGGCCGGGCGATGGCTGGGCGGCCGACTGGCAGTACTCGCGCCCGGTGGCTGAAGCGCTGCCGGAGTTGGCGCCCGACCCCACTGAAGCCGCGCCGTCGGTCGTGGACGTGTACCGCGCCACGCTGGCCGCGCAAGCACCGGGCACAGTGCAATTCGTCACCGTAGGGCCGCTGGCCAACATCCTGGCGCTACTGGAATCCGGTCCGGACGAGCACTCGGACATGGGCGGCCGCGAGCTGGTCGCCAGCCGCGTACAGCGCTTCGTCATCATGGGCGGCCAGTACCCACAGGGTGACAACGAATGGAACTTTGACGGCGACCAGCCGGGCGTGACCCGCCGCACACTGGAGATGATCGACGTCCCGGTGGTCTTTTCCGGCTACGAACTGGGTGAGCCCATTCGTACTGGCCCGGCGCTCGCCAAGCTGCCGGAAAAACACCCTTTACGGGTCGGCTACCGGTATTTCAGCCAACACGCGTTCTGGATGAAGGACCGTTTCACCGGGCAGATCCTGGACAATGCATCCTACGACCAGACCGCGGTGCTGTTTGCCGTGCTGGGTGGTGAAGGCGAGTGGTGGTCGCTGTCCCAGCCCGGCACCGTCCTCGCCGATGACGAGGGCGGCAACCGCTGGCAGCCCGACCCGCAGGGCCGGCACCGCTACCTGGTGGCGGAAACGGCGCCGGACAACATCGCCGCCGTCATCCGCGAATGGATGATGAAATAGCGACTGCTGTCGTTCAGAACAGGTCGCCCAGCACGTCTTCGTACTCCTTGTAGAGCTCGAAGTTGTGCTCCAGCGCGTCCGAGCCGCTGCCCTGCTGCAGCTTGGCCACGCGTAGCTGCTCCTTGACCCAGCGGTACTCGGCCCAGTTGCCGCCGCCGGTCTTGACCACTTCCATCTCCACGTTCTGCAGGCTCACCGCGGTGCCCATGCCCTCGTAGATGGCCATCAGGTCGCCGGGGGATTTCACCTCACCTTCCTCGACCTCCTCGGAGATCTTCTTCAGCCGCTCGGCTCGATCGGCCAGCGCGGCCTCGGCCTTTTTCACCACCTCGACCAGGTCCTCGACCTGGTCCTCGCTGACCTTGCCGTCGCTGGGCGGCTCGAACTGGTCTCGCGATGCGGCCTGCACCAGCTCGGCCTGGCGCTGGGCCTGGCCGAAGATACCGGTGCCGGAGGCGATATCGCCGGAAATGCTGGTCTTGCCGTCATTGCGGCTACCGATGTCGGACAGGTCTGGCCCGGGGCGCAGCCCGCTGAACGCCAGCACGGCACCCAGGATCATGTTGCAGATGATGACCGCGATAATGCTGACGATATAGTGGCCGACGCGCTTGTCATCGGGCACCTCCAGCGCCAGCGGGATGATCTTGTACAGCAGCACCAGGGACCAGATACCACCCGCCAGGGCGACCAGGAAACCGACCCATGGAATTAACGCGCCGACGATACCGGCCAGCCAGGCTGGGATGGCCACCAGCGATACCGCGGCAAACGTGCGGTCGAAACTGGGCTTGCCCCCGAACACACCCGCCAGGGCACTGATGATAAAGACGGCCAGCAGAAAGCCCGCCACGGCGGTCACCAGCGTGAACAGCAGGGCCGCGATAAAGCTGTCCCCCATGGCGTACTTGCTCAGGCCTCCAAAAATCCAGGTAAAAAGGGTCGACAACAGCACGTTGGCCAGTAGCAACGGCCCGGTCAGCAGGAACAGCGTCTTCTGCCAGCCCGGGTTGTCCGCCAGGTACTCGCTCCAGGTTGTCTGCGGCTCCAGCACGCCACCCTTGACCAGCGCGACCGTCTTGTTGATATCGAACTCCATCCCGTTCTCCTCGTTATTTTCAGTCATGTTGCTTACGGGTCCGCGTTGACCCAGCCCTCGAAGTCGGCGCGCTGGCCGTCACAGTCCATTTCACCGGCGAATGTCGCCTCCAGGGTCTTCTTGTTGTCATCCTGGATGTCGGCTTCCACGGCACCGGTGTTGTTGCATTTCGTGCCGTCCGGCAGGGTCAGGTTGAACAGCACCGACGCCGGCGCACCATCCGGCGACCGGCTGACCGTCATGCGGAATTTCTGCGTCGCGCGCTTGCCCGGCTGTTCGCCGTAGGCGCCGCCGGCGATGGTCAGGTTGGTCATGACGGCGGTCGACGACAGTACTTCGCCGGCGACTTCGCCCTCGATGTCACCCGCGTAGGTGAATTGCCATTCCAGGTCGGCGGCCGAGGCCGCGAGCGCGGTACCCAGGCCGGTCACCAGCGTAAGAACCTTCAGGTTAAAACCCATGGAATACCCCCTTTAATCGTTTCCAGTTTGTTGTTTCAATCAGAGAACGCCGAGTCGCAGACATCCGGAATGGGGATGAGCATGCGATTGGTGTCCAGCACCATGCCGGCGATCACGCCCATGGCGCCTTTCAACTGCGTGCCGATGCCAAATGTGAACAGCGCCAGGCCGGTATTGGCCACGGCACAGCAGGTCGCCGCGCCCACGGAGGATGTCTGGGTGCAGCCGTACATGCCATAGGCATAAGCACCCAGTGAAAACGTCAGGCCGATGACGTACTGCGCCATTTCGCCGCCCTGCCCGTCGGCAATCTGCCCCAGCGTTTCGCCCGAAGCCGGGTCAACACGCCACCAGGCGACCAGGTCCTGCGCCGGCGGTCGTGACGGGGTGACCAGGTAGTAACCGCGGTCGATCTCGCGCGCCATGGCGGCCTGGATGTCAGCCGAGTAACCCACTTGTGCCAGCGTTGCCCGATCGGTCACCGCGATGGTGTCGATGCCCGCATCCCGCGCCTGCTCGAAAACCTTGTCCGTACTCAGTTGTGAGTCGCCCTCCAGCAGCACGCCTTCCACGCGGGTCTCCCAGATGCCCGACTGCAGCGCCACCCACGGGTCGATCACCGGCACATCACCGGCCAGGCTGACCGCCCGGCGCGGATTGCTGACGATATCGATGGACTCGACCCACTCGTCCGGACCGCCCAGGCCCTCGCTGTGGATCACCAGCGCGGGGCCGGAGCGGAAATTGCGGTGCTGGTCGCCAATGCCGCCGGCAGCATCAAAGACCGTGAACAGGCCCAGGTGACCGGGCCAGCCCGGCGGCAGGCCGGCCATCGCGTCCTCGTTGGGCTCTTCACCCTTGACCAGGGCCACCGTGGCCTCGATTCCGGGCCGCGATGCCTGGTACTGCCGGTAGGCCGCGTCGACCACGTACCCACGTGCGATCTCACCCACCTGCACCATGAACGTGTGCCGCCGCATCAGCGTGCGGACATCATCACTGTCAGTCGGCTCCAGGTCTGCCGGCGGCTCCCCGCGCGCGCGGGCATCGGCGCCGATGCGGTCCATGGTCATGCGTCGGAACACCTGCTCCTCGCCGTTGGGCGAGACCAGCGTGAACTCGACCCACTGCCCGGTCAGCATCGGCAATGCCGCGTTGGGGTCGATATCCAGGGTGGCACCGGCCAGGCTGTCGCCCAGCGTGGCAAACAGGCCCGCTGCTGGGCTGGCCGCGGCCATCGGGTCGATCAGGCTGGCGCGGTAGTCGAAGAACCGCCCGCCGGGCGCCATCTCGGAGCCGAAGCCAGGCACGAAAGAGCGCGCCTTCTGCAGCAGCTCTTCCATGTTCTGGCCCAGGGCGCCGGACTGCAGCATGGCGTCCGGCACGTTCGTGAATGTCAGGGGCACGCCGACCAGGTTGGCCACCGGCCGTTCCCAGGCCGCCGTGATCGGCAGGGCCTCGATGGCCTGGCCCTGGGTTTTCTCGATAAAGACCTGGAAACGCAGCTTGTGCAGCAGGTCGTCCGGAATCTCGTCGGCGATGTGCTGGGTGGCTTCCAGGGCGGACAGGGGCGCTTCGCCCTGGAACACGGGATGGAGATCCTGCCAATCGGCGCTCGGCGAAGGCCGCACCTGGACCCAGAAGTAGTCACGGGCGTCCTCGACCAGTGCCTGGTTGAGCGACGAGACATCGAACGCGGCGCCGGCCGCGTCCAGCGTGCCGCGAATCCGGGCAGAAATCGTCTCCAGCTCGGCGGCCTGCTGGTCACCCTGGACACCCACCCGGTACGGCGCCTGGATGTAGTCACGGTAAGCCTGGATCTGCTCGTCGGAAAGCGGGTCGTCGCTCCCGCGCCACTGGTTCAGCACCTCGACCATGGCCGCCGCGTTGCCCATCGCGGGCGCTTCACTGACCGGCTGTCGCAGCGCCTGCAGCACCAGTAGCGCCTGGTCTTCACTCAAACGGGCTCGCGCCATGCGCGCGTCGTACCCGGAATCGCGCATCAGCCGCGCCAGCAGCACCGACTGGTCGGCGGCGTTCCCCGCGCGGCTTAGTAGTGTGCCCTGCGCACCCCGCATGATGCCGGGATACACCTGGTAGGCGACGTGGTCGCGAACGAACTCGAAAATGGCGACCTCGTCGTAAGCCAGCTCGTCCAGCAGCGCGTCCAGCTCAAACGCCGGCCGGTACAGTTCCTGGTTGATGGCCCCCATGAAATCGGAGACGCGCTGCAGCGATTGCTCAACCTCCGGCTCAGCGCCGGCACCCTCACAGGTGCCCGCACCGGCCAGCAGCAACGCCAGGGCCATCACGGTGGCCCTGGCCATTACTGCGCGTCCACTTTCGCCGACAGCACCCCGATCAGTTGTGGTGAGACCTCGCCGGTCACCGGCAGGCCGTTTTCGGCCTGGAACTGCGAGATCGAGATCATGGTGGTGGTGTCGATGTTGCCGTCGGTGTTGCCGACGTCGTAACCCAGGGCCTGCAGCATCTTCTGCGCGCTCTGTTCCAGGCTACCGGTACTCATTGCGGCCGAGCGCGACGCGCCCGATGCGCTGGCGGCAGCCGGTGCAGAGGCGGCGGCCTGGTTGCCTCCGGCGGCGGCACCGCCAAACAGGCCGCCCAGGCCCATGCTCTGCATGGCCTCACGCTGCTCCGGGGTCATACTTTCCATGGCCTTGTTGAGCTCGGACATGGCCTCGTTCATCGACGCGGCGGCCTCGGCCTGGTCGCCCTGGTTGCCACCGCCCATGGCGGCGTTCATGGCTTCGTCCATGGACTGGACGTTGTAGCCCTCGGGAATGATGGTCCGGGCGCAGGCGGCGTCATCAAACGAGGCCAGCTGCACGCTCTCGACCACCGAGTGCGAGTCGCCACCCATACCCATGGCGGCGGACACCGTGGTGCGGGTCTCCATGGGGATGCCGTGCTCGACGATGCCGGCCATGGATTTGAGCATGCCGCTGAAGAAACCGGCGCCCTGGCCATCCTCGGCGATGCCGGCAAGGTTGTCGTAAAAATCACTGACGATGCCGACGCCGGGGGCATCGGCGGCGATCCACGCGCTGCCGGTGGTCGTCACGCGGGTCATTTCAGACAGGCCGCCAAACATGCCGGCCATGGCCTCGCCGCCTTCCATCTGGCCGAAGATGCCGTCGCCGGCGCTGATGCTGTAGTTGAAGGTGTATTCCTTCACGTCATAGCCCACCCGGGTGCCGGTCTGGCCACTGGGGCTCATCTGCAGCGCGGTGGCCTCGCCCCGGCCGGTGACTTGCTGCACCTGGCCAAGGTCGTAATTCATATCGATGGTCTGCGCTTCGCGGGTGTTGTGGTCGACGATCTCCATGATGGCCTCGTTGGCGCTGGGCACCAGGCGAATGGCCATGCTCTGGCCGGCGGATTCCATCCGCATCATGCATTGCGTGTACTCGATGACGAAGGGCGCCGTCTTTTCACCCTCATCAATGGGGTCGTTGCAGACCTGGTCCATGGCATCGCCCATGGCCTCGCGTGCCTGGGCCGCGGTATCCGGCGGCGCGCCGATCCGGGCCATCTGGTTGGCCAGTTCGACCTCGGCGGCGCCGGCGTACATGCCGGCCATGCTGGCGGCGTTGCAGATGTCCTGCAGGCTGATGTTCTGCCCACCCATGTTGCCGGACGGGTTCCCCATGGACTGGGAGTCAGTCATGGTGCCGGTGACGATGACACGCTGGTCGGCGACGGCGCCGGCAGCGCTGGTCGCCAGGGCGATGGCGGTCGCCATGGCCAGTGAACGAGGGCGGGGAAAACGGACGATCGCGCGGGTATTCTGCTTCATGGGTTACGGCACTCCTCCATGTCGCTTTCGGACAGTCCCAGGTCCTGCGCCGCACCCTTGACGTCTTCATAGGTGGCGTTGGCGTCGTAGGCCTGGCCGGAAGCGGTCGAAATGGTCTTGGCCAGCTCGCCACTGCCATAGCGCGAACTGGAACGAGATACGGTATTTAGGATACGCATAAATGCGCGTTTCGTCTTTTGTTGTTTCTGGCTGGCTTCCACTTTCTGCTGCAGGCAGGCCTGCTGGCGTGCCTGCAGGTCCGCCCGCGGGTTGCTCTGCGGGCTGGTCGCGGCGACGGTGGCCGGGGCCGGGCGACCGGTGGCCGGCTGGCCCTGCTTCTTGATGGCGGCCCGAAGGGCGCCCACCAACTGCGGGCTGACCTCGCCGGTGACATCCAGGCCCTGCTCGGCCTGGAACTTTGATATCGCGATTACCGTCTGGGTGCCGGCATTGCCATCGATGGCGCCCACCTCGTAACCCAGCGTCGCCAGGTCCTGTTGCGCCATCTTTGTCAGGTCATCGGCACCGGCCACTGGCACCAGCACCAGGCCCAGCAGCAGCATCATGATCATTCCTGCTCGTTTGCCCATCATTACACCCCCGTTGATGTTCACGTGGTTTCATGGGCAAGTGCGCATTGGCGGCGAAAACCCCGACATTCAGTCGATGACAATGTCCTGCTGGTCTTCACCCAGTACGGTGATGTCTTCGAAGACCTGCGCGGGCTCTGTCGCGACGATGACGCGGTAGATACCCGGCTCCAGTTCCACGGCGTCCCCGCCCACCTGGCCGCTGGCCACTTCGTTGCCGCCGGCATCCAGCACCCGGAACGGCACCCGCAGCGCCTGCGCCAGCGCGCCACTCAGGCCGGCCTGGTCCGCGGCGCCGAAGTAGCGGCCACCACCGGCCGTCGCCCAGGCCTCGAACTGCGCTGCCAGCTCCGGCTCGTCGATGGCGAAGCCGACAATGTTCAGGGTGACGTTGAAGCCCTTTTCACGCAGGGACTCGACCACCGCAGCCGGGTCGCCATCGCAGGTTTCTTCGCCGTCAGTGACCAGCACGACGGTGCCAGCGGTTCGGCCGCCCAGGTCGCCGGGAACGGCAGCCAGCGAATCGGCGATGGGCGTGCGCGCCAGGTTCATGGCCTGGATTCCGGCGATCTTCTCCGCTGCCGCGGCGGGGTCGAGCGGCCCCAACGGGATTTCCAGGTCGGTACGACAGGAATCGACTTCGCGATGGCCGAACACCCGCAGGGCCACCGGGGTGCCGGCGGGAATCTGCTCCCGCACGGCCTCGGTCAGCACCTCGCGGGCAACGGCGATGCGGCGCTTGCCATCAACGCGCTGCAGCATGGAGCCGGAGGCATCCAGGATCAGCGCGATGGCAGCGCCGCCGGAGCCCGGGCCGTTCTCCCCCCGAAGAACATTCAACAACCCGGGCCCGGGGGCCTCGTTAAACTCGGTGTTTGCGGTCAGCACGTACTCGGCCGGCCGGCGCATCAGCGTGGCGGCACGGTCGTAAGCCACTTCCATTTCGCCGTCGTAGCGCAGCTGGCTGAAATGGCCGGCGTTAACGCTGGACCAGTCGCGCATGACGTCCAGGTTCCAGCGCGAATCACCCGCGACCTGCAGGCCGAATATCCGCGGCCTGGCCTCGTCCATCTCCGGCCAGGCGCCGTAGTTCGGCGTCGTGCCGCCATCGGTAATGATCAGCACGGCCTTGGAGCCTGCCCGTGGCGCCAGCGCCATGGACGCGCCCTTGAGCGTCGTCAAAGCGGCACTGGAGCCAGTCCCACGGTCATATTCGTTGAGCGCAGTCTGCAGGATGTAGGGTTGGCCAAGCCATTGTTTTAACAACGGCGGGGAAGAAAACGGCATCAGGTTGACCGCCTCTCGACCGGGCACGACCTCGCTGGCGTAAGCCACCAGGGTGTTGCGGATCCGCGGAATCAGGGAAGCCACACTGGGGCTGGTGTCCCAGGCGAAGACCACGTTGCGGGGTGGTTCCTCGACGTTCAGCCAGGCGCTGCCGCCGGGTTCGAGAACGGCCTGGAACACGTTAAGGTTGGCCTTGGTTCGCGGGTCGATACGCCGCAACGGCACCGGGTTACCGGCCTCGTCCTCCAGCGCCAGAATCGTCCTGACAGTGTTTTCGCCACTGAGGTCGATGGTCAGGGTGTTGTGATCCGCTGGCAGGGTAATGCGGTACCAGTGCGCGGTGCCGGTTTCCAGCGACACGCGGCCGCGGGCCGGTTTACCGGGTGCCAGCGGGGCAGCCCGGTCACGTGAAGTGTTGTCCGAAGTCCATTCTTCGGGCGTGGCGGGAACACCGGCCTGGTGTTCGTAGTACGCGCGATAATTGATGTCGCCCCACTCGGACAGCACCGAGCGGTACTCGACATCGATGGGTCGCTCCCAGACCTTGATTTGCTCGGGTGCAAGCGCGCTTTTCCGGTCGGGCTTGAAGCGCGCGGCGACGCGGATGAATCGAGCCCACTCGGGCCGGGGCAGAACCACCTCGGCATGATTCTCACCGTCAACAATATCAACCTCGCCCAGACGCACCCACGGACCCGACGGCGATTCCAGGCTGCCCATGACCGTCAGGTGGTCGAAGCCGTGCTCCTGGCCTTCCAGTTCGATCCATTCCACCCGTGCCACCTGGGCGGTGCGGTTCCGTTTGAAGCCGATAACGTAGTCCCGCGTCGCCCAACCGCGCGGATAGACCGTTTCCTTGTTCCCATCGACCTCCAGGATTGGAGCCGGGCCACTCGCGGACAGCGGGATCTGGCGAACCACGTGCCCGCCCAGGTCCAGCTGTGCGATGTCGAAGCCCTGGCCACCCGACAGGTCAAAGCCGGGCTCCAGGACCACTTTCCATTCCCCGGCCTGGACGGCATAGCAGTAACTGGCTTCCTGCCAGATCGCGTCGATGCGGAGCCTGGCAAAGCGCGCCGGCACCGACCTTTCCATGGCGAATGACTGCTCGGTCATCAACGGCGGCACATCGACACTCAGCACCGGCTCCCATTCCACCCCGTCATCGGACACCAGTAATGTGACCTGGTGTGCCATCTGGAATGCCTTGTCGATGCCAAAATGGTTCAGGGCAAAACCGGCGACCGGAAGCGGTTCGTCACCCGGCAGGTCCAGCGACCACTCGGGCATACCGAGGGTGTCGCGGCGGCAGGAATTGAACGCGTTTTTGCCACCGAACAGTACGTCGTCACGCATATATCGATCACGCCCCACGGGATTGGGGCTATCCATCCACGTAGCGCCGAACGGCGCCCATGCGGCATTCAGGCCACCGCGCAAGCCTTCGGCAATCGGCCAGTCCAGGCGCGACCCAACGGGCAGCACATCACGGTCTACCGCGATGTCCCGACCGGTTTCAACCTGCCGCCTGGCCGGATCACGCGCCACGGCGCTGATCCGCACCGGGCGGTCGGCCCAGGCATCGTCCGGTACCAGCACGGTGACCGGCACGACCCGTTCCGCGCCTGCAGGTACCGTGACTGCAGTGTCCTCAAGGTTGACGTGCCAGCGATGATCACTTGTGGCTGCCTCCAGTTCCACCGCCAGCTCAGCGTCGCCGGTATTGGTCACCCGCAGCTCGCCGGGCAACTCCTGCCCGAAACGCCGGAACGCCGCCACGGTATCGGCTTCGAATGTCATGTCCAGCATGGCCGGCAGGGCCTCGGTAACCGCTTCAATTTCGCCATTGGGAAATTCGACGGCCAGCCGATACGTAGCGCCCGAGGAACTCACCATCAGCCGTTGCGCGTCGCCGGCCGGCACCTCGGCCTGGTAACCGCCAAGTTCAGAATCGTACGAAAGCTGCGTACTGGCGTGAAACGCCGTGCCCAGCTTCAATTGCCGGATGGGCTCCGGCGTCATCACCCGCAGTGTCACGGGGGCATCGAAAGCCGGTAGCTGGTAATAGTCCCAGTCACCCCAGTCGCCGGCTCTGCCTTCGAGCACCAGGTCCGCAGGCAACGGGGCGGCCAGTGGTACGGCCTTCATACCGTTCGGTTCGCAGTCGGCGGGGCAGGAAAACCGTGGCAGGCGCTCCAGCGACAAGGTGTACTCGGCGTCGCTGGGCACTTTTGCGTTGAGCTTCACAGAATAATCGCCGGGCGGGAACAGGCCCTGAATCACCAACGGTTCCCCGGGTCCGTCACGCCGGCCGTTACCCATCAGGGCCGAATACCAGTACATATCCATCCACACGTGCCCATCCGCCGGCGGCGTCAGTGTCAGCCGGATGTGGTCCTCGCCAGGCAGGAAGAACCGGTACCAGTCGTGGTCGACATCATCGGCCAGCAGACCATTGCGCGTCTGACCAAAGGCGAGCCTTTGTTTGTTGGCCGAGTTATTGGGCTCCAGCTCGCCATCCGGATCAGGTGGGCCCAGTGGACGGGCCAGCACGGTGTACTCACCGCCGGCCTCTTCTTCCTTTGCAGACAGCGACAGGTAGTGCGTGCCCGGCAGCAGGTAGGTATCTTCAAGCCGTACTCTGCGGCGGCCCTTGTCGACCCGCTGGGAGGCCCGCTCTTCGCCGGCACCGTTGAAGTACCTCACTTCGTGAAGGTTGTCGCCAATAACCTGGAAGCGCCACAACTGTGCCTCGTCGGCGATCTGGAAGCGGTACCAGTCGGTATCCGCACCATCAAACTGGCCCTTGATCCGCAGGTTTTCCGGAACACCGGTGGCGAACGTCCTGTAATCGTTGGGCTCAGCTTCCACGCCCGACTCGATTGCACCTAACGTTTGCATCGACAGGGAGTACTCGGTTTCGTCAGCGCGCGAAATACTGACACCCCATTCGCCGGGCGAGAGTTGCAGGTTGGTCAACTCGACCGGCGACACCTGGCTGCGGCACTGGGTTGTCGTCCAGTCGGCATCAAACAGGCACACTTTCATGCTTGCCGGTGGATTGGATTCCACCCGGAAAGCCAGCACCTGGTCGGATGTGGGTTCATCGATCTCGAAGCGAAAAATGTCGGCAGAATCGGAACGATTGATTCGCCCGACCACCGGCTGGCTGAACTCCACGCGGTTGGCGATCTCCTTGGTGTTGTTAGGTTCGGCCTCCTCACCCTCTACCCGCTGGCCGGCGGCGGTCGCAAACACCGCCTGGATGAAGCCGGGTTCGGACGTTGTCAGTTCCAGGTACCAGGTGCCTGGCGCCGGCGCAAGCCCGGGAAACAGGATCCGCCCGTGGCTGTCGGTTTTGCCATCAACCAGGGCCTGGCCTTCCCCGTCGACCAGTCGGGCGCGCAACGGTCGACCGATCGGGGACCTGATTTCGATGTCCCAGCGTTGCGTAGCGTCATGCTCGTTGAAGGTAAAAGAGTACCAGGCGGTCTCCAGCGCCTCGTAGGTAGCGAAATAGCTGCCCAGGCGCACGGACTGCGCCTGCTCTCGCTGTTCGCGCCCGCCAGGGTTGCGGCTGACGGTCAGTGAGCCGCTCTCACGGATCAGGAACTGCCATGCGCGTGCACGCCCAGGATTGGAATCGGCGGCCGGCAACTCGTTGGTGATCGATTCATTCACGTCACCCGCTTCGTCGCCGAACGACAGCGTCGCCATGGGCGGGCGGTACACGCCGCCACCCTGCGACGGCCCACCCGCGTAGGCAATACCCAACAGGTATTCGCCGGGTTCGAACAGTTGTTTGCGATGGATGGAGGGCGTGACGCCGTCACGAGTACCCATCTTCATGATGGTCTGGTACGACTCGACCCCGGTACCGTCCTCGGTCATTTCGACCTTGACCAGGTCCACCACGGTCAGGGCGCCGGGAATCCCGTGCAGTTCAAAATCCCAGGTCTTGCGGGCATCATCATCGGTGACGGTCCAGATAAAACCGTCCTGGTCCTTGTTCACCATGCTGCCGTAGAGCTT
Organism: Marinihelvus fidelis; assembly: GCF_008725655.1. Lineage (NCBI taxonomy): Bacteria > Pseudomonadati > Pseudomonadota > Gammaproteobacteria > Chromatiales > Wenzhouxiangellaceae > Marinihelvus > Marinihelvus fidelis. Next base: position 78,592 of record NZ_VYXP01000001.1, on the reverse strand, counting down.
TACCGGACCGCTGATGGGGTTGGCGTCCATCGGCGTGTCGTTGGGTTCGGCTTCGTAGACCGTGGGCTGGGCCAGGCTGTCGGTCACGACCAGCGCCCCGGTAAAGGTCAGTACTCCGAAGAATAGAAACCTGAGCTTCGTCACCTTGCATCTCCAACGTTCGTCATACCCAGAGTGCGAACTCGAGGGTAAAACCCCGACATGGCCTACTCGGCGATACCGGCCCGGGCCAGCGCCGCGCGGCACTCGTCGAGGTGACGGGCCTCCATGCCGGGGATGGCCTCGAACCCGGCCAGGCCCTGGCGCACCCTGGCCTCGCCCGCTTCCAGCTGCCCCTGGCGCAACTGCGCATCACCCACCAGGCAATGAACTTTTTGCCATGCGGGATGGTGCTCAGGGACGTTGCCTTGCAGGAGCAACTCTGCCTGACCTGCATGAAAGATCAGCGCGTCGACATCACCCCTGTCCGCGTGGATCGAGGCCAGGGTGAGATGCGGGTATCCCAGCAGCGGGTTGCCGGGCAGCAGGACCTGCTGGTAGATCTCGGCGGCCGTGTTCAGGTTCACCACGGCCTGGTCAATCATGCCCAGCCGAAGCTGGATCGCGCCCAGGTTCTGCAGGCCGTCGGCCAGGCTGCGGCTGCTTTCACCACCCGCCCTGCGCCGACGTGCCACCACGTCGGACAAGACGTCCTCGGCCTCCTCGTAGCGACCCATCCCCATCAACGACATCGCGTGGTTATTCATTACCGAGACAGTCTGGCCGTGCAGCGGCCCCAGGCGCTGCTCATAGCCGGGCACCAGGGCGTCGTAGAGTTCGATGGCTTCTTCCAGCCGGCCCATGTCGGTGAGTAACGAGGCGATTTGCAGGCGATTGGTCAGGGTCCATGCATGGGTTTCACCCAGGCGCTCCAGGCGAATGGCCAGCGCACGCTCCATCATGGTCATGGCCTGGTCGAACTGCCGGTCCACGGCGAGCTGTTCGCCCAGGTCGATCAGCGCAAAACTGAGTTGTATCGGGTCGGGTGACGGCTCCGTGTCCAGCAGCTCGACGGCCGCCCGGGTATGCGCAAGGGCGACATCCGGTGAACCGTATCGGCGATGCAGGTAACCCAGGTCCTTCTCCACCGTGGCCCGTTCGACCACGGCGTCGGGCCAGTCGCGGGCCAGCGTATCGCGAATCTTTTCGATCTCGGCAAGAAATGTCGCCGTGTCCAGGTCGCTCGCGTCAGCATTCAGCAGCTTGTGGCGCGACATCAGCACCCGTACCGGATCCGCATCGGGCAGGGATGCCAGGGCCGCCAGCTCGCCACGGCGTGCCTGCCCCGCCGCCTCACCCTCGCTCAAGCCATCCCAGACATCGGCGACCACGCCGTACAGGTCGGCCTGCAGCGCCGGGCGGCCGGCCAGCTCGTGGCCGATGATCTCGTCGGCACCGGCCAGGGCGTCGCGGATGCGGGCGTCGGCACCGCTGCCTTCGTTATTGAACGGGTCGGCCTCGGTCATGAAGCGGACCAGCACATTGCGGGTTTCTTCGGCACGTTCCAGCGCATCCAGTGCCGCAGCTTTCTCGGCCTGCAACTGGCGGTTGTAGTGCGCGACCAGCAGCGCCCAGACCGACAGCGCCACCAGTGCGAAGGCGATGGCACTGGTGACCAGCGGACGGCGGCGGACGAACTTGCCGAACATGTAGGCGGCACCCGGTGTTCTCGCCTGCACGGCGCGATGTTCGCGGTAGTTGTCCAGGTCGGCCAGCAGTTCGGCCGCGGAACCGTAGCGCTGCTCGGGGTCGGCGGACAGCGCCTTGTGAATGATGCCATCCAGGTCGCCCCGCAATTCCGCTGGCGGGTAGGGCAAGTTGGCCGCGGTGGCCACTGTGCTGGCGCGGCGTTGCGGGGCGCCCCTGTCGTCAACGCCCATTGCGTGCCTGGGCCGGTCCACGCCGCACAGAAGGGTGACCATCAGCAGGCCCAGCTGGTAGACATCGGTGGCTGTGGAGACCGGGCCACCCTCGCGCTGCTCGGGTGCCGCGTAGGCCGGTGTCATCGGCCGCACCATGTGCTGCGTGCGCGCGCTGAAGCCCGGCTGCGCCTGCGGATCCAGCCACTTGGCGATGCCGAAGTCGAGCAGTTTCACCTGGCGATCGCGGTTGACCAGGATGTTGGATGGCTTGATGTCGCGGTGCACCACCAGGCGGCGGTGTGCGAAGGCCACGGCCTCGCAGACGCTTCTGACCAGCGCCAGTCGGCCGGCCAGCGGCAGCGCCTGCTCACGACACCAATCGTCGATCGGCTGGCCATCGATATATTCCATGGCGAAGTACGGCAGGCCATCATCGGTGACGCCGCCATCGAGCATCACGCCGATATGCGGGTGGCGCAGGACGGTCATGATTTGCCGCTCGGCCAGGAAGCGGCGCAGCACGTCGTCCGTGTCAACGCCGCGCGACAGCACTTTCACGGCGACCTGCTCGTCCCACTCGCCATCGGCACGGCGGGCAAGGTAGACCACCGACTTCTGCCCGCGCCCCAGCACCGATTCGAGACGGTACGGACCCAGTGTTTCGCCACAACGGTCCTTTGGCGATGCGCCGGAGGGCCGCCAGCCATCGTCGGTCAGCATCTCCGCCAGCATCCGGTCGCGAGCTGCGCTGGCCTCGTTTTCGAGAAAGCCCTCGCTGGCCGTGACGTCGGTCAGCAGCGCGACCAGGGAATCAGCCAGTTCCGGGTCATCGCGGCGCAGGTCGGCCAGTGTGCGCTCCCGTTCGTCGGGCGCGGCATCCAGCAAACGGTCGAACCACGCGTCGAGTGTCTCGAAGTCGCGCGGGTCGCCCATCGCGTCGCGCTCAGCCCTTCTGCTCGCGCAGCTGGCTCACCAGGTAGGCGCGCGCCTTGATCCAGTCGCGCTCGACCGTGCGGGTGGACAGTTCCAGCACCTCGGCGGTCTCCGGGATGCTCAGTCCGCCGAAGAAGCGGTACTCCACCAGCTCAGCCAGCCGTGGCGACTGCCCGGCCAGTGCGTGCAGGGCCTCGTCCAGGTCAAGCAGGTCGACATCAAGACCGGGGTCGATCAGCGTCGACTGCATCTCGGCGATATCGTTGGCGTCGGGGCTGCGCTTGCGGGCCGTGGACTGGCGCGCGTAATCGACCAGCACATGGCGAACCACGCGCGAGGTCAGCGCCTTCAGGTGTGCCTCGGTCTTCGGCTGCAGCGCGGCATCACTCTCGGCCAGGCGCAACCAGGCCTCGTGGACCAGCGCCGTGGTCTGCAGGGTGGCGTTGAAGCGTTCGTGGCGGTTGTGGGCGTGGGCGATACGCCTGAGTTCGTCGTAGACGGTGGCGACCAGGCGATCCTGCACGGATGCCGTTTCACCGGGGCCAGCCGTTGCGGTGTCGACCCGTTGTTTACTTGCGTCCACGACGTCTGCTGCCCCTCAACCCGTACAGTGCGACTAGTCTGCAATCAATGCCGGCCAAAGACAAATGGCCGGCTCCCGGGCCGCCGCTACTGGCGGAACCAGCTACGGAAATCCAGCGTAATCGAGTTGAAATCGCCACTCGGCTCGAAGTTCCAGGTCAGGCCAATGCGCTCCACGGCAAGGAAGCCCCAGCGGAACTCGCCCGTCGACGGCCCCATCGCCAGGCCCACTTCGACCGTGTCACCGATGGCCTTCAGCGCATTGCTGTCACTGCGCAGCCCGAAGTCGGCCGTGTCGTCGATGGCGCGGTAGCCCGCCTGCATGAACAGGTCGAGCGCCGGCCCTGACACCGGTTCCAGGGGCAAGCGATACTCACCACCGGTGTACAGCGTCCACAGCCCACCCGAGCGCCCACCCTGGGGGTCAAAGCCGGCATATCCCGCACCAACCATCAGCGACAGGCGCTGGTCATCATCGAGCCAGGTCCGGCTTTTTAAGCCACCGTAATAGATCCAGGCCTCCGGCCCGTCGCCGATGCTCACGCCGCGCCCGAAATGCAGGTAGGGCCGCAACGACCAGCGCGCCCCCATCGGGATCTCCGCCTCGATACCCGGTGTGAAGCTGAAGGTGCCGAAGTTGTCCGGATCGATGATGCCGGGGTCCAGGTCCAGTTCGAACAGACCCAGCGAGCCAGCCCAGTTGATGTACCAGCCTGCGGCCTCCAGCCCGGTGCCACCGGCATCGACCTCGCGCAGCGTCTGCGTGTACGGCGCGTAAATGATGAAGGCATCACGACCGTCCCCCAGCGTGTACCAGCCGGTCCCCAGCACGGGCGCGAGCGCCCAGTTCACCGGTGCCTCGCTGTCCAGAAGCTCCGCGCCCTCCTGGGCATGCACCAGGCTGCCAGGCAGCCAAAGCGCGGCGAACCACAAAGTGGAAGCCTGCAAAAGTGATGTGACCTGGCGTTGCATTACGGACAATGACCTACGGCCTGCGCGAGTCGTGATTGGGAGGCGTATTCTAACTGCCAGCACGGAATTTAAAGGCCAGGGGAAACTCAACATGATCGACGCCACGCTGACACTCGAACAACAGAAGCAGGCCTTTGAGCACCGACGCTTCCTGGCCATGCCACTGGCCGGCACCATCGCGTGGGCCGTGATCGGCCTCATCGGTGCCGTCGCGAGCCCTGTCGTGGCAGTGTGGGCCGTTTTTATCGGCAGCGGCTCGACCGTCTACCTGGGCATGGCGCTGTCGAAGTTCACCGGCGAAGACTTCCTCGACAAGTCAAAGCCCAAAAACACCTTCGACCGCCTGTTCTTCATGACCATCGTCCAGGCACTGGCCGTCTACGCGATTGCCATCCCCTTCTTCCTGGTCGACTACACCTCGCTGCCGATGACCGTCGGGATCCTGACCGGACTGATGTGGATACCGTTCAGCTGGCTGGCCAGCCACTGGATCGGCCTGTTTCACGGCCTGGCGCGCGCGGGCCTGGTGGTCGCGGCCTGGTACCTGTTCCCCGACCAGCGCTTCGTAGTGATCCCCTTCATCATCGTCGCCATCTATCTCGTCACCATCGTGGTCCTCGAGAAACGAGCCCGTGACGCGTGACGCGTCACGCGACAAGGCTCCAGCCCACGACCACCCACGTCAACTCCTTTCGCGTAATCTGCGAAATTCGCGAAATCTGCGGTAAAAACCTGTTGGAGCCCACCTCCCAAAACAAAAATGGGGCGCCCACCCGCCGCAAGCGACGGGACAGGCGCCCCGGTCCCCCCTTCGGAACTGAATACCAGTGGCCCAGTCGAAAGTTGGTGAATTAAACTACGGGCCATCCAACCCATGCCCGATGGAGTGAATGACATGACCAGATTCTCCCGTTTTATCGCCTGCGCATTGCTCGCGATCGCATTGCCGGTGGCCGCGCAGGACAGCAAGACCGCGGGCGATGTCGTTGATGACACCTGGATTCACACCAAGGTGAAAGCCAACCTGGCCACCAACCAGGGCGGCAGCGTCAACATCGAGGTGTACCACGGCTACGTGCAGCTGGCGGCATTCACCACCAACCCTGAACTGAAGGAGCGGCTGCCCAAACTGGCGGCCGAGATCACCGGCGTGAAGAAGGTGCTGAACCGGATTTACGTGGTCGAGAGCAACCGCAGCGCCGGCACGATGCTCGACGACGGCGTGATGTCGACGAAAGTGAAGTCCGCTGTCGCTGATGGCGACCTGTCACGTGGCATCGACGTTAACGTGGAGGTCAACCGCGGCGTGGTGCTGCTGAGCGGTTTCGTCGACAGCACTGAGCAGCGCGACCAGGCCATTCAGCTGGCCGGCACTGTCAAGGGCGTCAAGAAGGTCATTAACGGCATGGACCTGAAACCGGCCGACTGACCCGCGACGACGACGGTAGCCCCGGTGCAGGCAGGCTATGGACTTGTCCGACAGGCCTGCCGGCTGGGGCTGGTTTTGGCACTGGGGCTGCCATGCGCCGGGCAGGCCGAAGGCCCTGAAACGAAACGCGCCGGTGACTGGGACTACATGGCCGATTTCAGGCTGCGCCTTGAGCAGGACTGGGATTCGCTCAATGGCGACGGCACGGAGCGCGACGACCGCCTCCGCCTGCGAATCCGCCTTCGCGCCGGGCTGGGATACTACCTGGGCGATCACTGGTATGTGCGCGCGCGGGTCCGCAGTGGCTCCCGGCACTCGCAGCAGTCCCCGCATATCACCATTCATGATTTCGACGGCGGCCCGGATGGCCCCTACAACTTCAATCCTGACCAGTATGTCGTCGGCTACCAGCGCGGCGGCCTGAACGCCTGGGTGGGCCGGAACGAGCTCGAATACCTGCACCAGAACGACATTTTCACCATCGACAACCTCACTTACCTGGGTGTCGGGGCCCGCGTGCGGCGAAAACTCGATGACCACTCAAGCGCGTTTGCATCCATCAACTATGTCGCCCTGCCCGTGGGCATGCGGGAATTTTCGGGCCGTGCGCTTGTGGGCCAGGTGGGCTATCAGCGTGAGTTTGCACCGGGGGAAGACGTGACCGTGGCCCTGGGCGGCTTCGTCAGCAACCCGGACCCCGATGACCCGGACAACGACGCCCTGCTGACCGACAACGGCAGCCGTGCGTACCAGTCCATGCACCTGCAGCTGCGCTACCGCACGGCGTTCCTGGGCCAGCCCACGCGACTGGGCGTCGACTACACCCACAACTTCGCGGACTATGCCGATGCCGAGCCCGGCAGCTTCACGGATGTCCACCAGGATCATGTCGACGGATACGTGCTGGGCCTGCGGTGGGGATCGACGCAGGACCCCGGACACTGGCAGCTGGGTTACGACTACGCCTACCAGGAAGCCCTGGTGGCCAACAGCTCCTACACCCAGGACGAGTGGGTGCGCTGGGGCAACGCCAACCAGGTCCGCGCCACCAACATCAAGGGTCACGAGTTCCGCGTGACCTACGTGCCAGCCGCGCGCATGAATGTCCGCGCTCGGCTGTTCCTGATCGACGCGGTCGACCTGTTCAACCCCGGTGACACGACAAAGGAAACCGGAAACCGCCTGCGCGTCGACTGGAACGTGTCGTTCTGACCCTTGGCCTGCCCCCTGGAGGCCGGCTCAGAAGCTGAAACGCCAGCCGATGGCCGGGCCGTGCTCGGCGATGTCGAACCGGAAGCGGTCCAGGCCGTCGCCATCTTCGTAGTCGAAGTCGATGTAGCGATACAACACGGTAAAGGCATTGTGCTCGGTCACCTGGTACGCCAGGCCGGCATTCAGTGACCACATCAGGTCGGAGCCCACGCCGAAGCCACCCAGGTAGCCGAAACTGGCAAACGTCCAGTGCTCGCCCATCGGCGCCTGGAAACGGGCGCCCACGAACGGGTCGATCCACGACTCCGAGCGTCGGCGGCTCTGCCCGCCGGCCGGCCCCTGGGTATCCAGCGCCAGCTTCACGTCGGTATACATGCCGCCGGCCAGCAACTCCCAGTTCGCGTTCAGTCGCCGCGTGGCGGAAACGGCGGCGGTCAGCTGCTTATTGCCGAACTCGCCGGTCACCGCCCCATTGGCCAGACTGAAATCGGATTCGAGGTCCATGTAGACCACGTCTGCGAAAACGCCCCAACCGTTTTTCTCCGCCGAATACATACCCAGAAAGGCGCCCTCAAGCATGTCGAACACATCACCGGCGTCGACATCGACATCCGCATCGGCCGGCCCGACGCCCGCGGTGCCCTCGATGGTCGGGCCCAACAGGTAAATGTGGAAGGACTGTTTCCATTCATCCTCACCACCAGCCTGCGCCCGCGTGTCGATAGGCGCCATGCCTATGCCCACCACCAGCGCAGCCAGTGCCGGCCGTACCAGGACCGAGCCTTTCGAAATCGCGTTTCCATTCATCAGTCCATTCCTCGTTAGCGGATGTCCAGGGGGCCTGGCAATCGATTATGAACCCTGCCGCGAAGCAGATATGCGGCGCGCAAGTGGGTTGGCGGTCATGCCATGCGCAACCAGGCTGAGAAACACGGTGCACAGCACCACCAGGTTCATGAGTTCAGCGCCCGGCAAACCCGCATCCAGGACCATGACGGCAAACACGATACTGGCCAGGCCACGTGGCCCGAACCACCCCAGGAACAGCTTGTTGGCATTCGATTCACCCGTGCCGGCCAGGGACAGCCAGACCGGCAGCATCCGCACAACGGTCAGGCTCAGCAGCGCATAGACAAACACTTCCCAGGTGACCTGGCCGATGACCTGCCAGACCACGGCCATGCCGAACAGCATCCATGTGAGCAATGCCAGTGTTTCGGCCATGCCCTCCGAAGAGTGCAGGACCTCGTGGGTCTCTTCACCGGCCAGGTGCCCGAACAGCATGCCGCCAACGAAGGCGGCAATGTAGCCACTACCTCCCAGGCTCTGGGCAACGGAAAAGCAGCCGATGGCCAATGCGGCCGAGGTGATCTGGCCCCAGACGGAAGACATCCAGCCGCGGTCCCAGCAGGTCCTGAACAGCCATACCCCGACCGCGGCCAGGCTCACACCCACCAACGTGCCAATACCCAGTTCCTCTGCCAGCAGGTGCAGGACCGCGCCGCCACCCGCATGGGCTTCGCTGCCGACCTCAAGGCCGACGAACAGCAGCAGGATGGGCACACACAAGCCGTCGTTAAGGCCGCTTTCGACATTCAGGCCTTCGCGCAGGCGTGATGGAACGGCGGGGTTGGTCACCACAGCCTTGCCCAGCGCGGCGTCCGTGGCCGCCAGCATGGCGCCCAGGGCCGCCGCCTCGTACAGGCTGAGCGCGTCGAACATCACGAACGCGGCGAGAAAACCCAGCAGCACGGCCCCGGGAAGGCCGATGAGCAACATGCGCGCCGGCAAGCCGTAATAACGCTTCAGAGTTCTCAGGTTGGCATTGGCCGAATCATTGAACAGGAACAACGCCAGCGTCAGGTCGGCCAGGAACCGCAGCGTGTGACGGGATTCTTCGCCACTGAACCAGCCGAGTGCGGCCGGGCCCATCAGGAAGCCGGCCGTGACGAACACCATGGGCCCGGACACCCACGACTGCTCCACCCGTTTGGCCACCAGTGAATAGGCGAAGACAAACAGCGCGATGACGGCCAGTTGTTCGTGCAATTCCATTACGGACTCCGCCAGTCATGGAAAGGTGCCCGGCGAATTCCGGGCATTGGTCAATCCAGGCCTCATTATGGTCAAGGATGGATATCGTTGCACCAGACGGGCCGTCGGTGACTGGCGAAAGGACGACTAGCCCAGCCAGGTCACCAGGCCAATGCCGATAAAGTTGGCGACGGCGTAACCGAAAACGCCCAGCAAAACCGCCGGCGCGACCAGGTCCGGGCGGCCCTTGCCGGCGGCCAGGGCGGCGGCACTGGCCGGGCCGGAGGCACAGGCGTTGGAGGCGATGACCGAGTCCATCAGGTCGGTACGCAGGAAACGGCCCAGCCCAAACACGGCGAGTGCGTGGCAGAGCACGATGATGGCCGCGTACAGCGCCAGCAGCGGCGCGGAAGTGACCATCGCCGCGACGTCTGCGCTGATGCCGATGGCGGCGAAGAACAGGTACATGAAGAACAGGCCGATGTCGTAATCACCCTGGAGCCTGGCCAGCTGGCGCGGGAAAACATTTGCCACCAGCACCGTGAGCGCCGTGATGAACAGCACCGCGTAGCCACCGACACCCATCAGGTTGGCCAGCCACTGGCCGATGCCACAGATGACGAAGGCGATGGCCAGTGCCAGGCCCAGGTGCACCAGGTCGAGGTGGGTGACGCGTGACGCGTGACGCGTAACGTCTTCTTCGTCACCATTGTCGCCGGCCGTGGGGTCGTCACGCGTCACGCGTAACCCGTCACCCGTAACCCCAAACCAGCGCCGAAACAGCGCCATCGAAGGCACCAGCGCCAGGAACGCCAGGTACAGCACGCCGACCACGTTATCTGCAGCCACCGCGGCGGTGGCGATGGACGGGTCCAGTTCAACCGCCTGGGTGACTGCGGCCATGTTCATGGAGCCACCGATATAGGTGGCGCTGAACACGCCCGCGAGCTTGGCCGAGTGCTCGCCCAGCGGCAGCAACCAGACGCCCAGTAGCGCGCCAATGGTGGTGCCCACCGCGCCCAGCGCAAATGGCAGCAGCATGCCGCGGGTCTCGGTCAGCACCCGCCGCAGATCGGCCTTGAGCAGCAGCAGCGAAATTGCCACCGGCACCAGGTAGACCCAGATCACGCCATAAGTGGGCGCCGACTTGGGCAGCACGCCGATGTTGGACAGCAGCATGCCGGTGGCCAGCACGATGGCCAGGCCGGAGACCTGGCTGCCGATGCGGGTGCGGTCGGCCCAGAAGCCCAGCGCGGCCAGGGCCGCCAGCACGGCCCAGAGAATGAACGTCCAGTCGGCCTGGATCACGAAGCGCGGCCGCTCACTGGACCTTGACCAGGTCCAGGTCGTGAAAGTCGAACGAGAAGTCCGTGTTGGGTGAAACGGCTTTCATGCGGATGCCCTCGATGTCGCCCTGTGCCCCCAGCGTGAAGGTCACGTAGGCGTCGGCGTTCAGGCGCCGGTCCTGCCAGCGAACGATGAAGGTATCGTACTGGAAATGCTCCAGCGGCCCACGGAGCGGCGCACTGCGCGGCGAGGTGAACCACAGTTGGCCGTCGTCTTCCAGGCTCAGCTCGATGGGGCCGTACCAGTCATCCCGGTAAGTGCCGGCGTAGGCGTCCAGCGGCAGGCTGGGTGTGCTGTCGGCGTTGCGCGCTTCCATGGCCTGCGCGACCACATCGTCGCCGGCCGCTCGCATCTGGCCGATCAGTTCATCGACCACGGCGATCCAGTCCGGATCGTTGGCCGCGTCATCCAGGAACAGTTCGGCGATGTCGTAGGCTACCGGCCGCGGCGCCACGGACATCTGGTTGTTGCTGACGAACACGCCCAGGTTCTGGCGCGGCCACAGGGCCAGGTGCGAGGTCATGCCCAGCAGGCCGCCGCCGTGCGAATGCAGCGGCTGGCCGTGGAAGGTCGACACGCCCCAGCCCAGTGCATAGGCGGACAGTTCGGCGCCGGCATGCTCACGCAGGAACCCCGGTGTTGATGTGATGGTGACGGGGTTCAGCAACTGGGCGAACTGGCCCGCACTGATCAGGGCCTGGCCGTCCGGCGTGGTGCCGCCTGCCAGGATGAAGTTCATCCACTTCGCCATGCTGTTGGCACTACAGATGACGCCGCCGGCCGGCGCCGCCGTGTCACCCTTCAGGCCCGTGGGGGTGACCTGGTACTCGCCGTCGATGTACATGTGCGGCACGGCCTTGTCGGCCTTTTCCGGCGCGCGCCCAAACGTGGCTGCGCAATCGTTCATGCCCAGCGGCTTCAACAGCCGGTCTTCGACGAACGACTCGAAGGACTGCCCCGAGGTGCGCTCGACCACCACGCCGGCAACGATGTACAGCGTATTGTCGTAGTCGTACTTCGAGCGGAAGCTGCTGCTGGGCTCCAGGTGCGCCAGCGCCGCGATAATCTCATCCCGGCTCGTATCCGCCTCGGGAAACATCAGCAGGTCGCCGGCGCCCAGCGGCAGGCCGCTGCGGTGCGTGAGAAGGTCACGCACGGTGAACTCGCGTGTCACCCAGGCATCAAACATGCGGAATTCGGGGATATGGTCGATGACCCGGTCGTCGAAGGACAGCTTGCCGTCATCGGCCAGCACCGCCAGCGCAGCCGCGGTAAAGGCCTTGGACACCGAGCCGATCTGGAACAGCGTGTCGGCATCGACATCGCCGCGCTTGCCAGCCTCCAGCACGCCCTGGCCACCGGCGTAGACCAGCTCTCCGTCTTTAACAACGGACACGGTGATGCCGGGCGCGTTGAACGTCTCCATGGCGCGGTGGGCAATCGCGGCAATGTCGTCGTCGGATGGGTTGGCGAAGACCGGTGTCGATGCCAGGGTGGCGGCAAGCACCACGGAACCAAGCGGGATACGATTCATATCGGGATGCCTGTAAAGAAGAAGGGGCCCGTTACCGGGGCCCCTTTAATGCCGGGAAATGTATCAGAAGTTCCAGCGTACAACGCCACCCACGGTACGCGGACGGGTGGGGGTGCCAGTGGAAATACCCGCGGCCAGCGAGTCAAAACTCGTCCAGGCCCATTCGTCGAATACGTTGGTGACGTACAGCGAGAAGTCGAACGCGCCGACGGTGACACCACCTCGCAAGTCAACCAGGTCATAACTGGGCAGCGTGATCCTGGGTGACTGGCCCGGATAGAATGTGCCGAAAGCGTCCGTGTAACCACTCATGCCGACGAACATTTCGCCCTTGTAACGCCAGGCCGCGCCAACGTAGGCCGGCAGGTTGCCCAACTGGAAGTTGTACTGGGCATCCAGAGCGGCCTGCCATTCCGGCGTCAGCGGCAGTCGCTCGCCCTTGGGGCTGCCAATCACGGGTTCGTCTTCACCCATCCTGGCATCGGTCCAGGTGAGTGAACCCGTCAGGATCAGGTTGTCGGTGAGCGCGAAGCCCAGTGCCGCTTCGACGCCGTCACTGCTGGCCTTGCCGGCATTGGCCGCAACGCTCACACCGCCTACCGAGGTCCGCACCTGGTAGTCTTCCCAGTCGATATGAAATGCCGCCAGGTCATAGGAGAAACGGCCATCGGCTGTCGTGCCTTTCAGACCCAGTTCGTAGCTGACCAGCTCGTCGGGCCGGAAAAAGGGGTCAGTGAGCGGGTTACCATCCGCGTCCAGCAACAGAAAATTGGCGCCACCCGGACGGAAGCCGCTGGCCACTCGCGCGTAGATGGACATATTGTCACTGGGCCGCCAGCGCAAGTTGGCCAGGTAGTTGGTCACGTCGTCTTCGATCTCGATGTACGGCAGGGGCGCGATCAGCGGCCCCACCGCCGCCAGTTCGACGTCGTTCGAATAATCGGTGTAGCGCAGGCCTACGCTGGCGTCGAAATCGGGCGTGAAATACCAGGTGCCCGTCGCGAACGCCGACTTTTCCTGGTAGGTCGACGGAAAGTCAACGAACAACAGGTCGGACGCCGGCGTGGTGTCCAGTCGCTGGATGTTATGGCCTTCTTCTTCCGTGTAAAACGCGCCGACGATCCATTCGAAAGTTTCGTTCGACTCGGAAACCAGGCGGAACTCCTGCGTCACTTTCTCGAAGCCCAGGTCGCCAATGAACAACGCCTTGGTGTGCGGCGCGTTGTCCGGGTAGAACAGGTCAGCGTAGGCGGCGTACGGCACCGTCAGGTCGGTTTCCTGGGTAAAATTCACTTCCTGGCTGCTGGTGACTGACAGGAACTCACCAAAGCCGGTTGAATAGCGAATGGTCAGGCCCAGCAACTCGGCTTCATATTCGCTGGGGTTCAGATCCGCCGCCCCGGTTTCGTACTCGCCGTACCACGGCTCACCCGCGGCCAGCCCCGGCTGCAACTGGTCCTGCGCGTGGTTGGCCTGTACTGTCGTCGCGCCGTCCTGCGTCGCGTTCTGGACCATCGCCTGGAAGGTGAACGACAGGTTTTCGGTGGCCTGCCACAACAGGCTGCCCGAACCGCCGTAATATTCGTAGGAATCCCAGTTTTCCTTGCCCAGGGCGACGTTATCGATATAGCCATCGTCCTCCTGGGAGAACGCGGTGAAGCTGATACCGAGAGTGTCACCGATGATCGGTCCATTGAGGTTGGCGCGGTAGAGCTGGTTGAAACCGCCGCCGTGCGTGTCGGACAGGTTGGCGGAAGCGCTCCCGGACCAGTTCTCCAGCGACGGCGCGCGGGTGTTGAATTTCAGGATGCCGCCAATGGCGCTGGCACCGTAAAGCGTGCCCTGGGGGCCCTTCAGGACATCCATGGTGCCCAGGTCGAGCAAGGTGCCATCCAGCGGCGCGGGCGTGGTGTAAACGGTGGACGACCCCACGGGAATCTCGTCCAGGTAGCTGGTCACGCCGGCCGACAGCACGGCATTGATGCCGCGCATGTAAACCAGGTTGAAATACGGCCGCCCGGAATCGATCACCGAGACGCCGGGAACGAATGGCAAGACGTCGGCCAGTCCGACCAGCCCCGCGTCGGCGTACTTGCCAGTATCGACCACGGCGACGGCGGCGGCGACATCCTGTAGTGATTCTTCGCGCCGCGAGGCGGTGACGATCACTTCCTCGAGGATGGTGTTAAGGCTTTCGTCGTCATCGCTTTCCTGGGCGATCGCGGTGGCGGAAACGCCCAGGCCGGCGGCGATGGCGCAGGCCAGGGTGGAGAGTCGGTAGCATGCTGTGCGAATCATTTTTGTATTCCCGTTGTCATCAAACTGGGGGGTGCCGCATCATGCTAATCCGTCCCCAGCCATATAATTAGGCTGATTCGACAATTTAATATGCAGTTCAGACGCGCCTGCGTGACAGCCTCCAGGCTCTCGGCGTACAGCCACTGAGGCGCCGGAAGGCCCGGGTGAACGCGGAATGATCCTGGTACCCAACGATGTCGGCGATCTCGGAAATGGAATGACTGTTCTCATTCAACAAAAGTCGGGCGGCCTCGATCCGCCGCTCGATGGTGTACTGGCCAACCGTCGTGCCGTGCATTGACTTGAACCCACTCTTCAGCTGCGTCCCGGAAATACCAAGGTGCCGCGCCAGTTGCGGCAGTGATGGCGGATTCGCGTACTCGCGATCGAGTATGGTCCGGGCCCGGCGGATAATGTCACCGCGAGGCACGTCGGCGTCCTGCTGACCGGTGTCCAGCCAGGCATGGTCGTTCTTCAGGATTTGAAGGCCTATGGTCAGCAGCTCATTGAATTTCGCGTTCATCCAGTGATTGAGCAGGTGACCGGAAACGGGTTGGTGGAAAAAGGGCCATGTCAGTTCCCGATGAACATCCTCGAGAAAAAGCACGCGCTGGCGCGGCGCTGTATGACGAAGCTCGAGAATCTCCCGCAACCAGACCGGGTAATCGAGGGCACACTCTCCCATGCGTTCCATCAGGTTTGACAGCGTGGTGTACACCACGACATGGCGGATCGTTTCATTGGTTCGGGGAACACGATAGGTGTACTCGGGCCGCGGGATCGCGGACACGATGACCGCCGGACCCAGGTCGTGGACATTTTTGCGTTCGCCCAGGAATTCGGCCCGTTTTACCGAGGACACGAACTGAAAACTGATCAGGTCATCAACTTCATTACGAATGACGACGGGTGTTCTCAGGAACGAATCGTTGACCTCCAGAAGACCCCCAGCGTCAATCCTGTAACTGTAGGAGCGACCCAGCCGGGCCTGCTGCAGTTCCTTGACAAAGCTGCCATCCGCCGCCGAGTGAAACCGGGAAATGCAGCGCGCACCTTCAAAGAGCGCGCCCAGTTCGGCGGGTGATGCCGCTTCGGGGTCAAAGCCGGGGGGCAGGTTCGCGGCGTACTCGTCGTCATATCGCATAGGGCGCAGTGTACCGCCCTTTGTCCAATATGCATATTTTACTGTCTTTTTCGCCTACCAAACTCGATAGGCGGGCGGGTAACATCGCCGGACACCCCCGGATATGCCGGATAAACGCACAACGAGGACGGGTCCCATGACATTTTTCTCCCGCATTGCCGCCGCCGCGCTGGCCGCACTGGTCGGCACCGCCGCATTCGCCGCACCCACGATGGACGACCCGGTCGCCCTGGAAGCGTTCGTCGACGGCGTGGTCGAGCCGCTGATGAAGAACAACAACAGCCCGTCCGGCGTGGTCGCCATTGCCAAGGACGGTGAGCTGATCTTCGCCAAGGGCTACGGCTACCAGGACATCGACAGCGGCAAGGCGGTCGACCCCTACACCACGCTGTTCCGCCCCGGTTCCGTGTCCAAGCTGTTCACCTGGGTGTCGGTCATGCAGCTGGTGGAACAGGGCAAGCTCGACCTCGACACCGACGTCAATGAATATCTCGACAGCGTCGAGATTCCCGATACCTTCGATGAGCCCATCACCCTGCGCCACATCATGACCCACACGGCCGGCTTCGAAGACGGCGCCCTGGGCTACCTGATCATCGACGACCCCGAACGCGCGGTGCCGCTGAAGGAGGCCATGTCGAAGTACCGCCAGGAGCGCGTCAATCCGCCGGGCAAGCAGACGGCCTACTCGAACTACGCCACCGCACTGGCCGGCCTGATCGTCGCCAATGTCTCCGGTGAATCCTTCGAAGATTACGTGCACAACCATATTTTCGAGCCGCTGGGCATGAGCAACGCGACGTTTGAAGAGCCGCTGCCCGCGGAACTCGCGGACAAGATGGCCACCAGCTACGCGTTCGAAAACGGCGACTATGTCGAAAAGCCTTTTGAAATCGTCGCCAGTTTCGGCCCCGCCGGCGGCCAGTCCGCCAGCGCCACCGACATGGTCCGGTTCGCGCAGGCGATCCTGAATGGCGGTGAGCTCGATGGCCAGCGGATCCTCTCCGAGGCCACCGTGCGCGAGCAACTGTCCGACCAGTTCAGCCATGACGAACGCCTGATGGGCATGGGCCTGGGCTTCTACGCCACCGACCTGGAAGGCCACCGGGTCATGGGTCACGGCGGCGACACGCAGTGGTTCCATTCCTACCTGGGCATCGACGCCGAGAACGGCCTGGCGTTCTTCGTGTCCTTTGCGGCCACCGGCGGCCGCATTCCGCGCTCGTCACTGACGCCGGCGCTCTACGCCGAGTACTTCCCGCGCCAGGACGCCATGCCCGAGCCGCCGGCGGACTTCGCCACGCGCGCCGGGCGCTACGCCGGCGATTACGGTTTCTGGCGCAGCAACTTCTCCAAGATCGAAAAATCACTGGGCCTGAGCGGCGGCGTCAAGGTCTACCCGGTCGACAATGAACTGGTGGTCGCATTCTCCGGCAAGGCCAAGCGCTACGTCGAGATCGAAGAGAACCTGTTCCGCGAATCCAACCCGGGGGCGTCGATGGTGCCCGGTATCAGCCCGCGCCAGATTGCCTTCCAGGAAGACGGTGCCGGCAACATCACCGGTTTTGTCATGGACGGCCTGCCGTTCATGTCGCTGCGTCGCCTGGCCACGTACGAGACCGCCGGATTCAACTTCATGCTGCTGGGCCTGTCGCTGCTGGTGTTCGCACTGGTGCTGTTGAAACGCTTCTACCAGCGTGAGCGCATCCGCAAGCTGCCCGCCGCCGACCGCTCGGCCATCCGCGCCGCGACCTGGTGCGCGGCGGCCAACTGGATTGTCGTCATCGCCGGCGTCGTGACGATTTCCGCGGTTCAGGACCGCCTGTTCAGCGAAGTACCCGGCCTGTTCAAGGCCTGGCTGGTGCTGCCCATCCTGGCGGCCGTCGCCGGCGCCTGGCTGCTGGTCAAGCTGTTCGCGGTTTGGCGCGGCAGCCTGCTGGAAGGTGCCTGGGCCCGGATTCGCTACCTGGGCGTTACCCTGTGCGGGCTGTTCATGATCTGGTTCTACTGGTTCTGGAACATCCTGGGCTTCCAGTACCTGGCCTGACGGAGCACAACGGCAATGCGCGAGATCAAATTCCACACGGAAACGTGGAACCTGAAGCAGCCCTTCATCATCACCGGGCATGTCTTCACCAGCGTCGACACGCTGGTGGTGACCCTCACCGAGGGTGAGCACAGCGGCCGTGGCGAGGGCGCCGGCGTCTACTACATGGACGACGACGTCGCGCACATGCTGGCGCAGGCGGAGTCCGTGTCCGACGCGCTGCGCCAGGGTGCCGGCCGCCAGGAACTGCTCGACCTCCTGCCCGCCGGCGGTGCGCGCAACGCGATCGACTGCGCGCTCTGGGACCTGGAAGCCAAGCAACGCGGCCAGCGCGCCTGGGCCCTGGCCGATGTCCACCCGGGCGCGACCACCACGTTCGAAACGGTGGGCATCGACACTCCAGAGAAAATGGCCGAACAGGCCGCCGCGCTCGCCAGCCCCCGGATCAAGGTGAAGCTGAACGGCGAACTGCCGCTGGAGCGGATCTCCGCCGTGCGCGCCGCACGCCCGGACGCCGAGATCATCGTCGACGTGAACCAGGGCTGGACGTTTGCACAACTGCAGGACCTGGCGCCCCGCTTCCGCGACCTGGGCGTGGCCATGATCGAGCAGCCCCTGCCCCGTGGCGGCGACGCCGAGCTCGAAGGTTATTCACCGCCGGTGCCGCTGGGCGCCGACGAATCCTGCCTGCATACCGGCGAGTTCGAGGCCGCCGCGCGCCGCTACCAGGTCATCAACATCAAGCTCGACAAGGCCGGCGGCCTGACCGAGGGCCTGCGGCTGGCGGACATGGCCATTGATCGTGGCCTGGAGGTCATGGTTGGCAACATGGTCGGGACATCCCTGGCCATGGCGCCCGGCTACGTGCTGGCGCAGATGTGCCGTTTTGTCGACCT
Source organism: Marinihelvus fidelis (assembly GCF_008725655.1). Lineage (NCBI taxonomy): Bacteria > Pseudomonadati > Pseudomonadota > Gammaproteobacteria > Chromatiales > Wenzhouxiangellaceae > Marinihelvus > Marinihelvus fidelis. Next base: position 60,263 of record NZ_VYXP01000001.1, on the reverse strand, counting down.
GGATGGCGCGCTGTTCCTGGAACGCGACCGCGACCCGGGCATGAGCTACCACCAGGGCCGCGTCGACGCGCCGCCTACCGAGTTGTGGGGGTAGCCACGTGACCACGCTGACCCGCGTCCAGCTGAAACCGCCGTACCTGCTGCTGATCGGCGCGGAGAGCGATGCCACCTACGCCAAGACCGCGCTGGGCATTGTCCAGTGGTGCCCGGAAAAGGTCATGGGCCAGTTGCGCTTCGACGGCGCCGACGTCGACCTGGGCGTGCCCGACATGTCGGTGGCGGAAGCCGCGGCACAGGGCTGCGGCAGCCTGGTCATCGGCGTGGCGCCGGTGGGCGGCACCGTACCCGACAGCTGGTGGGCGATCATCACCGAGGCGGCCCGCGCCGGCCTCGACATCGTCAGCGGCCTGCATATCCGCCTGGCCGACCGCGATGGCCTGGCCGACATTGCCCGCAACGCCCACGCCCGCCTGGTCGACGTCCGCGTACCGCCGAAAGGCCTGCCGGTAGGTAACGGCAAACCCCGCACCGGCAAACGCATTCTCACGGTCGCCGCGGATTGCGCCATCGGCAAGAAATACACCGCCCTGGCGCTACACCGTGCCCTGCAGGACCTGGGCGCCGATTCCACCTATCGCGCCACCGGCCAGACCGGCATCATGATTGCCGGCGAGGGCCTGCCCATCGACGCCGTGGTCGCCGATTTCATCTCCGGTGCCGCCGAGGTGCTGTCACCGGCGGCCGACCCGGCCCATATTGATGTCATCGAAGGCCAGGGCTCCATTTTTCACCCCGGCTATTCCGGTGTCGCACTGGGCCTGATGCATGGCTCGCAGCCCGACGGCTTCGTGGTCTGCCACGACCCGCTGCGTGCCGTGGTTTCCGGCTGGCCGCATTACCGGCTGCCGCCGCTGGAAGAAGTGATCGAGACGCACCTGGCGCTCGGCCGGCGCACCAACCCGGCGATCCGCTGCCTGGGGATTGCCGTCAACACCTCCGGACTGCCCGCCGACGCGCGCCAGCCCCACCTGGAGCAACTCGCAGCCGAGACCGGCCTGCCCTGCATCGACCCCGTCGCCATCGGCGCCGAAGCCATCGCGCGCAACGCCATCGGGCAATTTCTGACGGAATGATTAAGTTCCGCTAAACCCGGAACTCCACCCCCGCTTTTCCATCTAATCCCCCGTAGCAACAGAGTCAGGATCACGACCCCGGTGCGGCCCCTCCCGCGCCCTCTCTCTGGATCTCTCCACGTGGTCCCTGTCAGTCGGCACCGAACGCCGGCTGTTACTGGCCCCGGGTTCCCCTTCCCGGGGCTTTTTTTGTGACGCGTGACGCGTGACGCGTGACGCGAAGGCCACAGGCCGCCTGCAAGCCAACATCAAAAGCCAAACCGAGCCCTATCTGCAACGCCGACGTCTCGGTCCTGCGCGACCTGGCCAAACGCGCCGCGTTACGCGTCACGCGTCACGCGTCACCCCAACTCGCTTCGTCGCAGTCGTCGCACTTTTATGGCCGCCTGGCGCGGCGGAAAGCGCATTCAACGAATCACCGCAGACAGGCGATGTGGGGATGCGCATGCTGGGCGCGCGGAACTGTTCGAGCGAACACGTTCCGGCCGATTCACAAAGAGGAGCGCCCATGAAACGCATTCACCGCACTGCCCTGTCCCTTGCCGCTGCTGCCGCCATGCCGATGGCCGGCACCGTACTGGCCGAAGAAACCCTGCCGTTGAAGTCCGTCAACAAGGCGGGCGAGATCATCGACGCGGCCATCGCGGCCTACGGTGGCGAGGAGACCATTGAGAACCTGAAGACCGTGGCGCGCCAGAGCACCTTTACCACCTGGGCCACGAACCAAAGCCGCAAACCGGGCCCGCCATGGGACGAGGGCGCGCAGTCCACGCTGCAGGCCATTGACCTGGAGAACGGCGTGTATGCCAGCCGCCAGGCCGGCGATGCCGGTGGCTTCGAGTTCGATACCACCGTGGTGATCGATGGTGAAGAGGGCTGGAACGTCGACTACCGGGCCGGCACGGTCACCGACAACCCCAACGCCGACTTCAATACCGCGTCCGGCCCGTTCGTGCGGGTCACCGCGCCGTTGCTGGTCCGGCAACTGATGGAACGCCGCCAGACCTCGCACTGGCTGGGCGAGGCCGATGTCGACGGTCGCCCGCACGACATCATTACGCTGGTCATGGAAGTCGGGCCGGGCCTGGCGCTGTATTTCGACCGGGAAACGCACCTGCTGAGCCGTTCCGAGCGTGTGTTACCGCCGTTCGGCCAGGTCGATTACCGCTTCCTGGACTACACCACCATCGACGGCATTCCGTTCGCCAGCACCTTCAAGCTGCTGGTCAACGACCAGCCGAACATCACCATTGACTACAGCTCAACACAGGTGAACCAGCCGATCGCGCAGTTCGCCGCCCTGCCCGATGACTTCGAGCGTGTCGAAGGCGCCGCGCAGCCCACGGAAATGGTGCTGGAGGAGTTCGAGGAAGGGGTCTTCCTGGCCGGGGCCAACGGCACCTACGCCATGTTCGTCGAGATGGATGACCACGTGGTCGCCGTCGGCGCAACGGCCGGCATCGCCGACCGCATCGAGGCGCTGCGCGAAGCCGGCGTCGACAAGCCCATCCGCCATGCCGTCCTCACCCATCACCACAACGACCACCTGGTGGGCGTGAAGGACTACGAGGCCGAAGGCGCGACGCTGTACACCGTGGCCGAAAACGAGTCCGTGGTGCGCGACAACGCGGAAGACGGTGACACCCTGGACCTGGTTTTCGTCGAGGACCGCCTGGTGTTTGAGAGCGGCGACCGGCGCGTGGAAATCATCGACCTGGGCCCCACCCCGCATGTCGAACACCTGCTGGTGGCCTGGCTGCCGGAAGAGGGCGTGATGTTTGAAGCCGACCACTTCCCCAACCCGCCCAACGGCCGCATGGTGCCGGCGAATTCAAACACCCGCGCGCTGGCTGCCGCGATTGAGCGCGAGCAACTGGATGTCCGCTATATCGTCGGCGCGCACAGCCCGCGCGTCGCGCCCATCGCCGACCTGCACACGGCGCTGGGCCTGACATCCAGGGTCAAGACCGCCGGGCTCTGACCGAACCGGTCGCCGCCCGGTCAGCGGCGGCGACCACCAAAATTCCCGCCGCGCGGCATCGGCCGTGAACGCTCCATGCTGCGGCCACGCTGGCGCGCCGAGTAGTCGCGGTTCAGGTCGCGGGTATTGAGGTTGTAGCTGCCGCTGGCCCGGTTCGCCGCGGAACGGTTCTGGGCCGCCTGCGTGGCCCGTTCCTGGGCCTGGCGGGCGCTGTTCTGCGCCTGCTGGCGCTGCTCCGGCGTGGCCTGGGCGGCACGGTCGCGGGCCTGCTGGCCGGCATTGGCCACCTGGTCACGGGTGTCCGGGCTGACGCGGTCGGCGGCGTCTTTCCACTGGCCGTCTTCGCGCACCTGCCACTGATCGCCATTCGGCCGGGTGACCGCGCCGCTGCGGTCGGCGTAGACATTGTTCAGCTTGCCCTGCGCCGGTCGCGCGTTCTGCAGGTCACGCCGCACCACCGCCGGGTCGGCCTTGCGGGCGCGGTTCTCGGGGCGGTTGTAGAGGTTGTTCTGCTTCGACAGGTTGTTCAGGCGCGTGTCGTTGCCGATACGGTTGCTGATATTGGTGCGGTTACCAATGTTGATGTTGTTGCCGATATTGATATCACCGGTGTTGATGATGACGTTACCGCCGCCGTGGTAACCGCCGTGGTAGCCACCGCCATACCAGCCGCCACAGCAGCCCCAGGGCCGGTACGGGCCGGGATAACCGCCGCCCCAGCTCATGCCGAAGTTGAAGAACCCGTTCGACCAGCTGAGCCCGAATGACCAGCCGGTCCACGGGTTGTAGCCGACGTTGAAGCCCCAGGTCGGCGGGCGCGGGTAGTAGGCGCCGCCCCAGTACGGCGGGTAGTACCAGCCGGTGCCGTAAACCGGCACGCCGTAGTACGGGAACGACCACATGTAGCCCGGCGTGTAGCCCACGTACACCACTTCCGGCGTGGAGTCGTACACGTGCACGTAGGTGGTGTTGTACACCGGCGAGGACGGCGGAATCTCGGCAATCTTGTCATCGGGGATGCTGTCGGCTACCACCCACGGCCCGGTGGCTTCGGCCGAGGTGTACCAGACGCCGTTGTCGACCGCGTAGTAGCGCTTGTCGATTTCCAGCACCTGGGCGCCGGTGTTGACCGCGTAGGCCACGTCGGTGCCCTTGATCTTCTCGAACTTCGGCTTGCCGTCGTAGGTCACCGTCAGCGAGGCGTCGCTGCGCTTGATCGCGGCGGTCTGCGGGATGGCCTGGTCGCGCATGGCGTCCTCGGCCTCCGGCGTGCCCGCCACCGAGGTGCGCAGGCCGCCGATGTCGGAGGCCGGTGGAATGTCCTGGAAGCCGGCGGGCAGCTCGTCGGCCGGCACGAAGGTCCACGGGCCGTCCTCGGCTTTCGAGCGGTACCAGCGCCCGGACAGCATCAGGTACATATTGCCGCTGGCCAGGTCACGCAGCCAGGCGGTCTCGGTGTTTTTCACGTACAGCACCTGGCCGTTGGGCAGCGATTCCCAGTCCGGCGCGCCGGCGGTCACCACCAGCTCGGTGGGTTCGGTGGCGGTAACGATTTCCGGCGGCGAGGCCGGCTTCGGGTCATCGCCGGACGGCTTCGGCACCATCGACACCAGGTCAGATGGCGGGTTGCTGTCTGGTGTCCACGGGCCCAGCGGGTCGCGGGCGGCGTACCAGAAGTCGCCGCTGGTCAGGAAGTAGTCGTCGGAGCGCTTCTTGTGGATGACTGCGAACGGCGCGTTCAGGGCGCGCTCGTAGGGGCTGTTGTCGATATCGGAAAAGCGCGGCTTGCCATCGTAGGGCAGCAGCACCGCCAGGTCCTGGCGGAAAACGATTTTCGGCGGGTCGTTTTTCAGGTTCTGCAGGCTCTTCGCCTCGGTCTCGGCCGCCGCCAGGCTGGCGGTCAGCCGCTCCATCGAGATCTCGAACCCGGCCTGCGGCATCGCGCCCTCAACCACGGTGGTGAAGCGTTGTTCCTCGGCATCTTTCGAGTCCGGCCACTGTACATGGTCGACCACTAGGTCACGGATGATGGCGGTGTCGCTGTCACGATCGGTGTCCAGGCGTGCGGTGAACCACATCGCGCCAAAGATCGGGTCGCCACCGCTGGCGAGGTCAATCGAAAACGCCGCGCGGCTCTTCAGCGTATTGCCTTCCAGCGATTCCGGCTGCGGCTGGTAGACGGTAATCGTGCCCTCGCTGGCGGTGATGTCCTGCGGCCAGGTCATGGCCAGCGCCGGCAGCGACGGCAGTAGCAGGGCCAGGGTCAGCAGGACGGTATTGAATCTGTTTTTCATGGTTCACTCCCCCCGTTGAGTGGTTCCAGTATAGTCGCAGACCGCCCGCTGATGACCAGCGCCGGCAGCGCGCAAACTGTTACATTAGTGCATCACACGGATGACTTTTCGAAGACCATGGCAAAACAGAAAGCCATTTCCGGCGCGGTAACCGTCACGCTGGCGTTAGGCCTGGGCGCCGGCATGGCCAGCCCGGCCCGCGCCGACTTCAGCGACATGTTCATCGACCCCGAAGACGGCATGCTGGATGCGAGCCAGTACCTGGTCGACCACACCCTGGGCTTCCTGCCGGTGCCGTCCATCATCACCGAGCCGGCGGTGGGCTTCGGCCTGGGCATGATGGGCCTGTTCTTCCATGAATCAAAAGCCCAGCGCGAGCAGCGCGAGGCCCACCCGGAAGCCATTTCCCAGGCCGTTTTGCCGTCCGATATTTCCATACTGGGCGGCGCCGCGACCACCAATGGCACCTGGGGCGTGGGCGGCGGCCATATCGGATTCTGGAAAGAAGACACCATTCGCTACAAGGTCTTTGGCGGCTACAGCTCGCTGAACCTGGATTTTTACTCGCTGGGCGGCCGCGACCTGCCGGAGGCGGTGGAACTGAACATCACCGGACCCGCCATTGTGCAGAACCTGGCTTTCCGCCTGGGCGACTCCAACCTGTTCCTGGGCGCCAACCAGATGTACCGGCGCGTGGAGACCTCGTACGAAGGCGGCGGCGTGATCCCCGTGCCGCCCGAGTTCCTGGATTACATCCGCGAGCATTTCGACTTCGACACCACCACTTCCGGCATCGGCCTGAACGCCGAGTACGACTCGGTGGACAACAAGTTCAATCCCGGCACCGGCTACAACTGGAGCGCCAAGTGGACCTGGTTTAACGACGCCATCGGCAGCAATGTCGACTACTCCGCCTACAAGCTGACGGCGCTGAACTACTGGGCGCTGTCGGAGAAGTTCAACCTGGGGTTCCGGGTGCAATACGACGGCGTCAGCGCCGACGACGATGCCCGCCTGCCCACCTACGTGCCACCATTTATCGACCTGCGCGGCATTCCCAAGAGCCGCTACCAGGGCACCGCCGTGGCCGTGGCCGAGGTGCAACTGGGCTGGAAGCTGGACCACCGCTGGACGCTCATTGGCTTTACCGGTGCGGGCCGCGCCGCGCAGTCGTTCGGCGACCTGTCGGATGCCTCCACCGAGGCCACCTACGGCACCGGTTTTCGCTACCTGATCGCCAAGCGCTTCGGCTTTGCCATGGGCGCCGATATTGCCCGCGGGCCCGAAGAAACTGCGTTTTACATCCAGGCCGGCTCGACCTGGTAAACACTGGAGAACCTGTTATGCACACCACACGCACCCGCCTGATCGCGACAACCGCGCTGACCCTGGCCGGCCTGCTGGCCGCCTGCGCCACAACCGACCCGTACCCGTCCACCGACGCCAACGGCCTGACCCGCCAGGCCAGCAAGGATTTCGACGCGCTGTACCTGGCGGCCGACGCCAACGCGGGTCAATACAAGCAAATCAAGCTGACCGTACCGTCAGTGGAATTCCGGCCGCACTGGCAGCGTGACCAGAACGCCAGCCGCTCGGTCAGCACCGACCGGGTCACCGACGAAGTTGTCGAAGAGGTGCGCAAGGGCGCCGCGGAATCGCTGCTGATCGAGTTCGGCCGCCAATTCGAACGCGCCGGCTACACGCTCACCGATGACGCCGGCCCCGATGTGTTGCAACTGGAACCCGCCATCGTCGACCTGGACGTGGCGGCGCCGGATACCTCGCGCTATTCCTCCAGCGTGTCCACCACGTACACCAAGTCGAAAGGCAAGGCCACGCTGGACCTGAAAATGGTCGACTCGACCACCGGCAAGGTCATCGGCCATGTCATCGACGAGAAGGAAGACACCGATTCCGGCATGTTCTGGATGGCCAACAGCGTCAGCAACCGCGCCGAGGCCAACCGCGCCATGCGCGACTGGGCTGACGATATCGTCGCGGTGCTGAAAGCCGGGAACTGAGGCCGGGCTGGCACTGGCATAAAAAAACCGTGGGGCGCGATGCCCCACGGTTGTTGGTCTTACAGCAGCGCGCTGTTACTGCGCTGGTGGCAACTCGGCAAATACCGCGTTGACGTGGTCACGAATCTGCTGCTCGTTCCACTTGCTGGCATCGTTGCTGCGCATCTTGGTGACGCCTTCCCAGATCATCGCTTTCTGCACCGGGTCAACAAGGTCGACCATCAGCGTGCCTTCATCGTACTGGTCCACCATGTCCGGGTAGCCGTAACCGGCCCAGCCGCCGTAGAGGCCGGCGCGGTAGCCCCAGGGCCCGTAGGCGATAGGCGGGCCGAAGGTATCAATATCGGTTTTCTGCTGCACCTTCACGTTAAAGTTGACCAGCATCTTCGGGTTGTCCTCGGTGTAGGTGTAGCCCTTGCCCTGTAACGCGGCACGGGTCGCGCCCGTGAGCGAGTTGGACAGGAACGAGGTGTAACCGGCCCGGTCGGTGCCCAGCGGCGAGACGAATCCGAAGGTGTTGTACTCGGCCAGGTTGGTGTTGGGCGCCGTCTGCGTGTCGACACTGGGCGTGCTGGCACAGGCGCTGAGCAGGCTTGCCAGTGCCACGGCGGCCAGCATTTTCATCGTTGCGTAGTTCATTGCATAGCCTCCTTGAAACGTGGTTTTCAGTCAGGGTAGACCAGCTTCCAGTCGTTCTTCATGTCCACAACCAGCCAGCCATTCTCCGGCGCCAACTTGGCGGCTTCCTTGAACTCACCAATGTGCGAAGGCGTGTCGTAGGCGAACTCGCGATCAGCGTCGGTGTGGTGAACAAACAGGCCGAAACGCGGTGTCGTATCTTCCGGGCCACGAGGCATGGTGGTGTATTGCACCATCTGCAGGTCGCCATCGGAGTTGCCGCCTGCGAACAGGGGACGACGGCCGATATGGCGGTAGATACCCGCCGGCTTGCCGGCCTTGTCGTCGACGAACAGGCCTTTGCCTTCCTTGATAATGGTCGGCACCCCATCGCGCATTTCGAACCTCGCGTCGATTGAGGAACCAACGACCTGCTCCGGCGGAATGCCATACACGCGCTCGGCGAACACGCGCATGAAATCGATGCCGCCGCCGGAGACGATAAATGTCTTGAAGCCGCTTTCGCGCAGGTACTCCAGCAACTCGAGCATGGGCTGGAACACCATTTCGTCATAGCGCTTGCCGGTGGTCGGATGTCGGGCGGTATCCAGCCAGTTGTTCACCGAAGCGGCGAACTCATCGGCAGTGACATCGGTGTGCGATGCACCCATCACCTTGGCCAGGCCGGCCATACCGGTCTTCATCAGGCCTTCCATGTCGCCCGCAATGGCGCTCTTGAACGGCTCTGTCGTTGCCCATTCCGGGTGGTCGGCGGCTTTCGCCTTGACCTGGTCCAGCGCGAAAATCACCTGGAAGTACAGCGGTTGTTCGCTCCACAAGGTGCCGTCGTTGTCGAACGTGGCGATGCGCTCATACACCGGCACGAAATCCGGTGAGCCCTCATCGGTCACGCGTTCAACGAACTCGATAATCGCGGTCTTGGCATCGCCGTCATTCCACGACGGCAGCGGATCGCCCTGGGCCGGGGCGGAGAAGGCCAGCAAAGCGCTGGCCAACAACAAGGTAAAGCCCATCAAGTGATTGCGCATAAATCCCCCCAGGGTTCAGGCGTTGTGGGGTACCCCGCGGGTACCCCTGAAGACAAGCTTACTATCAAACCCGAAATCCCGACGGCCTCCTGTTTACAGTGCCTGCAGCACTGGAAGCGTGGGTTTTCTTACTTAATGCCCCGTCGGGAACAGCAAAATAAACACCGCCCGCAGGCCCAGTCCCTCAGGGCCGCCATCAGTGTGTTCGACGTAATAACGCGGACCGAAATTGAACTGCACGGTCTGGCTGCCCAGGCGGAAGACTTTCCCCGTGATTAACCCGACAGGCACGCTCCACTGCTCGCTTTCCCAGTCATAGGTGGCCTCAGCCACGGCCGTGAAGGACCAGGCGGACGGCGTGGTGTAGGTGAAGAACGGCTGCAGGAAGGTCGAGTTGACGTCGGCCCGGTCACTGTCGCCGGCCACCGACCAGATGTGGTTGGCCAGGCCGCCGAAGGTGAACGGCCCTTGCTGTTTGAGCGCGACGCCGGTTGGGCCGACGCCCCACTTATCGGTGCCGAGCAACTCGTCGGTGGCGGTCGGCAGCAGAAACGCGGGGCCCGCACCCCAGATCCAGCCATTCGACGTCGGCGCCTTGGGCGAGAACCACAGGCTCTGCACCGTATCGCCAAGGCCGAACTGGCTGCCTGCACCGGGAAAAATATCGTCCTGGCTGACCACCGGCAAGATGGTGCGGGTGATCAGGTTCCAGTCGTCGCTGATGTCGAAAGGAATCACCGGCTGAACATTCAGGGTCAGGCGTTCGCCCGCATCCGCCGCGCCGATGTTCTGGTCCCAGTTCAACTGGAACGGCACCGAGATCAGTGACGATATGGGGTTGGCCAGCTGCTTGGCCAGCTCCTCGTTACTTTGCTGGGCCTTCGCGCTGCTAGCCATCGACAGCAGGAAACCGGACAAAACCAGCGCCAGCGTATTACGTTGTGTGTTCATCATCCCCCCAAGGATTTGACCGATCGGAACCAGCGATTCCGGTTCCGATCTCGAGTTCCCAAGCATAGCCGATTGGCCCGACCAGTCCCATGCCCGTGAACGGATTTATTCAGGAACGCTTGAAACAAGGATTTTTTCCTTGCTATAGTAAGGATATGTCCAAAATCACCAGCAAACTCCAGGTCACGATCCCCAAGCGGCTCGCCGAAGCGTATGGCATCACACCTGGCGATGAGGTCGAGTTCAGGGCGGCAGGCGATATCATTCACCTGGTTCCGGCGGGACAGCGCCAGGCTGTGCGCCTTAGCCTTGCTGAGCGCAAGCGTGCTTTTGCCGCCGCCACCGCGCGCCAACGTGAAAGAGAAAAGCGCATGACCCTTCCGAAGGAACCGCCCGCGGACCGGGGCTGGACGCGCGAGGAACTCTATGACCGTGACAAGGCTCGTTGACACCAACATCCTGGTTTACCGGTTCGACCCCCGCGACCCGTTCAAGCAGCATGTTGCGGAACGCATTCTTGAAAAAGGGCTGAATGCCGGCGACCTGGTGTTACCCCACCAAGCCATCATTGAATTTGTCGCGGCGATCACTCGCCCTCGACCCGACCTCGGCGGGCAGCCGTTGTTGAGCTACGCTGATGCGCTGCAGGAGGCCGAAAACCTTTTGGATCTGTTCTCGGTGCGCTACCCCGACGAGTCAATACTACGCACCGCCATGCGGGGCATGGCCGCGTACCGTTTGTCATGGTTCGATGCCCACTTGTGGGCCTACGCAGAAATGTCCGGCGCCGGAGAGATTCTTTCTGAAGATTTTGAGCATGGCCGCCGCTATGGCACCGTCCGCGTCGTCGACCCATTCCTGGTGGCCGCGAACAGCGTTCATGAACTGCCGCCGCTCTACGCCGACACCACTGGCGTATGATGGCAGCAGGTTCAACGAGGGAGTACGATCATGCAAGATGAAATGACCCCCAACGCGCCCACCCTGGGCGACGTCAGGCAGTTCTGCAAACGCACCTGGTGGATGTTCCTGATCAGCGGCATCGCCGCACTGGTGTTCGGCATCCTGGCCTTCGCCAAGCCGGGTGTTGCGTTCCTGGTACTGAGTATCTGGTTCGCAATTTTTCTGCTGGTCGACGGCGTTTCCAACCTCGCCGGTGCGCTGTCGCACCGCGACAAGGACGGCTGGGTTCTGGCCGCGGTGATGGGTGTGCTGGGCATTCTCATCGGCGGCTACCTGCTGCTGGTGCCGCCGGTGTCGATGGTGGCCTTTGTCTACACCGTCGCCTTTTTCGCCATGGTCGTCGGTATCACGCTGGTGTCGCTGGGCTGGAAAATTCGCAAGGAAACCACGCGTGAGTGGGTGCTTTATCTCAACGGCATCCTGTCGATCATCTTCAGCCTGCTGTTGTTCTTCCGCGTGGAGATCGGCGGACTGACGCTGGTCTACATCATCGCCTTCTGGGCCGTGGTCATCGGCCTGCTGCGCATCGTCTTCGCGCTGAAGGCGCGCAGCCTGGTGCGTGATGTGAAGGACGCGGTGGGTGGCTGATCCGTCAGCGGCTGGTTAAAGCGAAACGGGGCCTGCAACGGCCCCGTTTTTTGTTCGGGCTCAGTAAGGGTTCCAGAAACTGGCCACCCGTTCGATGACCCAGAATGCGGCCACTGAGCCGATCGCGTAGGACGTTGCCACGGTGGCCCAGCGCATCGGCCGCTTCACCGCCGCCTGGAACAGGCGTCGCAGTGACAGGATGACGGCCACGAACAACAGCTGGCCGGCTTCCACGCCCAGGTTGAAGGTCAACAACGCCAGCGGAATGGCCGCCTGCGGCAGACCCACTTCTTCCAGCGCGCCGGCAAAGCCGAAGCCGTGCAGCAGGCCGAAGCTGAACGCCACCACCCACGGCATCCGGGCGGTCAGCCCAGGGCGGCCGTTCAGGCCGTGCAGCACTTCGCTGGCCACGAACACGATACTCAGCGCGATGATGGCCTCCACCGGCGGGCCCGGCACTGAGACCCAACCCAGCGTGGCGATGGCCAGGGTAATGCTGTGCGCCACCGTGAACGCCGTGACCGTGGCGATGATCGCCTTCACACCGCGCACCACCAGCAGCAATGCCAGTACGAACAGGAGATGGTCGATACCACCGAGGATGTGCTCCACGCCGAGCACGAAATACGACCACGCCACCTGCCCGGCGCCGGCCGGTTCGTTAATGGTGAAGAGCGGCTGTTCCATTTCCAGCGCGTCCACCTGGCTGCTGCCGTCCAGGCGTTCAATGCGGGCGATCACCTGGGTGACACCCAGCGCGCGGCCCTCGATGACTATGGTCTTGCCTTCCAGCCCGCCCGGCACGCGAATTTCCTGGCGCTCCACCAGTGCGCCATCCACCGGTGTACCCACCGGCGGGGAGACAACCTCGGCGCCTTCGGGAAACACAGGGTAGGCCGACAGGCGCCGCTGACCTGGCGCGGTGGGCACTTTCCACAACACCGCGTAGTGCTCCGGCGCCAGTTCACGCAGCTCCAGGTAGGCGGGCCGGAACACGTCGGCCTGTGCCGGCGCAATCCAGACCAGCAGACCCACCAGGATCAACAGCAGGTGCCGAAACCGGGTCATGGTGCGCTTACAGGCAACTGCACCGTGTACTTCTGTCGCAGCGCGTCGACGAACGCGTCTTCCGCCTGTTCGCGGCGCGCCGTCATCAGGTCGCGCTGCACCGCCTGGCGCACCTCGTCCAGGGTCACCGCCCGCGACGGCGTCACCTGTTCGACGAAGACCAGGTGGGTACCGAAGGCGGACTCGACCGGGCCCACCCATTCACCGGTGGCCTGCGCCTGCAGCGTGGCGACGAAACCGTCGCCGAACATGGCGTCCACGCGCGATGCGCCGGCGGCATCCATGCGCTGTGGCAACAGCGACGGATCACCCAGCGCTTCGGCGACGGTACCGTCCTCCAGGGCCGCCAGGGCCTGCTCGATGGCATCCGCGCGGGCCGCGCCATCACCCTGGAAATACACCTGGCGGAAAGTGAGGGCAGGCTCGGCCCGGTATTGTTCGGGGCGCTCGTCCAGCCAGGCTTGCAGCTCCGCCTCGGTGGGTGTTTCGTTCACCGCACCCTCGGCGATAAAGGTCATTTTCTGCGCCACGCGACGGCGGAATACCGGGTCATTCTGGTCCAGCCCCATGGCCACGCCTTCCCGGTAAAGGATTTCGTCGCGCACCCACTTGTCGACCAGGCCGTCCATCTCCGCGGCCGTGGGTGGCCGCATCCACACGCGTTCAAACTGCATGGCCAACAGCGACACGCGGTCGTCATCGACAACGATGACGTCTTCGGCCACCGTCTCGCCCCGGTTCACCCAGCCGAAAAGCACAAACAGCAGCGCGCCGATCAGGAAAAAATGCAGCAGGGGCTCACGCAGCCAGCGCCGATCACTCATGGTCAGGAAACTCCCAGGGCCAAATGCTCAGGGCGTGTACCAGATCGGCGAACTGAAGGCACGCTCCTGGTGGGTCAGAGGCACGTCCGGTCCGGGTTCCGCGCCCAGGTTGACCTTGTCATAGAGGGTCCAGCGCGGCGTCGGGATTTCCAGCACGCGCACGTAGTACGCCGCCTTCTGCGCCGGGTCGAAGTCCGGGTCCGTCCAAGCGGTGGTGAACGATGCGCTGCCGATGCTGTTGGTGTACTCCGCGGTGTCCAGGTTCACGGTGCTGCCCACCGGCGGCAGTTTGCCGTCGGCGCCGGGCTGGCGGTCACCGGACCAGGCCAGTTCGTAGACCTGCTCATGCTGGCCGCCATCCGCGTCCACCCAGGTCTTGATCATCTGCACCCGGTCGAGGTTGGCGCCCTGCGGGTCTTTCATCGCCTGCACCAGGAACACCGGTGCCTGGTCGCCGCCCGTTCCGGCAAGGTCGCCGCCCATCGGCACGCCACCGGCATAGGCATTGGCCACCACGTCGCCCTGCAGGTCGCTTTCGTCCAGGTCGAAGCCGCCGAACAGGCGCACGCTCATGCGCGGACCGGTGGTGGCAAACGTTTCGCGGCGGTACATGGCGTCCCAGATGGCCTCGCGGGTGTTCTCGGTGGCCCATACACCCATGACGCCGGACGCGGCCATTTCCCAGCCCATGTACTCGTCGGTTGGGCCGCTCAGCAGTGGGAAATTCCAGCGTTCCAGGTTACTGGGCTCCAGGGTCTTGAACTTGCCAAAGAAACTGTCCTCCTCGGTGGAGGAAAGGCCGGTGTGGGTGTCGGTGCCGGCGTTGGCGCCGTACTTGAACGGGTTGGTGCCCAGCTGCGCTTCCAGGCGCATCCCCGACTTCAGCGATTCACGCCAGTATTCGTACTTGAACGAACCGTCCGGCTTGGGTGCCAGGATCAGGTTTCCGCGGTCCCACAGGTCCCAGCTTGCGAACTCGTCATTGGGCGCCAGCGCGGGGTGTTGCTCGCTCTGGCCCTTGATCTGCGTGACTTCGTAAAGGCGCTCGTACTTCTGCCGTTGCTCGGCCCATTCCGATGTCATCGGTGAGCCGTCGAACCGGCTTTCCTCGAACATCCGGCCGTTGGACATGTTGCCGTTGTGGGGGATGGCGTGAACGCGGTCGCCGGTCTTGGCCTCGTAGTTGGCCATCCACTCCCAGAGCTTTTCCGGGTCCTCGGTTTCGAAGGTCGTCAGCGGCAGAATCTGCAGCGCCTGGTCGCCGGTGCCCTTGAAGATAACGTTGCGGTGCAGGTTGTCGCCGCCGTTGGCGTTCACGGTCCATTCGTAGGCGATGAAGGTGGTGAACGTGCCCGGTTCGTAGAAATCCTCGGCCGCTTTCACGGTCTTCTCCCAGGCCGACACCATCCACTTGGGGTCCATGAGTTGCGACGGTAGCTTGCCGGTGGACTGCGCCACGATCAGTTCGCTCTTGGCTTTCGCCGCCTGCGCTTCGTCACCGGAATTCAATGCGTCGTACCAGCCCTTGAGCATCGGGTCGGCCAGCATTTCCGGGTTACCGGCGATGATCTCGTTGATCGTGCCCATGCCATCGGAATGGTCGGTCACCATGAACCAGTCGTAGGGCCGGGACAGTTTCGCCGGCAGGCCGGTGTTCGATTTGACTTCCTGGCCCAGCGCGTAGCGGTAGGCGTCGACCGGGCCGGTGATGGCACCGTCCATGCCCGCATCGGCGGACCAGCCGGTGTGCACGTGGGTGTCGCCGAACCAGGCCGTCCGGGGCAGCGGCGTTTCTGCGGGTTCGGCCGGCGATGCCGGTGGCGTGACCTCGGTCACCGGCTCGGCGTCCGGCGGCGGTGACTGTGTGGCCTGGGTGGATGAACCCTCATCTCGCTGGCAGGCGGACAGCGCCATGATGACCAACGCACCCAGTGAGGTAACCTTTGAATGACGCATCGTACCCCCCCCCAATCGTGACCGGAACAATCCTCATCCAAGTGTAGCAAGTCCACGGTGAACGTTCTGGCCACCGTCATTCCGAGCCCCTTATACCTGGCATCATGACCTCCAACACATGGGGCCCTTCCGCCGTATGTGATAACCTTTTCGCCCCTTCGAAAGACCCACCAGGAAACCATCCGTGAAGCTTTTCACCAGAATCTTGATGTTCACCACCGTGTTCGTGCTGGCCGGCTGCCAGCAGGACGCCTCGACCCCGGCGACCACTGCCGGCACACCGGCCGCCACCCCTGAAACCGCTGCACCGGCTGTCGCGGCGGCCCTGCCCGCCGGCGTTACCCTGGTGGAGGAGTTCGACGGCGACGACAGGGGCATCTCGATCCCGTACAAGAAGTACACGCTGGCCAACGGCCTGACCGTGGTGTTGCACGAGGATCACTCCGACCCGCTGGTGCACGTGGACGTCACGTACCACGTGGGTTCGGATCGCGAAGAGCCGGGGCGTTCAGGCTTCGCGCACTTCTTCGAGCACATGATGTTCCAGGGCTCTGAGAACGTCGGCGATGATGAGCACTTCAAGATTGTCTCCAACGCCGGTGGCACGCTGAACGGCACCACCAACACGGACCGGACCAACTATTACGAGACGGTGCCCGTCAACCAGCTCGAGACCGTGCTGTGGCTGGAGGCCGACCGCATGGGCGTGTTCCTGGACGCGGTCACGCAGGAGAAGTTCGAAATCCAGCGCGAGACGGTCAAGAACGAGCGTGGCCAGCGGGTCGACAACCGCCCTTACGGCCGCGCGCTGGAAACCCTGATGCAGACGATGTATCCGGAAGGTCACCCCTACTCCTGGCCGGTGATCGGCTGGATCGAGGACCTGAACGCGGCCGACCTGGATGACCTGAAGCGCTTTTTCCTGCGCTGGTATGGCCCCAACAACGCCACGCTGACGGTGGGTGGCGATATCGACGTCGCGCAGACGCTGGAATGGGTCAACACCTACTTCGGCCCAATCCCGGCCGGCCCTGAAGTCGACAACCTGCCCAAGCAGCCGGCCAGCCTGGACGGCGACCGTTACGTCACCCTGGAAGACAACATTCACCTGCCCGCGCTGGCGATGATGCAGCCCACGGTGTACTCGTTCCACCAGGACGAGCCCGCCCTGGACGCAGCCGCCAAGATCCTGGGCCAGGGCCAGGCCTCGCTGCTCTACCAGCGCCTGGTGCAGACCGGCCGCGCCGTTCAGGCCTCGGTCAACCACGCCTGCAAGGAACTGGCCTGCGAAATGTGGTTCATCGTCATCCAGAACCCCGCCTCGGGTGAGTCCCTGGCGGAAATGGAAGCCGCGGTTCGCGAGACCATCGCCGAGTTCGCCGAGCGCCCGGTCAGCGAAGACGACCTGACCAAGTTCAAGGCGGACTTCGAGGCCGGCCGCGTGTTCGGCCTGCAGTCCGTCGCCGGCAAGGTGTCCACGCTGGCCGCGTTCGAAACCTTCACCGGCTCGCCCGCCGGCATCGGCGAGGAGATCGACCGCTACCTGTCCGTCACGACCGAGGACGTGCAGCGGGTCTTTGACAAGTACATCGATGGCAAGCCGGCCGTGGTGCTGAGCATCGTGCCGAACGGCAAGCCGGAACTGGCCGCCGCCGAGCAGAACTTCAACATCGGCGAGCGGGACATCCCGGAAACCTTCGAAGATGAAGGTCAACCGCTGGCGCTGCGCCCGGTGAGCGACACCTTCGACCGCAGCATCCGACCCACTCCGGGTGTGAATCCCAGCGTCGAGCTGCCGCCCATCGGCGACGTGACGCTGGCCAATGGCGTGCGCCTGCTGGCGGTGCCGAACGACGAAACACCAACGGTGACCATCCGCGCCGTGTTTGACATGGGCCTGCGCGACGAACCACCCGGCAAGGCGGGCCTGACCGCGCTGACCTCTTCACTGATGGGCGAAGCCACGCAGTCGAAATCGGCCGCCGAGTTCGCAGAAGCCATGGAGCGCATCGGCGCCCGGGTGTACGTCAGCCCCGGCATGTACGAGACCACGGTCACGCTGAACACCCTGGCCAAGCACCTGGACACCGCGATTCCGCTGTTCATGGAGCGCATCATGGAGCCGGCCTTTACCGAGGAGGACTTCGCGCGCGTGAAGCAGCAGACGATCGAGGGCCTGATGCAGAACCGCAAGACGCCCGAAGGCCTGGCCAGTCGTGCCATCGGCGCGGTGCTCGACGGCCCGGACAATCCGCTGTCCTACCCGGTCAGCGGCCTGCCGCACACGGTCGAAACCATCACCCTGGATGACGTGAAGGCTTACTACGCGGCCCATGTACCCACGCACCTGACCGGCGTTACGGTCAGTTCCAGCCTGCCGCAGGAACGCGTAGTGGCCGCGGTGGAACCGCTTGCCCAGCTCGAGGTGACCGAGGCCGCACGTGAGCCGCTGGCGGATCGCCCGGCCATTGAGGGCCGCACCGTCTACCTGGTCGACAAGGAAGGCGCCGCGCAGTCCAGCATCCGCACCGGCCAGCACGGCCTGCCCTACGATGCGCTGGGTGACTACTACCGCGCGGGCCTGGCCAACTTCGTGCTGGGCGGCACGTTCTCCAGCCGGGTCAACCTGAACCTGCGCGAGGACAAGGGCTACACCTATGGCGCCCGCACCGGGTTCTCGGGTGGGCCGGAACTGGGCAGCTTCCGGTTCAGCGCCGAGGTCAACAAGGATGCGACGGCCGCCTCGGTCACGGAAGTCCTGAACGAACTGCAGGCCTACGATGAGTCCGGCATGACGCCGGAAGATTTCGACTACATGCGCTCGGCCATCGGCCAGCGTGACGCGCTGCAGTACGAAACGCCGGGCCGCAAGCTGGGCCTGCTGGACAATATCCTGCGCTACGATCTGCCGCTGGATTACCGCTCCCAGCAGAACGCCATCCTGCAGGAGACTGACCGCGACATGCTGAACGCCCTGGCCAGCCGCCTGATCGACCCCGACAACATGGCCATCGTCATTGTCGGTGACGAGTCCAGCATCCGCGAGGAGATCGAGGCACTGGGCATGCCCATCGTCGAACTCGACGAGGACGGCTACGTCATCGGGGAGTAACGCCCGTTACCCAGGCACCCCCGTTTACTCGGGGGTGATGAGCGAGGCCCTGACCAGGGTCTCGCCTTCATTGTCGGTCAGGTGCAGGATGTTGCCCTCGGCAACGTACCAGCGCTTGACCTTGTTGACCGTGGCGTAGAACTTCACCTCCTGGTTGCCCAGCGCCGGCACACAGGCCCGCTTGGTGCCCGCCAGGGTGCCAAATGTCATCCGGTCGGTAATGATCGAAACATCACCCGTGTAATTGTTGCAGCCGGTGCTGCCGGCCACGCGCGCGTCGGCGGGAAAGCCCACCGTGGTCCGCGAGTTGTCGACCACGCCGTCACCCGTGATGTCCTCGACCCACCACTCGGTGCCAATCAGGTCGTAGGGCGTGTTGAACGCTGTGCCCTGTGCCGGCTCCGATGTTTGCGCGCAAGCCGCCAGCACGAACAGGGCGGTCACTGCCGCCGCGAGACCCATGGCCTTATGTTTCACGATTGTCCCAGCCATCACGTTTCCTCCTGTGAAATGACGGTGATATGCCGTCGCGTTATGTCGACATAGTAACAAGGTCGTTCAGCCTTTCAGGTGACGCCGGTAGTCTGCCGCCATGGACTCTACCGGGACAACCCGATGCTGAACGCTTTACGTACCGACAATTCACCTTTCAACGAGCAGCAGATTGCCGCGCTGCAATCCAGCCTCGCGGCACTCAGCCCCGGGCAATCGCTGTGGCTAAGCGGCTACCTGGCTGGGCAGCTGGCTGGCGCCTCCGCGGACATTGCGCCCGCGGCCGCGGCCGCAGCGGCCGGCGCGCCGCTGACCATCCTGTATGGCTCCGAGACCGGCAATGGCGAAGCCGTGGCCGAAGCACTGGCGGCCCGCTTCGAAGCCGCCGGCCAGGCCGCCGAGCTGAAGTCGCTGGACGGTTTCCGTCCCGCCGCGCTGAAGAAGCTCGAGCATGCCGTGTTCGTCATGAGCACGCATGGCGAGGGTGATCCGCCGGAAGAGGCGCTGGATTTCTTCGAGTTTCTCGACAGCGACCGTGCGCCGAAACTGGACAAGCTGTCCTACCGGGTGTTGTCACTGGGCGACAGCAGCTACGAGAAGTTCTGCGAAGCCGGCCGCCGCCTGGACGAACGCCTGCAGGCACTGGGCGCGAAGCCCTGGGGGCCGCGCGTCGACTGCGACGTCGACTACGACGCTCCGTCCGAGGCCTGGGGCGACGAGGTGCTCGAACACGCCCGCGAAACCCTGGGTGGTGGCGATGCTGCCGGCCAACCGCAAGCCCACGCCGCGCACCTGAGCCTGGTGCAGGCCGAGCCCGCGCCGTGGACCCGCCTGCAACCGTTCTCTTCCGAAGTGCTGCGGGTGCAGAAGATCACCGCCAACGCTTCTGAGAAAGACGTTCACCACATCGAGCTGTCACTGGAGGACTCTGGCATCCGCTACGAGCCCGGCGACGCGCTGGGCGTGTGGGCGCCGAACGATCCGGAAGTGGTCGCCGAAATTCTCGACGGCCTGGACATCGACCCGGCCACGACGGTGCGCGAAGGCGACCGCGAACTGGCCGTCAGCGAGGCGCTGGCCGAGCACCACGAAATCACGCTGCTGACCGCGGCCACCATCGAAGGCCTGGCATCGGCCGGCGCAGCTGAAGAACTGGCCAGCGAGTACGAGGCACTGGACGACGCCGGTCGCCGCGCCTTTCTCGAGCGCCGCCAGCTGGCCGACCTGGTCGCTGCCTACCCGCTGAAGCTGGACGCGCAGACGCTGGTCGACCAGCTGCGCCCGCTGGCCTCGCGTTCCTACTCCATCGCCTCCAGCCAGGGGCTGGTCGATGAGGAAGTGCACCTGACGGTCGCCACGCTGGCCAGCGATGCCATCGGCACCGAGCGCCGCGGCGTCGCCAGCCAGTTCCTTAACCATCGCGTCGGCGAAGGCGGCCAGGTGCGCGTGTTCCTGGAACCGAACCGCCGCTTCCGCCTGCCGGAAAACCCGGACACCCCGATCATCATGATTGGCGCAGGCACCGGCGTGGCGCCGTACCGCGCCTTCCTGCAGGAGCTGGAAGCCCGCGGGACCAACCCGGACACCTGGCTGATTTTCGGCAACCCTCACCTGCGCACCGATTTCCTCTACCAGCGCGAGTTCCTGCAATGGCGCGCCGACGGGCTTCTGAACCGCATCGACGCCGCCTGGTCGCGCGACCAGGAAGAGAAACGCTACGTGCAGCACATCGTCGCCGAACAGGCCGAGCGCCTGGACGAGTGGCTGGCGCGCGGTGCGCACGTCTACCTGTGTGGTGCGCTGGCGATGGGTGAGTCCGTCACCTCGGCCATTGCCGACGCGCTGGTCAACGCCCGCGGCCTGGACGCCGAGGCGGCCGCCGCCGCGGTGGCCAACCTGCGCCGTGAAAAGCGTCTGCTGAAGGACCTGTACTGAAATGCCCAGCCCGGTTGAAAAGATCAAGGCGCGCAGTAATTACCTGCGCGGCACGCTGGCGGAAAGCCTGGCCGACACGGCCACCGGCGCGATTGCCGAGGACGATACCCAGCTGAGCAAGTTTCACGGCATGTACATGCAGGACGACCGCGACGAGCGCGAGGACCGTCGCCGGCAGATGCTGGAGCCGGATCACAGCTTCATGATCCGCGCCCGCATCCCCGGTGGCATCTGCACGCCGGAACAGTGGCTGGCGATGGACGACATCGCCACCACCTGGGCCAATAACTCGCTGCGCCTGACCACGCGCCAGGCGTTCCAGTGGCACGGCATCCTGAAAGGCGACCTGAAGAAGAGCATCCAGGCCATGAACGCGGTGTTGGTGGACACCATCGCCGCTTGCGGCGACGTCAACCGCAACGTCATGAGCACGGTGCTGCCCGAGCTGTCATCGATTCACCGCCAGGTGTGCGACGACGCCACCGCGCTCAGCGAGCACCTGCTGCCCAAAACCCGCGCCTACCACGAGATCTGGCTGGACCAGGAAAAAGTGGAAGGCACGCCGGACCATGAACCCATCTACGGCGAGCTCTACCTGCCGCGCAAGTTCAAGACCGTGTTCGTGGTGCCGCCGGTGAACGACGTCGATGTTTACGCCCACGACCTTGGCTACATCGCCATCGTCGAAGACGGCGAACTGCTGGGCTACAACGTCACGGTCGGCGGCGGCATGGGCGCCACCCACGGCGACCCGGACACCTACCCCGTGCTGGCCCAGGTGCTGGGTTTCTGCACCCCGGACCAGGTCAACGCCGTCGGCGAGGGCATCGTCACCATCCAGCGCGACTACGGCGACCGTGAAACCCGCAAGCACGCGCGCTTCAAGTACACCGTGGAAGACAAGGGCCTGGACTTCATCCGCGAGGAACTGGCCAGGCGCGCCGGCTTCGAACTGCAGCCCGAACGGCCGTTCACGTTCACCACCTCCGGCGACCCGTTCGGCTGGCACGAGACCGAGGACGGCCTCTGGCACCTGCTGCTGTACATCCAGAACGGCCGCATCGCCGACCGCCCGGGCATCCCGCAGCTGACCGGCATGCGCGAAATCGCCAAGTTGCACCAGGGCGAATTCCGCCTGACCGGCAACCAGAACCTGGTGATCGCCAACGTACCGGCGGACCAGAAGGACCGTATCGACACGCTGTGCCACGAGTACGGCCTGGACGCCTACGCCACGCTGTCGGCCACGCGCCTGAACGCCATGGCCTGCGTCGCGCTGCCCACCTGCGGCCTGGCCATGGCCGAGGCCGAGCGGTACCTGCCGGACCTGGTCGGCGAGATCGAGGGCCTGCTGGACAAGCACGCCCTTAGCAATGAAGCCATCAACATTCGCATGACCGGCTGCCCCAACGGCTGCGCCCGCCCATATCTCGCCGAGATCGGCATGGTCGGCAAGGCGCCCGGTCGCTACAACTTCCACCTGGGCGCCGCCCACAACGGCTCACGCCTGAACACCATGGTGGAAGAGAACATCGACGAACCTCGCATCCTGGAACTCCTCGATGGCTGGTTCGAACGCTTCGCCGCCGAACGCGATGGCGCTGAAACTTTTGGGGATTTTGTTGAGCGCGTGAGATGACGGTGAGTGGTGAGTAGGGAGTAGTGAGTAGTGAGTAGTAAGAGCGCCTTCGAAGGAGGTTTTTCCTACTCACTACTCACTACTCACCACTCACCACTCACTACTCACGACTCACCACTCACCCACAAATGGGAAGAATGACGTGACACATGCCAACCTGAAACTTTGCAAGCCACAGCCCGGCCAGTCCTGGTCCAGCGCACAGCTGACCTCGGTCACGCCGTGCCTGGAAAAGCTGGGCGCGGATGAACGCGTCGAGTGGGCACTGGATTTCCTGCCGGGCAATCCGATCCTGACGTCCAGTTTCGGCGCCCAGTCGGCGGTCTTGCTGCACCTGGTCACGCGGCATCGCCCGGACATCCCGGTGGTGCTGATCGACACCGGCTACCTGTTCCCGGAAACCTACGAGTTCATCGACCGCCTGCAGACCCGCCTGGGCCTGAACCTGAAGATCTTCAGCGCCGAGATCTCGCCGGCATGGCAGGAAAAGCGCTGGGGCAAAATGTGGGAACAGGGCAAGGACGGCATCGAGCGCTACAACCAGCTGAACAAGGTCGAACCGATGGCCCGCGCGCTGCGCGAGCTCGACGCCGGAACCTGGTTTAGCGGCCTGCGCCGCAGCCAGTCCGACAGCCGCCGACATATCGGCGTGGTGCAACGGCACAACCGCGTGGTGAAGGTGCACCCGCTGGCCGACTGGACCGACCGCGACGTGCACCAGTACCTGAAAAAGCACGACCTGCCCTACCACCCACTGTGGGACCAGGGCTATGTCTCTATCGGCGACCACCACACCAGCCGTCCGCTGAGCGCGGTCAACAGCGAGGAAGAAGCCCGGTTCTTCGGCCTGGTTCGTGAGTGCGGCCTGCACGAACCCGAGCGCTACCGCGACCAGGCCTAGCAAAACTACCGTGTCCTGGGCGCAATCATTCGGAGTAAACTACGGCGCTGAACACACCGCTGGAGCCATGGAATGCTGAACCTTCTTCCTACTAAGACACACCGGGGCCGGCGTTTCGCCGCCGTACTGGTCGCCGTGTTGCTGGCCGCGAGCCTGCACGGCTGTGGATCGACCAAGGTCTACTCGGCCAACAAGACCGTGGTCTACCGCGACAACATCTACAACGTTTCCGACGTGAAGCTGTTTTCGCATACCAGCGAAGCGGTGTTCCCGGGCGACAGTAACGTCGACCTCGACAACATCGAGAAGCGGGCCTTTGAGTCGCTGCTGGAAGACCACAATGACGAAGTCTTCGTCCGCCAGTCGTTCACCTTCGACGACCAGGCTGTCGTTTACCAGGCCCAGAATGTCGACTCCTGGTCGGACTTCGAGCGCATGAATCGCCGCTTCGACGATGCGCTGGAAGACCTGCGCGAGTTCCTCGCTGACGAGAAAGAAACCCAGCTCGAACTGGATTAATCGTGCAGCCTTTGTCCGTGCTCAGGCATGGGCTCGCGCTGATGACGATCACCACCGGCCTGTGCGGGCCGGTGGCCACCCTTCACGCTGATGAACCCGGGGATGCCCCTGAAACGGCCGGCACCCGGCAGGGCGCTGCGCCTGACCTGCGCGAAGACAAACCCCCGTTAAGCGTCGGCAAGGGCAATTTTGTCGTCGTGCCGATCCCCTTTTCCAACCCCACGCTGGATACTGGCCTGGTGCTGGGCGCCGCCTGGTTCCATGCCCAGACCGAGGCGCAGAAGAAGACGCAACCCCCTTCGGTGACGGGCGTCGCCGCCATGGGGTCCAGCAACGAGAGCAAGGCCGCCGCAGTGGGTCACATGGCCTACTGGAAGGAAGACCTGTGGCGCTTCAGCGGTGTCTACGCGCAGGCCGACCTGAGCCTGCCACTGCTGGCACCCGGCGACGGTGGTGATATCTCGAACATCAACTGGATCATCGAGGGTGGTTTTTTCCAGGCCTCGCTGGCCCGCCGCGTGGGCAGTCGCTGGTTCCTGGGCGCGACGCTGCGCTACATCGACCTCGACCAGACCTTCGAAATCGACCTCGACACCAACGCCTTCGACATCGGCAGCCAGGTGCAGTCGGCCGGCATCGGCATCGACCTGTCGTATGACACCCGCGACATGACCACCAATGCACGCGAGGGCCGGTACTTCAAGGCAACCGCGCAGTTCAATCACGAAAACATCGGCAGCGACGAGTCCTACGAGGCCTTCAACATCAACTACAAGCAGTATCACCTGCTGAAGGACAACTGGGGCCTGGCCTGGGAAGTGGCCGGCTGCTCCCGCTCCGATGGCGTGCCGTTGTGGGATGCCTGCCAGATTGGCCTGCGCGGTTTCGCCGCCACTGACTACCTGGGCAAATCCTCGCTGCGCGCCCAGGCCGAGTCACGCTGGTTCCTGTCTGAACGCTGGGGTGCGGTCGCCTTCGCCGGTGCGGGCCAGCTGACCGAATCGTTTGCCGGCAATCGCGACCACGATCTCATCCCCAGCTACGGGGTGGGGGTGCGATTCGCGGTGCAGAAGTCCAACCGGGTCAACCTGAGGCTCGATTATGCGCGATCGCGCGACAGCAGCGCGTTTATCCTTTCCGTGATGGAAGCGTTCTGAAACAGTTCAGAGCTTGAAGTCACCACAGCAGTTGTTCAGCTGGTCGCCGAACGTCGGGTGCTTGTGCACGGGCTTCAGGCGCGGGAACGGCACAATATTGCCATCCTCCGCCTCGCCGGCCACGGCGCGATCGATACGCTCGCGGTTCGCGCCCGGCACCACCATCTCCAGGAACTCGTACATGTACTCGGCCAGGAAGCGGTCCTTGCGGAAGCCCACCCAGGTGGCCGGGCTGGGGAACAGTTCGCCGGCGGCAATCGCCACCAGGTCGCCGTCGGTGGCCGGGTCGTACGCCATGCAGGCCAGGATGCCGATGCCCATGCCCTTGCGCACGTAGGTCTTGATGATGTCCGGGTCCTGCGCCGTGAAGACCACGTTGGGCTCCACGCCGGCACGCGAAAACGCGCGGCCCAGCGATGATTCCTCGTTAAAGGAATAGGTGTAGGAAATGATCGGGTGGCGCGCGATGTCGGCCAGCGTCGGCTTTTCCACACCCGCCAGCGGATGGTCCGCCGGCACCAGCACAATGCGCTCCCAACTGTAGATGGGCAGCGTCACCAGGTCGTCGAACAGCTCACTGCGGCCGGACGCAATGGCGAAATCCGCTTCGCGGCTCATCACCTGGTCGGCGATCTGCTCGCTGGTTCCCTGGTGCAGGCGCAGCGAGATACCACGGTTACGGCGCTGGAAGGTCTCCAGCATGTCCGGCAGCACGTAGCGGGCCTGCGTGGGCGTGGTCGCGATCACCAGTTCGCCCTGCTGCTCGCCGGCCAGTTCCGATGACAGCGCCTTGATATTGTCGGCCTCGGCCAGGATGCGCCGCGCGCGCTCGACCACTTTCTGGCCGGCGTCGGTCAGGCCCTCCAGGCTCTTGCCCTTGCGGGCGAAAATCTGCAGCGACAACTCGTCCTCGAGCAGGCGAATCTGCTTGCTCACCCCGGGTTGCGAGGTAAACAGGGCTTCGGACGCCGCCGTGATGTTCAGGCCGTTATCGACCACGGCGACCAGGTATCGGAGTTGTTGCAGTTTCATCGCTGTATCAGCCTAGCAGTTCATTGTTGCGTTTTTCTGGCCCCTGGGACGAAAAACCCGCCTCGGGGGGCGGGTGGAGTGCTCGATTGGGTCAACGGCCCGTCAGCAAACCACGCACCCCCGGGTAACGAGATGGGGTACGAGATAGGTACGGCAGCACATTTCGCCAATAGTTTCGGTCACTTCGTCACCATTCCTGCGTGTCTCAATGCCGAGAATAGGGGCAACGCCGGGTCATAACAAGCGGTTATTAGTGCAATCGGTTGCAGCTGGGGCACATAACAAATGGTCATGCCGCCCTAAAAACTTCGTATTTCAGTCATTGCCTGCGAGTGAATACTCTGGACACCTCGAAAAAGTGAGCGTTTGTGATGCGATATTTCCCGGTCTTTATGGACCTTCAGAACCAGGTGGTGGCCGTCATCGGTGGCGGCGCCGTGGCCGAGCGCAAGATCCGCCTGTTGCTCAAGGCCGGCGCGCGCGTTCGCGTCGTGGCCCGCGAGCTGAATGAACAGGTGGCGGCCTGGCAGCAGGCGGGACAACTGGACTGGTCGTCGGCCGAGTACACCGGTGGCCAGCTGGATGGTGCGCGCCTGGTGTTTGCCGCCAGCGATGATGCCGGCTTGAACCGACAGGTCTACGCCGACGCGGAATCGCGCCACATCCCGGTCAACGTGGTCGACGACCGCGAGCATTGCCGCTTCATCACGCCCGCCATTGTCGACCGCGACCCGGTGACGGTGGCCATTTCCAGTGGCGGCGAGTCACCGGTGCTGGCGCGGCGCGTCCGTGGCTGGATCGAGCGGCTGCTGCCCACCGGCCTGGGCGCCGTGGCCAGCGCCGCGGGACGCCTTCGCGACGCCGCCGCGGTGCTTCCGCTGGAGCGCCGGCGGCAGTTCTGGGACCGGCTGCTGAACCGCGCCACCATCGACGAGCTGGCACGCAAGGATGACGCCGCCATCGACGCCGCGCTGCGGGGCGCGCTGAACAGCGAACTGCTCGCGGACACCGCGGGCACACCGGCCGGGCGCGTGATCCTGGTGGGCGCTGGGCCCGGCCGCGCTGACCTGCTGACCATCCGCGCGCAACAGGCGCTGGGCCAGGCCGATGTGATCCTGCACGATCGCCTGGTTCCCGCCGACATCCTGGAGGTCGCGCGCCGCGATGCCGAGTTCATCGATGTGGGCAAGCGCGCCGGCAACCATCACGAAACCCAGGCCGGCATCCACGAGCTGATGGTCGAGCACGCCCGCCGGGGGCGTGTCGTGGTTCGCCTGAAGGGCGGCGACCCGTTCGTTTTCGGCCGGGGTGGCGAGGAGCTCGAACACCTGCGCGCCCACGACATCGACTACGAGGTGGTGCCGGGTGTGACCGCAGCGACGGCCTGCGCCGCGTTCGCCGGCATTCCGCTCACCCATCGTGAGCATTCCCAGGCGCTGACGCTGATCACGGGCCATACCCAGCCCGGCGGCAAGGACCCGGCCTGGGCCGAACTGGCCGGCGAGGACCGGACACTGGCGATCTACATGGGTGTGAAACAGGCCGCCACGCTGCGCGACAAGTTGCTGGACGCCGGCCTGGCGCCGGAACTGCCGGTGGCGCTGGTCACCGACGGCGCCCGCGACAGCCAGCAGGTCTTCCATGGCTCCATCCGGCACCTGCCGGCCCTGGCCGCCAGGGCGCCCAGCGGCGCGCCGGGGCTGTTCATTATCGGCCGCGTGGCACGACTGGGTGAGGAACTGGCCTGGTTCGGACAGGCCGCGGAGGCACAGCGCGCGGCGTGAGTACGCAAGGAGACTATTTCCGGTAAACCGATTGTCGATGGCCAACCTTGACGACAGTGATGACCAGGTGACGATCGCTGATCTCGTAAATGATCCGATAGACCCCTTGCCGCACCCGGTAGCGATCTTGTCCTGACAGTTTTTCGCAGCCTGAGGGG
Organism: Marinihelvus fidelis; assembly: GCF_008725655.1. Lineage (NCBI taxonomy): Bacteria > Pseudomonadati > Pseudomonadota > Gammaproteobacteria > Chromatiales > Wenzhouxiangellaceae > Marinihelvus > Marinihelvus fidelis. Next base: position 32,088 of record NZ_VYXP01000001.1, on the reverse strand, counting down.
CGGGGGTCTTCCAGCAAACGCTCAATCCGCTTCAGTATCCGCCCGACGTCGCGCTTGGGAATACTCCGGAAATCCCTCGTGACGGACTTTCTGAAAACCAGCTCATAGCTTGCCATTGGCTTTCAGATCATCGAGAAGGGCTTCGTAACTGATCGTCGGCTCAGCCACCCGGTCTGCGAAAGCGGCAAGGTCCTCCTGGTCCTCGGCCAAGGACGCGCGCACCGCGTCGTTGACAAGGTCCGACACGGAACGATCGGTATGCGCCGCTTTCAACCGCAACGCAGCATGCAGTTGCGGGTCGAAATAGATGGTTGAGCGTTTGGATAATTCGGCCATCATAACGTCCTGACGTCTTAACGTTATGACACAATATCATGGACTTGGGTTTGGACCTGCCTCTCGCCGCCTGATTCCCTCACCGGCCACCCACTACTTGTCACCCGTCACCCGTCACGCGTCACCAACCTACCCGGCCACCGAAACCCTGGGTTTGGCAACCGCCACCGGCGCCGCAGACAAAAACGCCTGGCAGGCCGGGTTGTCCGTCTCGTCCGTGTAGTGGTATCCCGTTTCGTCGAGGAAGGCGTGGAAGCGGTCCTCGTCGGCTTCGGGCACCAGGAAGCCGGCCAGCACGCGGCCGTGGGCGGCGGCGTGGTTGCGGTAGTGGAACAGGCTGATGGACCAGCGGCCCGCGAGCACGGTCAGGAACTCCAGCAGTGCGCCGGGACGTTCGGGGAATTCGAATCGGTACAGGCGTTCGCGCTCGCCGGTGGGCAGGCAGCCGCCGACCAGGTGGCGCAGGTGCAGCTTGGCGACCTCGTTGCGGGACAGGTCGATGACCTCGTAGCCGCGTTCGCCCAGGCGGTCTTCCAGCGTGGCTTCTGATTCGCGCAGGCGCACGCCGACGAACACGCGCGCGTCGGGCGTGCCGTTGTTGCGGTAGTTGAACTCGGACACCGAGCAGTCGCCCAGCGTGCGGCAGAACTCCAGGAAGCTGCCCGGGCGTTCCGGGATGGTCACGGCCAGCAGGGCCTCGTTGCCGTCGCCCAGCGCGCAGCGCTCGACGACATGGCCCAGGCGGTCGAAATTGACGTTGGCGCCGCTGACGATGGCGACCCAGGCGCGCTGGTCCGCGGCATCGGCGGCGGTCGCTTCCGGGTGGCGTGCGGCCCAGGCGATGGCGCCGGCCACGGCCAGGGCGCCTGCGGGTTCCGGCACGGCGCGGACTTCCTCGAACACCGAGCGAACGGCCGCGCAGACCTCGTCCACGCTGACAGTGATGACCTCGTCCAGCAGCTCCGCGCACATGGCGTAGGAGCGGCTGCCGACGATGCGCACGGCCACGCCGTCGGCGAACATGCCGGTGGCGCCGATATCGACCGGCTTGCCGGCCTCGATGGCCGCCTTCATGCTGGCGGCGTCTTCGGGCTCGACGCCGATGACCTTCGTGTTCGGGTAGATGGCCTTGACCGTGGCGGCCACGCCGGCCGCCATGCCGCCACCGCCGACGGGTATGAACACCACGGCGGGCGGTTTGGCCATCTGCTGGCCGATCTCGATACCGATGGTGCCCTGCCCGGCAATCACGTCCGGATCGTTGAATGGGTGTACGAAATACGCGCCGCTCTTTTCCACGTCCGCCATGGCCGCGGCGCAAGTAGCGTCGTAGTCGTCACCGGCCTGGACGATCTCGGCGCCCAGCGCTTCCACGGCGCGCACCTTGATCTCCGGCGTGGTGCGCGGCATGTAGATGCGCGCGGCGATACCCAGTTCGCGCGCCGCCAGCGCCACGCCCTGGGCATGGTTGCCGGCGGACGCGGCCACCACGCCGTTAGCGCGCTGTTCGGCCGGCAGCTGGTGCAGGCAGTTGTAGGCGCCACGCAGTTTGAAGGCGAATGTCGGCTGCAGGTCTTCGCGCTTCAGCAGCAGCGGCACACCGATGCGGGCCGACAGCTTCGGCGCCTTTTCCAGCGGCGTACGTTTGGCCACGTCGTAAACCTGCGCGCGAAGGGCGCGCTGCAGGAATTCGGCGGCCAGCCCCTCGCTCATCAGATGAACGCGACTTTCTTGGCGTGAATGTCGCCGAGCTGGTTGATGACGGCGTCGGCCGCCTCGTCGGTGCGCAGGTTGCCGCCGATGTCCAGCGTGCACTGGCCGGCGGAGACCGCGTTCCAGATGGCCAGCTCGACCTGGCGGGCGGCTTCACGCATGCCCAGTGAGTACTCGAACATCATGCCGACCGAGCCCAGCATGCCGAAGGGGTTGGCCAGGCCGCGGCCGGCGATATCCGGCGCGGAGCCGTGGATCGGCTCGTACAGGCCGGCCTTGCCCTCGCCCAGCGACGCGGACGGCAGCATACCCATCGACCCCACCAGAACCGAGGCCTCGTCGGTGAGGATGTCGCCGAACATGTTCTCGGTGACGATGACGTTGAACCGCGACGGGTTGGCGACGATATGCATGGCCGCGGCATCCACCAGCATGGTCTCGTAGGCCACGTCCGGGTACTTTTTCTCCATGACCTCGGCGCTGACCGCGCGCCAAAGCCGCGAGGTGGCCATGACATTGGCCTTGTCGATCATGGTCAGGCGGCCGTAGCGCGCCCGCGCCATGTCAGCGGCCATGGTGACCACGCGCTCGACTTCCTCTCGCGTGTAGGTGCAGCTGTCGCTGGCGAAATCATCGCCCTCTTCCTTGTCGCCGAAGTAGCTGCCGCCGGTAAGCTCGCGCACCACCATCAGGTCGACGTTCTTGATGCGCTCGGTCTTCAGCGGGCTGATCTCGGCCAGCGCGGGGTGCAGGCGCACCGGGCGCAGGTTGGCGAACAGCTTCAGCTCGCGGCGTAGCGCCAGCAGCCCCTGCTCCGGGCGCTTTTTGGCGTGCGGGTCGTCCCACTTGGGCCCGCCGACGGCGCCCAGCACCACGGCATCGGCCTCGCGGCACATGGCCAGCGTGTCTTCGGGCAGCGGCTCGCCGGTTTCATCCAGGGCCGCGCCGCCAATCAGGCCGGTATTGATTTCGATGCCCAGGCCGTACTGGTCGGACATCGAGCGTATGAGTTTCTCGGCCTGGTCAGTGACCTCGGGGCCGATGCCGTCACCGGGCAGCAGGACGACTTTAGCGTTCATGTTGAGCCTCGTATGCTTGGATGTTTGCCGTTTCGGCAAGCAGGAAGTCCAGGCGATCCATGCCGTTCAACAGGCAATATCGCGCAAAACCGTCGATTTCAAACGGGTATTTGTTGCCATCCGCATCGAACACGACGGTATTTTCAAGATCGATAGTCAGGTCGCGGCCATCCATGTCCAGCAGCCTTGCGTGCTGGTCTTCAGGCAGAACAATGGGCAATAACCCGACATTTTGTGAATTATTGCGGAAGATGTCTGCAATTTCACTGGATATCACGACACGGAAACCATAGGCCAGCAGCGCACGGGGCGCGTGTTCGCGTGACGAACCGCAGCCGAAGTTGCGGCCGGCCACCAGGATCGGGCTGGTCTTGCCGCGTGCCTCGTTCAGGACACAATCCGGCTTTTCGCTGCCGTCGGCGTTGAAGCGCCAGTCGGCGAAGGCGCCATCGGCCAGGCCGTCAAAGCTGGTCGCGGTCAGGAAACGCGCGGGGATGATCTGGTCGGTGTCGATGTTTTTCTGTGGCAGCACCAGCGCGCTACCGGTCAGGCGGGTAAACGCGTCCATCAGGCCACCTCCCGTGCGGCTTCGCCCCGCGGGTCGACCACGCGGCCGGCGATCGCGCAGGCCGCGGCAGTGGCCGGGCTGGCCAGCATGGTCCGCGCGCCGGTGCCCTGGCGGCCTTCGAAATTGCGGTTCGAGGTGCTGACGGCGGTCTTGCCGGCCGGCACCAGGTCGCCGTTCATGGCCAGGCACATTGAGCAGCCGGGCTCGCGCCATTCGGCGCCGGCATCGGTGAACACGCGGTCCAGGCCCTCGGCCTCGGCGGCGCGCTTGACCGACTCGGAACCCGGCACCACCAGCATGCGGGTGCCGACGGCGACGCGCTGCCCGCGCAGGATCTCGGCGGCGGCACGCAGGTCAGACAAACGCCCGTTGGTGCAGCTGCCGACAAACACGACATCCACGCCGTGGCCGTCCAGCGGCTGGCCGCCGGTGACGCCCATGTAATCCAGCGCGCGGCGGCGACCAGGCGTGTCGCCTTCCGGCACCGCCTCGCCCAGCCGTACCGACATGCCCGGGTCCGTGCCCCAGGTCAGGGTCGGCGCGATATCGGCGGCGTCAATAATGACCTCACGATCGAAGGTCGCGCCGTCGTCGCCGGCCAGCGCCAGCCAGCCTTCGGCGGCGCGTTCAAAATCCCCGCCCCGGGGCGCCAGTTCGCGCCCGCGCAGGTATTCGATGGTGGTCGCATCCGGCGCCACCATGCCGGCGCGGGCGCCGGCCTCGATGGTCATATTGCAGACCGTCATCCGGCCTTCCATGTCCAGCGCGCGGATAGCCTCGCCGGCGTACTCGATGGCGTAGCCTGTACCGCCGTTCACACCGATGGTGCGGATGATGTGCAGCGCCATGTCCTTGGCCGCCACGCCCGGGCCCAGTTGCCCGTCGACGACCACGCGCATGCTCTTCGGCTTGCGCTGCGGCAGGCACTGCGTGGCCAGCACGTAGCCGACCTCGGTGGTGCCGATGCCGAATGCCAGCGCGCCAAAGGCGCCATGGGTGCTGGTGTGGCTGTCACCGCAGACCACGGTCATGCCGGGCTGGGTGGCGCCCAGCTCGGGGCCCATCACGTGCACCACGCCGCGGTAGTCCGAACCCCAGCCTTCCAGGCGGATACCGAACTCGGCGCAGTTGCGTTCCAGGGTTTCCACCTGGGCCTTCGCCTGCGGGGTGAAGTAGTGACGCTCGCCGTCCGGGCCCGGCGGGGTGGTCGGCGTGGAATGATCGAGCGTGGCCAGCGTGCGGTCCGGCCGGCGCACCGGCAGGTCGCGCTGGCGCAGCACGTCAAACCCCTGCGGGCTGGTCACTTCGTGCACCAGGTGCAGGTCGATATACAGGATCGCCGGGGTGTCCGCACTCTCCGCGCGAACCACGTGGTTCGCCCAGAGCTTGTCGAACAGCGATTGCGGGCGATCAGCCATGGGCCACCTGTCGCTGGCCGGCGGCGTTGTCGGCGATGGGCTCGAGCCAGCCGAAGCTGTCCTCGGTCTCGCCGCTGAACAGGCCGAAGAAGGCCGACTGGATCTTCTCGGTGATCACCCCGCGTGAACCGCTGCCAATGTCCAGGTCGTCGACCGAGGCGATCGGCGTGATCTCCGCCGCCGTGCCGGTGAAGAACAGCTCGTCGGCGGTATACAGCGACTCGCGCGACAGCGGCTGCTCGCGCACCTCGTAGCCCATGGCGTGGGCGAGGCGGATGACCGTGTCGCGGGTGATGCCGGACAGGATGGCCTCGGACTGCGGCGGCGTCAGCAACACGCCGTTACGGATCATGAACAGGTTCTCACCGGCGCCTTCGGACAACGTACCGTCGGACGCCAGGCCGATACCTTCATCGTAGCCCAGGCGGTGCGCCTCCATGCTGATGAGCTGGCTGGACAGGTAGTTGCCGCCCGCCTTCACGCCCGCCGGGATGGTATTCGGCGCCACGCGCTGCCAGCTGGATACGCACACCCGCGCGCCCTTCTCGCGCGCTTCCTCGCCCAGGTAGGCGCCCCACTCGATGGCGGCGATGGCCACGTCGATGGGCGTGTTCTTGCCGGCGGCCACGCCGATGGTGCCGTAGCCACGGAACGCGATCGGCCGCAGGTAGGCGCTCTTCAGGCCATTGCGGTTGACGGTGCCGCGGCAGGCGTCATAGATCGTGTCGTAATCGTACGGGATGACCATGCGGTAGACGCGGGCGCAGTCGTACATGCGCTTGACGTGGTCGTGCATGCGGAAGCCGAACGGCTCGCCGTTCTTCTCGTACACGCGGATGCCCTCGAACACGCTGGAACCGTAATGCAGCGCGTGCGACAGCACGTGGGTGGTGGCCTCGTGCCAGGGTTTGTATTCGCCGTTGTGCCAGATGGTTTCGGTCGGTTTCATGATCGTGCCTTAATTCGTGTCAGGCCACGTGGCTACGTGGCTCGGATTCTTCGATACGCGCGTTGTTGCGGGACGCGCGGTTGATGATTTCCAGCAGTGCCTCGGCACAGGCGGCCACGATATCCGTGGACAGGCCGTGGCCGCTGTACTCGGTGCCGTCGACGCGTGCGCGCATGGTCGACTCGCCCTGCGCGTCCTCGCCCAGCGAGATGCTGCGCATGGCCAGGTTGGTCACCTCGATGTCCATGCCGGTAATCGCTTCCAGGGCCTTGACGATGGCGTCCACGGGGCCGTCACCTTCACCCGTCTGTGTGGCGGTGGTGCCGTCTTCGTGCGCCAGCGTCAGCGACGCGGTGGGCTCTTCCTCGCCGGAGACGCGGCTGACCACGCTCAGCCACTGCAGCGACCACGGACCCAGTTCGCCACCGGCCTGGTTGCCGGTGATGATGGCCTCCAGGTCGGCGTCGTAAACGCGCTTCTTGGCATCGGCCAGTTCCTTGAACTGCGCCATGATGCCGTCGATCTCGCCGGCAGCCAGCTCGTAACCCATGGCGCGGGCGCGGTCGATGACCGCGTGCTTGCCGCTGTGCTTGCCCAGGATCAGCTGCGAAGACAGCACGCCGACGTCTTCGGGCTTCATGATCTCGTAGGTCTCGCGCGAGGCCAGCATGCCGTGCTGGTGGATGCCGGACTCGTGCGCGAAGGCGTTCTCACCGACGATCGCCTTGTTGCGCGGCACGAAGTTGCCGGTCACGGCCGCCAGCAGGTGGCTGGCCATGTGCAGCTTGCGGGTGTCGATATTCGTGCGGCAGGCGTAACGGTCGGAACGCGTGCGCAGTGCCATCACCACTTCTTCCAGCGCGCAGTTGCCCGCACGCTCACCCACGCCGTTCAGCGTGCACTCGATCTGCCGTGCGCCGCCCTCGACCGCCGCCAGCGAATTGGCGACCGCCAGGCCCAGGTCATTGTGGCAATGCGTGGAAATCGTCACGCCGCCGATGCCGGGCACGGTTTCGCTCAGCCAGCGGAACAGCTCGGTCATTTCCTGCGGCGTGGAGTAGCCCACGGTGTCGGGAATATTGACGGTGGTGGCGCCGGCCTCGATCACCGCGGCCAGCACCTCGGCCAGGTAATCACGCTCGGTGCGGATGCCGTCCTCGGCGGAGAACTCGACGTCATCGCAGAAGCTGCGCGCCAGTTCCACGCCGGCCACCGCGTTTTTCAGTACCTCGGCCTTGTCCATGCCCAGCTTGTCGCGCCGGTGGATGGGGCTGGTGGCGATGAAGGTGTGGATGCGGCGGTTCTTTGCCGGCAGCAGGGCCTCGCCGGCCTTCTCGATATCCCGCGGCACGGTACGGCACAGCGCGGCGATGGTCGGGCCCTCGATCTCGCGGGCCACGGCCTGTACCGCGGCGAAGTCGCCGGGGGACGCCGCCGGGAAACCGGCCTCGATGATATCGACCTTCAGGTCCGCGAGCGCGCGGGCCACGCGCAGCTTCTGGTTGTGGGTCATGGAAAACCCGGGGCTCTGCTCGCCATCGCGCAGGCTGGTGTCGAAAATCTTGATATCAGGCATGGTGTGTTACTCCGGGTTGTTTCATTTCCACCTGCAGGACGTCATACAGGCGTTCGAGCTGCCGCTTCAGCAACTCGGCCGGGCGGTCGGAACGCACCCGGACGGACATGGCCTGGAACCGGGCCTGGCCATCTTCACAGGCATCGGCCACTTCACAGGCGAGCAGGCGAAAACCGCGCCGCTCGATCAGGCCCAGGGCACGCACGACGGCGCCCTCGACCGCGCGCAGGCGCAGGTCCAGCTGGTGGATATCGGTGGCCGCGGCGGCGGCAATGGGGGTCGCGGTAGCGGTGCTCATGATCAACGGTTCCCCATCATCTTGTGGTTGGCCTGGCCCGGCGGCACCAGCGGCCAGACGTTTTCCATCGGGTCGATGCGCACGTGCAGCAGGCGCGGGCCCTGGCCGTCGTCGGCCAGCAACCATTCCAGGCCGCCGTCGACCTCGGCCGGCTTGTCGATGGCCTTCGAAATCAGGCCGAAGGCTTCCGCCACGCGGGCGAAATCGGGGTTGTCGGACAGGTCGACCTCGCTGTAATTGCCTTCGAAGAACAGCTCCTGCCACTGCCGGACCATGCCCAGCATGGCGTTGTTCAGCAGCAGGATGCGCACGTCGATGCCGTAGCGGTTCAGCGTGGCCAGTTCCTGCACGTTCATCATGAAAGAGCCGTCGCCACAGACGGCCACGACCTTCGCCTCCGGCTTCGCCACCTTGGCGCCCATGGCCGCCGGCAGGCCGTAACCCATCGTGCCCAGGCCGCCGGAGGTCAGGTGCTGCAGCGGGTCGTTGAAACGGCAATGCTGCGCCACCCACATCTGGTGCTGGCCCACGTCACAGGCGACGACCAGGTCGTCGCGCATGCGGCTCATGTCGCGCAGCAGTTTCGGCGCGTAGATGCCCTCGCCGGGGGCGTCGTAACGCCAGGCGAATTCCTTTTTCCAGGCCTCGCACTGGTTGATCCAGGACGCGCGCGGCGGCTCAGCCGGACCCAGCTTCTCCAGCGCCGGCGCCAGTTCGCCGACGATGGCGACATCCGGCTTGCGCAGCTTCGAGACCTCGGCCGGGTCGATATCCATGTGAATGACCTGGGCCGTGGGCGCGAAATGAGTCAGTTTGCCGGTGACGCGATCGTCGAAACGGCCGCCGATCACCATCAGCAGGTCGCAGTTCTGCACCGCGTGGTTGGCTGCCTCGTTGCCGTGCATGCCCAGCATGCCCAGGAAACGCTCGTGGTCGGTGGGCAGCGAGCCCAGCGACTTCAGCGTGGCGGTGACCGGCAGGCCGGTACGCTCGACAAAATCACGAAATGCGTCGATGGCATCGGAAATGGCGATGCCGCCACCGGCGATGACCAGCGGGCGGCGGGCCTTGGCCAGCAGCTCGTTGGCCGCGGTGATGGCGGCTTCGTCGACCGGGGCGGGCTTGGGTGACGCGTGACGCGTGACGCGTGACGGTGAGTGGGTGGCGACGGAGACGTCCTTGGGGAAGTCCACCAGGACGGGGCCGGGACGGCCGCCTTCCGCGATGCGGAAGGCTTCGTCCATGATCTCGGGGATCTCGCTGACATCGCGGACCACAAAGCTGTGCTTCACCACCGGCAGGGTGATGCCGAAGATGTCGACCTCCTGGAAGGCATCGGTGCCGATCAGCGAACTGGCCACCTGGCCGGTTATCGCCACCATCGGCACCGAGTCCATGTAGGCATTGGCAATGCCGGTGACCAGGTTGGTCGCCCCGGGGCCGGAGGTGGCCATGCACACCCCGGCCCGCCGCGTGACGCGGCCGTAGGCATCCGCCGCCAGCGACGCGCCCTGCTCGTGGCGGGTCAGGTAGTGCTTCAGGCCGGAGCCTACCAGCGCGTCGTACAGCGGCATGATGGCGCCGCCGGGGTAGCCGAAAATCTCCTTCACCCCGTTGCGCTTCAGCGCCTCGATCATCAGCTGCGAACCGGTCAGCGGCTCGGCCGATGTGTCTTCGCGTTTATCCAGCAGGCTCATGGTTTTCCCCGTTCCTTAAGGCTTTCGTTCAGGCCGCTTCCTGGGCCTTGTTCTTCTTCGCCAGCCAGCTCATGCGATCACGCAGCTTGCTGCCAGTGGACTCGATCGGATGCGCGCGACGCTTGGTCAGCATGGCCTGGTAGCCATTGGAGCCGGCCGCGTACTCGTCCATCCATGCCTTGGCGAAGGTGCCGTCCTGGATGTCGGTCAGTACGTCCTTCATGCGCGCCTTGACGCTGTCATCGATGATGCGCGGGCCGGAAACCAGGTCGCCGTAGGCCGCGGTGTCGGAGATGAACTCGTACATCTTGTCCAGGCCGCCTTCGTACAGCAGGTCGACAATCAGCTTCAGCTCGTGCAGGCACTCGAAGTAGGCCGCTTCCGGCTGGTAGCCGGCTTCCACCAGCGTGTCGAAGCCGTGCATGACCAGCTGGGCGGTGCCGCCGCACAGCACGGCCTGCTCACCAAACAGGTCGGTCTCGGTTTCCTCGGCAAAGGTGGTGTCCAGCACGCCGGCGTGGGTGCCGCCCAGGCCGTGGGCGTAGCTCAGCGCGCGCTCGGCAGCTTCGCCGGAGGCATCCTGGTAGACCGCGCGCAGGCACGGCACGCCACGGCCTTCCTGGTACTGGCGACGCACCAGGTCACCCGGGGACTTGGGCGCGACCATAGTGACGTCGATGTTCTTCGGCGGCTCGATGGCGCCAAAGTGCACGTTCAGGCCGTGGGCGAACAGCAGCGTGTCGCCATCCTGCAGGTGGTCCTTGATCTGCTCGAACACCGCCGGCTGCACCATGTCCGGCACCAGCATGGAAATGTGCTGGGCTTTCGCGGTTGCCTCGGCGAAATCAAAGACCTCGAAGCCGGCGGCTTCGGCGGCTTTCGCGGTCGGGCCGCCCGGGCGCGCTCCGATAATCACGTTGTAGCCGGAATCGCGCAGGTTGTTGGCGTGGGCGCGACCCTGTGAGCCGTAGCCCAGGACCGCCAGGGTCTGGCCTTCGAGTGCGTCGCGCTTTACGTCTTCGGTGGTAAACAGTTTCATCGTTCAGTCCTCTCTAAATAAATGCGTTTTCAGTGTGTTCAGGGTTAATCGGTTATTCGCCATGCGGCACGGTGACGGCGCCTTTCGACGCGGAGCCCACCAGCCGGGCGTACTTGGCGTAGACGCCGGCGGGTGCCGGCTTCTTCAACGGCTCGAAGCCGTCGCGGCGTGCGTCCAGGTCGGCATCGACGCGGATTTCCTGGTTTTCCACGTCCAGGGTGATGCGGTCGCCGTTGCGAACCAGCGCGATCGGCCCGCCCATCGCGGCTTCCGGGGCCACGTGGCCGACCATGAAACCGTGGGTGGCGCCGGAGAATCGTCCGTCCGTAATCAGCGCCACGGAATCGGACAGGCCACGACCGGCGATGGCGGCGGTCACCGCCAGCATCTCGCGCATGCCCGGGCCGCCTTTCGGGCCTTCGTAACGGATGACGACCACGTCGCCGGCTTCCACCTGGCCGGTCTGCACGGCCTGGAATGTGGCTTCCTCGGAATCAAACACCTTGGCCGGGCCTTCGAAATGCAGGATACCGTGGCCGGCGAGTTTCACCACGCAGCCTTCCGGTGCCAGGTTGCCGAACAGCACGCCGAAACCACCGCGCGGCTTGAGCGCGTGCTCGATGTCATAAATGACGTCCTGGGATTCCGGCTCCGCCAGGTCGGCGGCTTCCTCGCCCAGGGTGCGGCCGGTGACAGTCAGCGTGTCGCTGATCTTGCCCGCGGCCAGCAGGCGACGGACCACGGCCGGGGTGCCGCCGGCTTCGAACATGTCTACGGCCAGGTACTTGCCACCGGGCTTCAGGTCGGCAATGACCGGCGTGGCGGCGGAGATTTCGTCCCACTCATTCAATTCGAAATCCACGCCCATCTCGGCGGCGACCGCCAGCAGGTGCAGTACGGCATTGGTGGAACCGGCCGTGGCGCAGGTGGCCGCCGCGGCGTTGCGCAGCGACTCGCGAGTGATCAGCTGGTCCGGCGTGCGGCCCGCGGCCAATGCGTCCATCACCCAGCGACCGGCCTGGCGGGCGGCACCGATCTTGCCCGGGTGCACGGCGGGAATATCGTTCAGGCCCAGCGGCGACAGGCCCAGCATGGTCAGCGCCAGCGCCATGGAGTTGGCGGTGAACTGGCCGCCGCAGGCGCCGGGGCCCGGCAGCGCCGCCTTCTCGATGCCGTCCAGTTCCTCGTCGTCGATGGTGCCGGCCGCGTGCGCGCCGACGGCCTCGAACACGTCCTGGATGGACAGGTCGCGGCCCTTGTAGCGGCCCTTGCCGATGGAACCGCCGTACAAAATGACGCAGGGCAGGTTCAGTCGCGCGGCGGCCATGGCGGCGGCCGGCAGGGTCTTGTCGCAACCCACCAGGATCACCAGCGCGTCCAGCGAGTGGCCACCCACGGCCAGCTCGATGGAATCACAGATGGTCTCGCGCGACATCAGCGACGCGCGCATGCCCGGCGTACCCATGGTGATGCCGTCGGTAACGACGATGGTGTTGAACTCGATGGGCGTGCCGCCGGCCTCGCGGATGCCTTCCTTCACCGGGGTGGCCAGCGCGCGCAGGTGGATGTTGCACGGCGTGACCTCGCTCCAGGTGTTGACCACGGCCACCATCGGCCGCGCCAGGTCGTCGTCGCCCAGGCCGGTGGCGCGCAGCATGGAGCGCGCTGGCGCACGGGCCGGGCCGCTCTTCATGATGTCGCTGGTCTGCGCACCGTTGTTCTTTTTGTCGTCACTCATGATGGTTTCATTTGTTCCGGTTTTTCAGGTCCATATAAGTAAAAACCCCGCGTCCTTTCGGTTGCGGGGTTCTGATGTCTTTGCTTGTTTTGCTTACGCGTAAACGCCAACCCCGGCTGTAGTCGGAATAATAAGTACGAGTACCAGGAGGAGCGTGGCGTGCGCGCCGCGCAGACGCCCGAGCGCGGCCAGGTGGCCCCTCGTGTCCGTTGCGAATTGGCGCGTGCGCTTAATCATGTGTCGTGTTATCGCCGTTCTGGAAAACGATGTCAACCGTTTTATTTGTAACTGTTTTACGACCGGTAGGCCTCGCGCCCGACACCCTGCACCGGTATACCCAGTGACGGCATGACCTCGTTCTGCAGCGCGTACATGGCCGCGGCCGCCTCGTCGATGGCCTTCGTAAAGGCAATGGAACCGGCCAGTATCGGCTTCAGCTTCTCCTTGTCCTGGATACGCGCGGGCGGATATTCGTGCTCCACGACCAGGTACATCTCGGCAGGATCAATGTCCAGCAGCTCGCGTGCGGCCAGCTGGTGATCCAGCCAGTCCACGGTGCGGTTCTGCAGGTAAGCCAGCGGGTCGTGGCGGGCGGTGCCCGGCAGCTCGTGCTCGCACAAAGCGACCTGCTTCTTCCACGCGTTCAGGTGATCAGCCGGATTGTCCGAAGGCTTGCCGTTGACCCAGTCGCCGCGCTCCATGGTCTGGCCGCCGTAGCCCCAGGCGGACACGCCCTTCGAGTCCACCACCTGGCCTTTCACATGGAAACCGTCGACCAGGAAGGCGTAACCCTCGTCCTTCAGGTACTGGAACATCGAGCGTGTGTCCTGGCCCATCAGCACGGAGTGCGACGGGTCGTAGTGCACGCGGAACTGGTCGCCCACCCCGTGCTTCTCGCAGATGCGGTGCAGCGCGATCCACGGCCCCGGCGCGTAGGCGATGTTGTTGTGCCAGCGGTCCTTGACGGTCCAGCCCGGCATCGGGCACTGCTCGACACGGTAGGTCAGCCCACGCGCCTTCGCCTCTTTCAGCAACGGCACGAAGACCTCTTCGAACATGACCAGGTTCTCGTCCATTTCCAGGTCGTAGTTGCGGCCGACAAAACCGCAGACGGCATCGGTGCCCATCAGCACCGCGGCGTCGAAAATCCGCAGCATGAAATCGTGCTTGGCCTGGCGAGCGCTGTCATCGGCGACCAGCATATTGTCGAAATAGCCGAGATCAGACAGGCCCACGCCGGTCTGCTTCATGGCGGCAATGACGCGGTCGGCACGCTGCTGGTTGAACGGCTCGCGCAGGTCCAGGTGATTGGCCACCGGGTCCAGCATGGCCTCGGCCGGCACGTCGGTGACGCTGGGGTGCAACGCCGCGGAAAGCTGGATGTAGGGCGAGCCGATTTCCGCGGAAAACTCGAGCCAGTCCTCGATCGCAAGATCCGGGTCGGCATCACGCTTCTCGCGCGGCGTCAGCTCCTGGAACGCGGCCGTCAGGACACTGATCTTCATCGCTTTGGGCTCAAACGGTGCGGTATCACTCATCAAATGCTCTCCAACCTGGCCATCGCATTCGGAATCCTGCGATGTATTTTTAGGGCCCACGAATAAACCACAACCGCCCCGCCCCTCGCAAGCACGCCTCGCGTCACATGTCGCGCGTCACGCGTCACGCGTCACCCGTCACCCGTCACGCGTCACCCGTCACCCGTCACCCGTCACCCGTCACCCAAACTAGTTTCTTTTGATACAATTTCCAGCCGACCCGGGCCGGCTCAGCTTTTCTGCCCGTCGATTTCTTCATCCCGGACGTGCTCCAGCATGCCCCAGTGGCGAACTGTCGCCCGCGTGGACACGCCCGGTAGACCATAAATGTTGGAGATTCCTATCCTCATGGAACTGTTCGAAACCATCCAGACCACCGAGCACGAGCAGATCGTGTTCTGCAACAACACCGACGTCGGCTTGAAAGCCATCATCGCCATTCACAACACCACGCTGGGCCCGGCCCTGGGTGGCCTGCGCATGTGGCCGTACGCTACCGAGCAGGAAGCGCTGAACGACGTGCTGCGCCTGTCTCGCGGCATGACCTACAAGGCGGCGGTGTCCGGCCTGAACCTGGGTGGCGGCAAGGCCGTGATCATCGGCGACCCACGCCAGGACAAGTCCGAGGCGCTGTTCCGCGCCTTCGGCAAGTTTATCGACACGCTGAACGGCCGTTACATCACCGCCGAGGATGTCGGCATCGATGTGAACGACATGGAATTCATTTTCCAGGAAACCAATAACGTGGTCGGCGTGCACGAAGTCCACGGTGGTTCCGGCGACCCGTCGCCGTTCACGGCGTTCGGCACGCTGCAGGGTATCCGCGCCGCGCTGGTGGCCAAGTTTGGTGATGACGATGTCGGCAAGTACAGCTTCGCCGTTCAGGGCGCCGGCCATGTCGGCCACCACCTGGTCAAGTTGCTGCGCGAAGCCGGTGCAAAGATCTTCGTCACCGACATCAACGAGGAAGCCGTGGCCCAGGCCGTCGACATGGGCGCCGAGGCCGTGGGCCTGGATGACATCTACGATGTCGACGCCGACGTGTTCAGCCCCTGCGCCCTGGGCGCGGTGGTCAACGAGAACACCATTCCGCGCTTCAAGTTCAAGGTGGTGGCGGGCTCCGCCAACAACCAGCTGGCCAATGACGCGGCCGGTGACGAGCTGGAAAAGCGCGGCATCCTGTACGCGCCGGACTACGCGGTCAACGCCGGCGGCCTGATGAACGTGTCGATCGAATTCGAAGGCTACAGCGAGGAACGTGGCTACCGCATGACGCGCGCGATTTACTACAACCTGAAACGCATCTTCGAAATCGCCGAGCGCGATGGCATCCCCACCTATCAGGCGTCCGACCGCATGGCCGAGGAGCGCATCGCCATCCTGGGCAAGATCAAGATGCCGCACATGGGTAAGCCGCACCGTTTCCCCGGCCGGGAGCGCAACAGCGGCTGACACATTCACGCGCCATACTGGACAGGCTGACGGGAGGGGACACCGATGAACGAGGAACTGGAGCTGCTGCGCGACACCGCGCGGCGTTTCGCCGAAGCCGAGATCGCGCCGCGCGCGGCCGAGATCGACGAGGTCAACGAATTCCCACAGGACCTGTGGCCCAAGCTGGGTGAGATGGGCATGCTGGGCATGACCGTGCCGGCCGATTACGGCGGCTCGGACATGGGTTACCTGGCCCACCTGGTGGCGATGGAGGAAATCTCCCGCGCCTCCGGTTCCATCGGCCTGTCCTATGGCGCGCACTCCAACCTGTGCGTCGACAACCTGCAGCGCAACGGCACCGAGGCGCAGAAACAACGCTTCCTCCCCGGCCTGTGCAGCGGCGAGACCGTCGGCGCGCTGGCCATGTCCGAACCGGGCGCCGGCTCCGACGTGGTGGGCTCCATGGCCTGCCGCGCCGAGCAGCGCGACGACGGCACCTGGGTCGCCAACGGCAACAAGATGTGGATCACCAACGGCCCCGAGGCCGGCGTGTTGATCGTCTACATGCGCACCGCCGGCCCGGAAGCGGGCTCCAAGTGCATGACCGCCTTCCTGGTCACCGACGACCTGCCCGGCTTCAGCAAGGCCCAGAAGCTCGACAAGCTGGGCATGCGCGGCTCCAACACCTGCGAACTGGTATTCGAGGACTGCGTCATCCCGGCCGAGAACGTGCTGGGCGAAGTGAACCAGGGTGTGAAGGTGCTGATGAGCGGCCTGGACACCGAGCGCATGGTGCTGTCCGGCGGCCCCATCGGCCTGATGCAGGCGGCGCTGGACCTGGCCCTGCCCTACACCCGCGAGCGCAAACAGTTCGGCAAGGCCCTGGGCGAGTTCGGCGTGATGCAGGCCAAGCTGGGCGACATGTACACAGCGCTGCAGTCCTCGCGCGCCTTCGCCTACGCCGTCGCCGAGGCCTTCGACGACGGCCGCAAGTCGCGCATCGACCCCGCCGCGTGCCTGCTGCACGCCTCGCGCTCCGCCGTCGAGGTGACGCTGGAGGCGATCCAGACCCTGGGCGGCAACGGCTACATCAACGAATACCCGGCCGGCCGCCTGCTCCGCGACGCCAAGCTCTACGAAATCGGCGCCGGCACCAACGAGATCCGGCGCATGCTGATTGGCAGGGAGCTTGTGCAGGACAAGGCGTAATTCAGGGCAGTTTGATACACTTATTATGTGCACACTTAATACGTGAATAGCTGATGAACCTGACACTTTCAATCAACAAGGACCTACTTGAGCGCGCCCGCAAGGCCGCGCGGGCCCAGGGAAAAAGCGTCAACCAGATGGTTCGCGAGTACCTGGAGCAGCTGTGCTCCGGCCAGGCACTGGATGCAACGATTGACGAGTACATCGGCGGTAGCGGACAGGGAAGGCGCGAGAAGGGCTGGGCTTTCGATCGCGACGAGCTTCATGAAAGAACTTAGCTTCTTCGACACCAATGTCCTGGTCTACGCTGAAGATGCCGACGAACCCATTAAGCGACAACGGGCTATCGAATTGGTGACCGCGGCGATGCACGACGGAACCGGAGTGATATCAACCCAGGTACTCCAGGAGTTCTTCGCGGTCTGCACCCGAAAACTCGGCATCAAGCCCGAAACCGTTCAACGTCGCATGCAACTGCTGACAACGCTGAATGTCATACAGATCACAACCGACGACACGCTGGATGCGGTTGACCTGGTCAGGCTTCACAAGTTGTCCTATTGGGACGCGCTGATCATCAACGCGGCCCGCAAAGCGGGCTGCTCAACCTTGCTCAGCGAGGACATGAACCACGGACAGAGCATCAGCGGCGTCAAGATCAGGAACCCGTTTATCGGCGCCGTACACGAGCGCTGAATCCAGTGAATACCCAACAATCCACCATCGACAGAATCACGGACACAACATCATGACTGACATCATCATCGCAGGCGCCAAGCGCACCCCCATCGGCTCTTTCCAGGGCCAGTTCAGTGACGTTCCCGCCGACGATCTGGGCGCGGCGGCCATTGCGGCGGCCGTCGAGCAGTCGGGTGTGGCTGTCGATGCCATTGACGACGTGGTCATGGGATGCGTGCTGCCGGCCGGTGTCGGCCAGGCGCCCGCGCGGCTGGCCGCGCGCAAGGCCGGTATCCCGGTCAGCGCCGGCGCGGTCACGGTCAACAAGGCCTGCAGCTCCGGCCTGGTGGCCATCATGCAGGCGCACGACAGCATTGTCGCCGGCAGCAAGTCGGTAGTCGTGGCGGGCGGCATGGAATCCATGACCCGCGCGCCCTACCTGTTGCCGAAAGCGCGCGGCGGTTACCGCATGGGCCACGGCGAGGTGCTGGACCACATGTTCACCGACGGCCTGCAGGACCCGGACGAGGGTTTCATGATGGGCGTCTACGGCCAGAAGTGCGCCGACAAGTACGCGTTCAGCCGCGAGGCGATGGATGCCTTCGGCACGGCCTCGGTGGAACGCGCTCTGCACGCCATGGAATCCGAATTCGAGGCGGAGCTGGCGCCGGTCACGGTACGCAGCCGCCGCGGTGAGACCGTGGTCACCCAGGACGAAGAGCCGCCGCGCTGCAACCTGGAGAAGATTCCCACGCTGCGCGCCGCCTTCGCCAAGGACGGCACGGTCACCGCCGCCACGTCGTCAAAGATCTCCGACGGCGCCGCCGCCGTGGTACTGATGAGCGCCGACGCGGCGCGCGAGCGCGGCGTTACGCCGCTGGCGCGTATCGTCGCCCACGCCATGCACTCGCAGGAACCGGAATGGTTCACGACCGCCCCCGTGGGCGCGATCGCCAACGTGCTGAAAAAGGCGGGCTGGAGCGTCTCCGATGTCGACCTGTTCGAGGTCAACGAGGCCTTCGCCGCGGTCACGATGGCGGCGATGCACGACCACGACATCCCGCACGACAAGATCAACGTCAACGGCGGCGCCTGCGCGCTGGGTCACCCCATCGGCGCCAGCGGCGCGCGACTGGTGGTCACACTGCTGAACGCCCTGGCCCAGCGCGGCCTGAAGCGTGGCGTTGCGGCGCTGTGCAATGGGGGTGGCGAGGCGACGGCGATCGCGGTGGAGCTGGTTTAAAGCCACAATGAGCGTCATCGACACCCGGCTCGACCCCTCGCAGGCGTCTTTCGACGCCAATGTCGGCACCATGCGCGCGCTGGTGGATGACCTGGGCAAACAGCTGGAGACGGTGAAGCTGGGCGGCGGCGATGACGCCCGGGTCAAACACCTGAAGCGTGGCAAGATGCTGCCGCGTGACCGTGTCACTGGCTTGCTCGATGAGGGCAGCCCGTTCCTGGAACTGTCCGCGCTGGCAGCATACGGGCTCTACGAAGGCGCGGCACCCGGCGCCGGCATCATCACCGGCATCGGCCAGGTGCATGGCCGCGACGTGATGGTGGTGGCCAACGACGCCACCGTGAAGGGCGGGACGTATTTCCCGATGACGGTGAAGAAGCACCTGCGCGCGCAGGCGATCGCCGCCGAGAACCACCTGCCCTGCGTCTACCTGGTCGACTCTGGCGGCGCCTTCCTGCCGCTTCAGGACGAGGTGTTCCCCGACCGCGAGCACTTCGGCCGCATCTTCTTCAACCAGGCCCGGCTGGCCGCCGACAACATCCCGCAGATCGCCGTGGTGATGGGCTCGTGTACCGCCGGCGGCGCCTACGTGCCGGCCATGTGCGACGAGTCCATTATCGTCAAGAAGCAGGGCACGATTTTCCTGGGCGGCCCGCCGCTGGTGAAGGCTGCCACCGGCGAGGTGGTGGACGCCGAGACTTTGGGCGGCGCCGAGGTGCACTCGTCCAAATCCGGCGTTACCGACCACCTGGCCGACAGCGACGGCCACGCCCTGCAAATGGCGCGCGAGGCCCTGGCCTGCCTGAACCGGCCGGCGTTTACCGCTTACGAGCGCGCCGAGCCGCGCGAGCCGAAGTACAAGGCGGAAGAACTCTACGGCGTGGTCCCACGCGACTCGCGCGTGCAGCTGCCCATACGCGAGGTCATCGCCCGCATCGTCGACGGCAGCGAATTCCACGAGTTCAAGGCCCGCTACGGCAAGACCCTGGTCTGCGGCTTCGCCCGCATCGACGGCTGGCCGGTGGCCATCATCGCCAACAACGGCATCCTGTTCTCCGAATCGGCGCTGAAGGCCGCGCACTTTATCGAACTGGCCGACAAGCGCGGCATTCCGCTGGTGTTCCTGCAGAACATCACCGGTTTCATGGTCGGCCGCGCCTACGAGAACGCCGGCATCGCCAAAGACGGCGCCAAGATGGTCACGGCCGTCGCCACCGCGCGCGTGCCCAAGTTCACGGTGGTGATCGGCGGCAGCTTCGGCGCCGGCAACTACGCCATGGCCGGGCGCGCCTACGACCCGCGATTCCTGTGGATGTGGCCCAACGCCCGCGTCTCGGTGATGGGTGGCGAACAGGCCGCCTCGGTACTGGCCACGGTGCGCCGTGACGGCATCGAGGCCAAGGGCGGCGAGTGGTCCGCCGAAGACGAGGCCGAGTTCCGCCGCCCGATCCTGGAGGGCTACGACCAACAGGGCCACCCCTACTACGCCACCGCCCGCCTGTGGGACGACGGCATCATCGACCCCATCGACACCCGAGCCACACTGGCCCGCGGCCTGGCGATTGCCGCCAACGCGCCGCTTGCCCCGCAGCGCGTGCCGATGTTCAGGATGTAACGACCGGCCGGGGGATCGAACCATGAGCAGCCTGCAATACCACCTGGAAGACGGCGTCGCCACACTGACGCTGAACCGCCCGGAGGTCCACAACGCTTTCGACGACGAGCTGATCGGCTGCCTGACCGACACGCTGCTGGCCGTGGGCAGCGACACCGCCGTCCGCGTCGTGGTCCTGACGGGCGCCGGCAAATCATTCTCCGCCGGCGCCGACCTGAACTGGATGCGGCGCATGGCCGAGGCCGACGCCGCCACCAACGAGCACGACGCCCTGCACCTGGCGCGCCTGATGCGCACCCTGAACTACCTGCACAAACCCACCATCGCCCGCGTCAACGGCGCCGCCATCGGCGGGGGGATGGGCCTGGTCGCCTGCTGCGATATCGCCGTTGCGGCCGAGAACGCCGTGTTCGCCACCAGCGAGGTGCGCTTAGGGCTCGCCCCGGCGGTAATCTCGCCCTACGTGTTCCGCAAGATCGGCGAGAGTCATGCGCGGCGGTATTTCCTGACCGGCGAGCGATTCGACGCCGCGCACGCCTTACACATTGGCCTGGTGCACGAAGTCACAGCGGCCGACGCCCTGGATAGCGCAACCCTTCGTTTTACGGAAGAGCTCGCGAAAGGTGGCCCGCAGGCGCAGGCGCAGGGCAAGGCACTCGCCGGTTTCGCCGGCGGCCACAGCATCGACACACAACTGAAACTGGACCAGCACACCGCCCAACTGATCGCCCGGCTTCGCACCGGCGACGAGGGCCGGGAAGGCATGCGCGCATTCCTCGACAAACGCGCGCCGGGGTGGATTTCCGCCGGCGCAGACCCCAAGGAGTAACACCATGAAGATTTCACAGGCGAAAGCCGTCATCACCGGCGGCGCCTCCGGCCTTGGCCTGGCCGTGGCGAAACACGTCGTCGCCGCTGGCGGCCAGGTCACGCTGCTGGATATCAATGACGAGGCCGGCGCGGCGGCGGTGGCCGAGCTGGGCGCCAACGCGAACTACCTGAACGTCAACGTCACCGACGAGGCCGCGGTGGTGGCCGCCATCGAGGCGGCGAAGGGCCACATGGGCGGCGTCAACGTCAACGTCAACTGCGCCGGTGTCATCGGCGCCGGACGGGTACTGGGGCGCGAGGCACCGATGGCACTGGACTACTTCGCCAACGTCATCAACATCAACCTGGTGGGTAGCTTCAATGTCGCCAAGGCGTCGGCCGCGGCCATGGAAGCGAACGAGCCGGGCGAAGACGGCGAGCGCGGCGTGATCATCAACACCGCCTCGGTGGCGGCCTACGAGGGCCAGATCGGCCAGGCGGCGTATTCGGCCAGCAAGGGTGGCATCGTTGGCATGACGCTGCCGATGGCGCGCGAGTTTACCCGCATCGGCGTGCGGGTCATGGCGATTGCACCGGGCATTTTCTGGACGCCGATGGTGGACGGCATGCCGCCGGAGGTTCAGGAGTCGTTATCCGCCTCCATTCCGTTCCCGTCACGGCTGGGCAAACCCGAAGAGTTTGCTGAACTCGCGGCCCATATCGTGGAGAATGGGTACCTCAACGGCACCACGCTGCGACTGGACGGTGCCGTCCGCATGCAACCAAAGTAAGGAAACCAACGTGGAAACGTTCACGGAAGTACGTGATTTCGTCGCCGGCCATCACGAGCTGATCATCGACGAGCCGTTCCTGCTGGGCTTCGAATGCCCGGTGGGCAGCGAAGGCCGCAAGCAGAGCATTTTCCTGGCCGAGATCAAGGGCGGCGATGGCCGCCGCTACCTGCGCGTGGAAACGCCGGTGGTGCCGCTGGAGGACTTCGACGCCGAGAAATGCCTGCGCATCAACCTGATGCAGCGCGTCGGCTACCTGGCCGTCGGCGACCTGGACGGCGTGGCCTACATCAAGATGTGCGAGAACCTGCCCTATTCAATCCTGAGCGGCCAGGAACTGGAACACGTGGTGAACCACGTGGCGCCGTTCGCCGACCGTTTCGAGGAAGTCCTGGAGGGCGACAGCGACGTCGCCTGATTCAATCAACGCTCACGGGGGAACCATGGAGCAATTTAAAACCTGGTACGCCGATTCCGGCATCACCGATATCCTGATCACGTTCGGCTTCAACCTGCTGATCGCGCTGGTCATCCTGTTCCTGGGCATGCGCCTGGGGCGCTTCACGCAGCACTGGGCCGAGAAGGTCATGCGCAAGAAGGAAATGGATGACATCCTCGTCGATTTCATCGGCACCATCATCTGGTGGCTGATTCTGGCCATTACCTTCGTCGCCGCGCTGCAGAAACTGGGTATCCCCGCCACGTCGCTGGTGGCTGTTCTTGGCGCCGCGGGCCTGGCCATCGGTCTGGCGCTGAAAGATTCACTCAGCAACTTCGCCGCCGGTGTCATGCTGGTGATGTTCCGGCCGTTCGCCAAGGGCGACTTCGTCGAAGCCGCCGGCGAATCGGGCTCGGTGGAGGAAATCCACCTGGTCAACACGCTGATCGTGACGCCGGACAACCGCGAGATCACGCTGCCCAACGGCGCCATCTGGAACTCGCCCATCATCAACTACACCACGCGCGACACGCGCCGTATCGACATGGAATTCGGCGTCGGCTACGGCGACGACCTGAAAGTGGCCGCCGAAATCCTGATGCGGGTCTGCACCGAGCACCCGAAGGTGCTGAAAGACCCGGCGCCAGTGGTGCTGATCACCGCACTGGCCGATTCCAGCGTCAACTTCTGGGTCCGGCCATGGACCGCGACCTCTGACTACTGGGTCGTGCGCGCGGAAATCATGGAGAAAGCCAAGGCTGAACTGGAAGCCGCGGGCTGCAATATCCCGTTCCCGCAGCGCGATGTTCACATTCACGAAGTGAAAGAAGGAGAGTAATCGCTCATGTCAAACGAGGGCTATCACGAACCTGTAGAAGAGCTCAGCGACGAGACCCGCGACATGCACCGGGCCATCATCTCGCTGATGGAAGAACTGGAAGCGGTCGACTGGTACCAGCAGCGCGTTGACGCCTGCAAGGACCCGGAACTGGCCAAGATCCTGGCCCATAACCGCGACGAGGAGAAAGAGCACGCGGCGATGGTGCTCGAATGGATTCGCCGCCGCGACCCGCGCTTCGACAAGGAACTGAAGGACTACCTGTTCACCGAAGGCGAAATCGGGCACCACCACGATTGAGCCGGTCACCGCGCAAGGGAAGTCAACGCCGCCCCGATAAGCCGGGGCGGCGTTTTTCCATCCGCCAGACGCTGCGTGACGCGCTGCGGCGGCGGTCCGGCTGGGTACTGCTGGCCGTCAACCTGGGCGTGCTGGTGGGCGTGCTGCGCTACGACTGGAGCGTGTTCGAGATCGTCTTCCTGTACTGGGCCGAGAACGTCATCATCGGCGTGATCAACGTGCTGCGCATGCTGATGGCCTCGCCGCTGCCGATCCCGAAGGAAGTGCCGCGTGACGAAATTCCGGCACCGGCGAAAAAGATCCTGTGGATCATCAACATCGGCGCCAAGCTGTTCATGGTGCCGTTTTTCTGCGTCCACTACGGCATATTCACGTTGGTGCACGGCGCCTTCGTGTTCGACCTGTTCGAGAAAGAAGGTAGTCATGGCATGGACTACTGGCAGTCGATTCCCGACTTCATGACCACGGCGCTGGCGATGTCCCTGGCCGCGCTGGCCATCAGCCACCTTTATTCCTTCTTCGCCAACTACATCGGCCGCGGCGAGTGGCGCACGGCCACGGTGGGCGAGATGATGGCGCGTCCCTACGGGCGTATCATCGTGCTTCATATCACCATCATTTTCGGTGGCATCGCGGCCCAGGCGCTGGGCAGCCCGTTGGGGCTGCTGCTGGTGCTGGTGCTGCTGAAGACCGTCACCGATCTCGCCATGCACGAGCGTGAGCGGGAAAAACTGAACGACCCGGTGGAGCCAGCCACGAAGACCGACATGGAACCTGGCGTGGAACCCACCGTCCAACACGAATCTGAAAGGAGAACACCATGAAATCACGTGCCGCCGTTGCCCGCGCCGCCGGGCAGCCCCTGGTCATCGAGGAAATCGACGTCGCCGGCCCGAGGGCCGGTGAAGTGCTGGTGCGCATCGTCGCCACGGGCGTCTGCCACACCGACGCCTTCACGCTGTCGGGCGCCGACCCGGAGGGCCTGTTCCCGGCCATCCTGGGCCACGAGGGCGGCGGCGTGGTCGAGGAAGTCGGCCCGGGCGTGACCTCGCTGAAGCCGGGCGACCACGTGATCCCGCTGTACACGCCGGAGTGCCGCGAGTGCTCGTTCTGCAAGTCCGGCAAGACCAACCTGTGCCAGAAGATCCGCGCCACCCAGGGCCAGGGCCTGATGCCCGACGGCACCTCGCGGTTTTCGTCCGGCGGTGAGCCGTTATTCCACTACATGGGCACCTCCACGTTCAGCGAATACACCGTGGTGCCGGAGATCGCGCTGGCGAAGATCAATCCGGCGGCGCCGCTGGACAAGGTCTGCCTGCTGGGCTGCGGCATCACCACCGGCATTGGCGCGGTACTGAACACCGCGAAGGTGGAGCCGGGCTCGACCGTGGCCGTGTTCGGCCTGGGCGGGATTGGTCTCGCGGTGATCCAGGGCGCGGTGATGGCCGGTGCGGAACGCATCGTCGCCATCGACATGAACCCGGACAAGTTCGACATGGCCAAGGCGCTGGGCGCCACCGATTTCGTCAACCCGAAAGACTATGACGCGCCCATCCAGGACGTGATCGTCGACCTGACCGACGGCGGCGTGGACTACTCGTTCGAGTGCATCGGCAACGTCGAGGTCATGCGCGCGGCGCTGGAGTGCTGCCACAAGGGCTGGGGCGAGTCGATCATCATCGGTGTCGCCGGGGCCGGCCAGGAAATCAGCACGCGGCCGTTCCAGCTGGTCACCGGTCGGGTCTGGCGCGGCACCGCCTTTGGCGGCGTGCGCGGCCGCACCGAACTGCCGGGCTACGTGGATAAATACATGGCCGGCGGCATCAACCTGGACGACATGGTCACCCACACCATGGGCCTGGAAGACATCAATAAAGCCTTTGACCTGATGCACGACGGTGAGAGCATCCGCTCCGTGGTGATTTTCTGAGCCGGGACCCCGCACACATGGAAAAACTGTCATCCACCGGCAGCTTCGGCGGCCGGGTCGAACGCTACAAGCACGCCAGCGCCACGCTCAACTGCGACATGGAATTCGGTGTCTACCTGCCACCGCAGGCCGATACCGGCCCCGTGCCGGTGTTGTGGTGGCTGTCGGGCCTGACCTGCACCGACGAGAACTTCATGCAAAAGGCAGGTGCACAGCGCCTGGCCGCACAACTGGGCCTGGCAATCGTCTGCCCGGACACCAGCCCGCGTGGCACCGACCTGCCCGGCGAGCACGACGACTGGGACTTCGGCTCCGGCGCCGGCTTCTACGTCAACGCGACGCAGGCGCCGTGGGACAGGCACTACCGCATGTACGACTACGTGACTAAGGAGCTGCCGGCCCTGGTGGAAGCCAACCTGCCGGTCACCGGCCAGCGCGCCGTCAGTGGTCATTCGATGGGCGGCCACGGCGCCCTGCTCTGCGCCCTGCGCGAGCCGGAACGCTACGCCTCGGTCAGCGCCTTCGCGCCCATCTGCCACCCGTCCGACTGCCCCTGGGGCGTGAAGGCCTTCAGCCACTACCTGGGCGACGACCGCAACGACTGGCGCGCATGGGACGCCACCCAGCTACTCACCGACGTCGACATCCAGCTTCCCATCCTGATCGACCAGGGCGCCGACGACCCGTTCCTGGGCGAGCAATTAAAGCCCGGCGCGCTGGAGCAGGCCGCAATCTGCGCGCACCACCCGCTCGAAATCCGGTTACGTGAAGGGTATGACCACTCTTACTTCTTTGTGGCCAGCTTTATCGACGACCACCTGCGCCATCACGCCAAGGCGCTCGGGCTGATCGCTTCGGCCGACTGAGGCTTCGCAGGGACCGGGGCTGGAATGTCTTCAACGACTGGAAAGCCCTGAAAATGCGCCCTAAGTCTTACTGACCCCCGGCTCACCCCAGAACAGGCAGTCAAGCGCGCCCTTGTAGCCGAAGCGGTCCAGGTCGATTCGGCCGTCGATGAACACCACGCCCTCTTCCTGCAGCAGGTCTTTCTGGCGCTCGTAGCCGGCGGAATCGGGCGGGAAGGAAATCTTGCCCTGGGCGTTGATGACGCGGTGCCAGGGCAGTTCCACGTCATTGGGAGCGCGGCGCATTGCCTGGCTGACGCGGCGGGCCTGGCGTGGCAGGCCGGAAAGCCTGGCGACGTCGCCATAGGTCAGCACGTGGCCGCGGGGGATATCACTGACAACCTTCCAGACCGCCTCAAACCACTCGGCATCGGGGCGCGTGGGCGTACTGACGCCCGAATCAATGTCGGTGTCGGCGCTGGTGTCGTTCATGTTGCGACAGGGTGCAGTGCGGAATCAGCCTCCATTTTAACAGTTGGATGTGACGGACTTGTCAAACCAGCATGAAAAAAGCGGGCCGGCTCCGAGCCGGCCCGCTGTCTTGCGCCGCCCTTACGAGAAGGGAGAGGAACCCGATGGGCGGCATTTCCCGGAAACGCCGACGCGCCAACGACGCGAAGGTCCACCGTTTCCGGCAAAAGGGAGTTGCTCGAGGGCCCACGCAGGGGACGAGGTGGGTTTTCAAACGCGAGACAGGGAAAGATGCGGCACCGAACCCGGACGCACCCGGGCTGAAGGGAGGTGTAAATTCATTCGAACTCAGAACCTTTTCCGTGGTCCCTGTCGCCACCAATGGTAGCGATATCTTCCCTGACTCACTCCCTGGTTAAACCGTATCAGAAGCACACCGGAATTCAAACCGGGAATCGGTAAAACGTCAGTCCCCGGAGCGGTCTTCGGGCTTGGCCTCGCGTTGCGCCGCGGCCAGGATGCCGCGCAGGATGTTCATCTCGTTCTGGTCCGGCCGGGCGCGGTTGAACAGGCGCCGAAGGCGGCCCATCAGGCGCTTGGGCTGGTCGGGGTTAAGGAAGCGGATATCCAGCAGGGTCTGCTCCAGGTGCTCGTAGAACCGCTCCATCTGGACCGCGTCGACGGGCTCCCAGTCCAGCGGTGCACGCTCCACGCCGGTCTCGTCCAGGGCCGCCATGCGCAGGTCGTAAGCCACCACCTGCACGGCCTGGGACAGGTTCAGCGAACCGAACTCGGGGTTGGTCTCGATATGCACCAGCTGGTGGCAGCGCTGGATCTCCTCGTTGGTCAGGCCCCAGGCCTCGCGGCCGAACAGGATAGCCACGTCGCCAGCGCTGTCGGCGGACACCTCCGCCAGCGCCTCGACGGCGGCGCGGCGCACATCCATCTGCGGCATCGACAGGCTGCGCAGGCGCGCGCTGGTGCCCAGGACCAGCGAGCAGCCCTCGAGCGCGCCGTCCAGGTCGTCATGAACCTGCGCGGTTTGCAGCAGGTCGGCGGCGCCGGAGGCCAGCGCGGTGGCATCGGCGCTGGGAAAGGCCGCTTCGGGGGCGACCAGGTGCAACTGCGAAAGCCCCATCACTTTCATGGCGCGGGCGGTGGATCCGATGTTGCCGGGATGGGTGGTGTGAATCAGCACGATACGCACGCGGGCCAGTCGCTCTGCCGCCTGCGCCGCTGTTCTGGTATCCTGTGCCGCCCTGTCGTCGAGTGTTTCAGTCATGGCCCATCCCGCAATCAATGTCGCCACCGAGGCGGCCCACGCCGCCGGCGAACTGATGCGCAGAAATCTGCGCAACCTGGATAGTGTCCCGGTTGCCAAAAAGGCCCGTTACGACTACGTCAGCGAAGTCGACCAGGCCTGCGAGGACGTGATTGTAAAAGAAATCCGCAAGTACTACCCCGACCACGCCATCCTGGGCGAGGAAGGCGGTATGCAGGGCGAATCCGACCACGTCTGGATCATCGACCCGGTCGACGGCACCAGCAATTACATCCAGGGGATCCCGCATTTTGCTGTGTCCATTGCGCTGCAGGTCAATGGCCGCACCGAGCACGGGCTGGTCTACGACCCGATGCGTGACGAGCTGTTCACCGCCAGCCGCGGCAAGGGCGCGTTCCTGGACCAGCGCCGCATCCGCGTATCGCAGCGCACGACGCTGGACGACGCCATCATCTCCACGGCATTCCCGTTCCGCAAACGCGAACTGATGCCGATGTACACGAAGATGTTCAGTTCGGTGTTCCGCCGCATCCAGGATATTCGCCGCGCCGGCGCCGCCTCGCTGGACCTGGCCTGGACCGCGGCCGGCCGCCTGGACGGCTACTTCGAGATTGGCACCGCGGCCTGGGATGTGGCCGCAGGCGCCCTGCTGGTCCGCGAAGCCGGCGGCGTCTGCACCGACTTCGACGGCAATGACCGCCTGGAAAACTCCGGCAGCGTGATCGCCGCGCCGTACAAGCTGATGACGCCGCTGCGGCAGCTGATTGAGCCGGCCTGGAAGGCCGCCAAGAACGGGTGAGGCTGGTGACGCGTGACGCGTGACGCGAAGGGCGTAGCGGCCGGACCCGCGCCACTCTAAGCCCGGCGACATCCCGGACGTAAAAAAACCCGCCAACCGGCGGGTTTTTTTGTAACCGAGGGCGGCCGATGGCCGCCCGGTCCACGCGTTACGAGTCACGCGTAACGCGTAACGCGTCACCCATCAAGGCATGGAGTCGATCTCGGCGCCTTCCTTCTCGATAACCAGCAGGTCCTGCTTGCTGACACCCAGCAGCAACAGCGCGACGCTGGCCACGTAGATGGACGAGTAGGTACCCACGACAACGCCGACGATCAGCGTCCAGGCGAAGGCGTGGATGATCTCGCCGCCAAAGAAGAACAGCGCGATCAGCACCAGCAGCGTGGTCAACGACGTCATCAACGTACGTGACAGGGTCTCGTTGACGGAGCGGTTGATGACCTCGGTCGGCGTGCTCTTGCCCATGCGCGGGAAGTTCTCGCGGATGCGGTCGAACAGCACGATGGTGTCGTTCAGCGAATAACCGACCACGGCCAGCAACGCCGCGACCACGGTCAGATCGAAGTCGATCTGCAGGATGGCCAGCATGCCCAGCGTCACCAGGATGTCATGGATAACCGCGATCACGGCGCCCACGGAGAAGCGCCACTGGAAGCGGAACATGACGTAGATGAAGATGCCGATGAGCGCGTAGATGACCGCCAGGATGCCTTGCTCGGTCAGCTCTTCGCCCACCTGCGGGCCGACAAAGCCCGAGGAACGCATTTCCACACCGGACGGGAAGTCCTGGGCCAGCGCCTCGATCACCTGGGTGGCCTGGGTGTCGGCGTTGGAATCACCCTCGTGCGGCGGAATCCGCACCAGCATGTCGGTGCTGGAGCCGAAGGTCTGCACCGTGGCGTCATCCATGCCGGCGCCTGCCAGCGATTCACGCACGGCGCCCACATCCGGCGCCTCGTTGAAGCGCACCTCGACCTCGGTACCGCCGGTGAAGTCCAGGCCGAAGTTCAGGCCCATGGTCGGCAGCGTCACCAGGGCGACGATGATCAGGATGGCGGAGAAGACAAGCGTGATCTTGCGCTTGCCCATGAAGTCGATATTGGTCTTGTCCTTGAGAAGTCTCATGTGATCGCCCTCAAATCGCCAGTTTCTCGACCCGCGCGCGGCGGCCGTAGTAGAGATTCACCAGCGCGCGCGTACCCATGATGGCGGTGAACATGGACGTGATGATGCCCAGCGATAGCGTTACAGCGAAGCCCTTCACCGGGCCGCTGCCGAACAGGAACAGCACGAAGGCGGCGATCAGCGTGGTGACGTTGGCATCCGCGATGGTCGAGAACGCCTTGTCATAACCCGCGCGGATACTGGCCTGCGGCGTGTTGCCGTTGCGCAGCTCCTCGCGGATACGCTCGAAGATGAGCACGTTGGCATCCACCGCCATACCCACCGTCAGGACGATACCGGCGATACCCGGCATGGTCAGCGTGGCGCCCAGCATCGACAGCAGCGCCAGCAGCAACACCAGGTTGCAGAACAGCGCGATGTCGGCGAACAGGCCAAAGGTGCGGTAGTAGATGGCCATGAACACCAGCACCAGGGCGAAGCCGATAATCACCGACTTGAAGCCGCGGGCGATGTTGTCGGCACCCAGTGAGGGGCCGACGGTGCGTTGGAAGGCAATCTCCATGGGCGCGGCCAGGGCACCGGCGCGAAGCAGCAGAGCCAGCTGCGAGGCTTCGCCGATGGAGTCGAGCCCGGTGGTCTGGAAACGCTTGCCAAACGGCTCACGGACGTTGGCGACCGAGATCACTTCCTCGACGCGCTCACCGCCTGGCTTCTGTTCGATGTAGACCACCGCCATGCGGTTGCCGACGTTCTCGCGGGTGAAGTCCAGCATGCGCGAGGCGCCGACGCCGTCCAGAGTGACGGACACCATCGGCGTGCCGCTCTGCTGGTCGAAACCGCCGGAGGCGCCGATGAGCTGATCACCGGACACGATCAGGCGCTTCTTCAGCAGCAGCGGGCTGCCCAGGTAGCTGTACATACGCGAGTCAGATGGAATGCGGCCGGTCTGCTGCGCGGTAAACGCGTCATTGACCTCGTCCACGGCGCGGTACTCCAGGGTGGCCGTGGCGCCGATGATCTTCTTGGCCTCGGCCATGTCCTGCACGCCGGGCAGCTGCACGACCACGCGGTCGGCGCCCTGCTGCTGGATGACCGGCTCGGCCACGCCCAGTTCGTTGACGCGGTTACGCAGCGTGGTGATGTTCTGCTTCAGCGCGGTCTGTTGCAATTCCAGCAACTGGCGTTCCAGCACTGTGCCGGACAGGCCGAAGGTCTCGCCGGCCGGCAGCTCTTCCAGGTCCAGGCCGTCCAGGCTCTGGTCACGGTTGATGATGCGCTCGGCCTCTTCGCGGTCGGCCTCGGAGCGCAGCTGGATGAGCACGTTCTCGTTCTCATGACGGACCGACACGTAGCGGATGCCGGCCTCGCGCAGCGCGGCGCGAATGTCATCGACATAGCGGTCGAGCTGCTGGCTGCGGGCGGTTTCCATGTCCACCTGCATCAGGAAGTGCACACCGCCCTGCAGATCCAGGCCCAGGGTCAGCGGCTTGGCGCCGAAGGCGCGCAGCCAGCCCGGGGTGGCGTGGGCCATGTGCAGGGCCACGACGTAGCCGTCGCCCAGGGTCTTCTGCAGCGCGTCGGAGGCACGCAGCTGGTCGTCGGTGTTGCTCAGCCGAACCAGCACGCGATTGTCGCCCAGCTCGGTGCCGAGGAACGGAATCTGCTCGCTGGCAAGGGTGTCGTCGATCGTGGTCTCGATCTCCAGCGGAAGCTGGAAGCCACGGGCGGAAGTCACCTGCACCGCCGGGTGGTCGCCGTAAAGGTTGGGCAGCGCGTAAATCACGCCCACGGCAATCACCAGGAGAATCAGCACGTACTTCCAGGCTGGATACTGGTTCATGGAACGCTCCCTGAGGGTGGTCCTGTTACGGTTTCTGGTGCCGCTATCAGGAGGACTTGATCGTGCCTTTCGGCATGACGCTGGCGATGGCGTGACGCTGGATCTTGATCTGGACGTTGTCCGCCAGCTCAAGGGTCACGAAGGAATCGTTGAGGTCAACGATCTTGCCGAGCAGGCCGCCGTTGGTGACGATCTCGTCGCCCTTACCCAGGCCTGCGACCAGCGCCTTGTGCTCCTTGGCGCGCTTCATCTGCGGGCGAATGAGCAGGAAATAGAACACACGAAGATCAGGATCAGCGGCAGGAACTGCGCCAGGCCGCCGGGTTGGGCGCCGTCCTGTGCGTATGCGGAAGCAATGAAAAAGTCCATGGAATGCCTCAAATTATTATGTCATTTCCCCGAAATGGGGCCGCTGGGCAGCCAGTTCAACTCGGGGGCGCGCAATTATACCTGACGGGGGTGTTGCGGGGTGGGGGTGTGGGTTCGGGGT